>QFQD01000007.1 GCA_003241485.1 Ancylobacter novellus
TTGCGGTCGGCACTGGCGCGATAGGCCAGCGCTTCGGCGAGATGGGCGCGGCCGAGGGTTTCGGCACCGGTGAGATCGGCCAGGGTGCGCGCCACCCGTAGCACCCGGTGATAACCGCGTGCGGACAGCCGCATCAGTTTCGCCGCGTCGGTCAACAGCGCGGTGCCGGCGGCATCGGGCGTGGCGATGTCTTCCAAAACCGGGCCGCTGGCCTCGGCATTGGTGAAAAGGTCCGGCCGGCCGAGCCTGAGGAAGCGCGCGCGCTGCAGCCGGCGCGCCTCGGCGACGCGCGCGGCGACCACGGCACTGGGCTCGCTTGCGCCGGGCCGCACGAGGTCGATGGCGGCGACCGCCGGTACATCGAGATGGATGTCGACACGGTCGAGGAACGGACCAGACAGCCGCGCCTGATATTCTCCGGCGCAGCGCGGGCCGCGCCGGCAGGTCTGGCCGGGTTCGCCCGCTCGCCCGCAGCGGCAGGGGTTCATGGCCGCGACGAGCTGGAAGCGTGCGGGATAGGAGATGCGGTGATTGGCGCGGGCGATCACCGCCTCGCCGGTCTCCAGCGGCTGGCGCAGCGAATCCAGCACGGCGGGGGCGAATTCCGGCAGCTCGTCGAGAAACAGCACGCCATTATGGGCGAGCGATACCTCTCCCGGCCGGGCGCGCATGCCCCCACCCACCATCGCCGCCATGCTGGCCGAATGGTGCGGGGCGCGGAACGGCCGGCGGTTGGTCAGAGCCCCGCCCTGCAAGGTTCCCGCGACCGAGGCGATCATCGAGACCTCGAGCAGCTCCGCGGGCGCGAGCGGCGGCAGGATGGAGGGCAGGCGCTGCGCCAGCATCGACTTGCCGGCCCCCGGCGGGCCGCAGAGCAGGAGATTGTGCCGGCCCGCGGCCGCGATCTCCAGCGCGCGCCGGGCGGTCTCCTGGCCCTTTACCTCGGCGAGGTCCGGCAATAGCGCCGTGCCGCCGTCGAGGCGCGGCTCGGGCCGGGCGAGAGGCTGCCGGCCAGCGAAATGATTGACCAGCTGGATCAGCGAGAGCGGCGCCAGCACCGGCATGTCCGGGCTTGCCCATGCCGCTTCCGCCCCGCAGGCTGCCGGACAGATGAGTCCATGTCCGCGCGCATTGGCGCCGATGGCGGCTGGAAGGACGCCGGCGACTGCAGCGATGCGTCCATCGAGCGCCAGCTCGCCGACGACGGTGTAGCCGTCCAGCGCATCGGCGGGAAAGGCGCCGATGGCCGCCATCAGTCCCAAGGCGATCGGCAGATCATAATGGCTGCCTTCCTTGGGCAGGTCGGCAGGGGCGAGATTGACGGTGATGCGCTTGGCGGGCAGCGCAAGGCCGGAGGCGATCAGCGCCGCGCGCACGCGTTCCTTCGCCTCGGTCACCGCCTTGTCGGCGAGACCGACCAGATTGAAGGCCGGCAGGCCGGGGCTGACCTGGATCTGCACATCGACCGGGCGTGCCTCAACGCCTTCGAAGGCCACCGTCGCCACGCGCTGGACCATGCCGTGTCCCCGTCATTTCTGGGCTGAACCCAACTCCCGCAACGGCAAGCGTAACCGCCCGCCCGTCGGCGTCAAGAACATTTAAGGAACATCGTGGGGTAGTGCCGCAGGGGAAGGCGCATGTCCACAGCTGCGACTCGACGGCTCCTTGACGATAGAAGAATTCTATCAAGGCACGAAACACCCGGATTGATTTCGGATACGCCGCGTACGATCCTTCTCTTTGGAAAAGTCTAAAAGAAGGCCCGGGAGAAAATGCCGCATTACGAACCCTGGAGCGAGGAACGCGCTCGCGTGGTGATCGAGGAGTTTTCTCACCTCGAAGGCCCGCTGATGCCGATGCTCCACGCGGTGCAGGAGACTTTCGGCCATGTGCCGGATGCGATCGTGCCGATGCTGGCCGAACTGCTGAACGTCTCGCGCGCCGAAGTTCATGGTGTCGTCACCTTCTATCATGATTTCCGCCACGAGCCGGCCGGCCGCCACGTGCTGAAGCTGTGCCGCGCCGAAGCCTGCCAGGCGGCGGGCGGCGATGCGCTGGCCGATCATGCCGAGCACCGGCTTGGCTGCAAGCTGGGCGAGACCACGGCGGACGGGCGTGTCACCGTTGAGCCGATCTATTGCCTCGGTCTGTGCGCCACGGCGCCTTCCGCCATGCTGGACGGGCGCATCGTGGCCCGTCTCAACGAGCGTCGTCTCGACGCGCTGATCGCGGAGGCCCAGTCGTGAGCACCACTTCCGCGACTATTCGCATCTACGTTCCCAAGGACGCCTGCGCCATCGCCTGCGGCGCCGACGAGGTGGTCGCCGCCATCGAGGCCGCCGCGCTGAAGCGCCGCCAGCCGGTCGAAATCGTGCGCACAGGCTCGCGCGGCATGCTGTGGCTGGAGCCGCTCGTCGAGGTCGCCACCGCCGAGGGCCGCATCGGCTACGGCCCGGTCGACGCGGGCGACGTCGAAGCCCTGTTCGAGGCGGGATTCCTCTCCGGCGCCGCGCACGACCTGCGCATCGGCAAGCCGGAAGAGCACCCCTTCATGGCCAAGCAGACGCGCCTCACCTTCGCGCGTTGCGGCATCATCGACCCGGCTTCCTATGCCGATTATCGTGCCCATGGCGGCTATCGCGGCCTGGAGCGTGCGCTGCAGCTCGGTCCGGTCGAGATCATCGAGGAAGTCAAGAAGTCCGGTCTGCGCGGTCGTGGTGGCGCGGGCTTCCCCACCGCCATCAAGTGGAAGACGGTGGCGGACGCGCAGGCGGACCGCAAATACATCGTCTGCAACGCCGACGAGGGCGATTCGGGCACCTTCGCCGATCGCATGATCATGGAAGGCGACCCCTTCGAGCTGATCGAGGGCATGACCATCGCCGGCATCGCGGTGGGTGCCACCAAGGGCTTCGTCTACACCCGCTCGGAATACCCGCACGCGATCGCGGCCATGGAGAAGGCGATCGAGGTCGCGCGGCGCCACGGCATGCTGGGCGTGAACATCGCCGGCTCGCAGTACAGCTTCGACATGGAAGTGCGCATGGGCGCTGGCGCCTATGTCTGCGGCGAGGAAACGGCGCTGCTCGACAGCTTGGAAGGCAAGCGCGGCACGGTGCGCGCCAAGCCGCCGCTGCCGGCGCACAAGGGTCTGTTCCAGAAGCCGACCGTCATCAACAACGTGCTTTCGCTCACCGCCGTGCCGCACATTCTGGCTGATGGCGGCGAGTTCTACGCCAATTTCGGCATGGGCCGCTCGCGCGGCACGATGCCGATCCAGATCGCCGGCAATGTGAAGTTCGGCGGCCTGTTCGAGACCGCCTTCGGCATCACGCTCGGCGAACTCGTGAACGACATTGGCGGCGGCACCGCCTCGGGCAAGCCGGTCAAGGCCGCGCAGGTCGGTGGCCCGCTCGGCGCCTATGTGCCGACCTGGCAGTTCGACCTGCCCTTCGACTATGAGGCCTTCGCCGCCAAGGATGCGCTGATCGGCCATGGCGGCATCGTCGTGTTCGACGAGGGCGCCGACATGGCGAAGATGGCGCGCTTCGCCATGGAGTTCTGCTCGGTCGAGAGCTGCGGCAAGTGCACGCCCTGCCGCATCGGCTCCACGCGCGGCGTCGAGCTGATGGACCGCATCATTGCCGGCCAGCGCGTCGAGGCCAATCTCGCGACGCTGACCGACCTCTGCCAGACCATGAAGCTGGGATCCCTTTGCGCCCTTGGCGGGTTTACCCCCTATCCGGTGCTCAGTGCCCTGAACCATTTCCCCGAGGAGTTCGGCGCCCCGCCGCGCCGCCTCGAAGCCGCTGAATGAGGAGGACGCAGCCCATGTCTCTCGTCCATGAGATCGACTACGGAACGCCCGCTCCCAAGACCGACAAGATGGTGACCCTCACCATTGACGGGATGGAAATCTCGGTTGCCGAGGGCACGTCCATCATGCGTGCGGCGATGGAGATGGGGACGCAGATCCCCAAGCTCTGCGCCACCGATTCGCTCGACGCGTTCGGCTCCTGCCGCCTGTGTCTGGTCGAGATCGAGGGCCGCGCCGGCACGCCGGCGTCCTGCACCACGCCGGTCATGCCCGGCATGAAGGTGCACACCCAGACGCCGCGCCTCGCGCAGCTGCGCAAGGGTGTGATGGAGCTCTACATCTCCGACCACCCGCTGGACTGCCTCACCTGCGCCGCCAATGGCGACTGCGAGCTGCAGGACATGGCGGGCGCGGTCGGCCTGCGCGAAGTGCGCTACGGCATGGAGGGCGCGAACCACTTCGCCCCGACCTCCGAGCTGGTCATGCCGAAGGACGAGTCGAACCCGTACTTCACCTATGACCCGGCCAAGTGCATCGTCTGCAATCGTTGCGTGCGCGCCTGCGAGGAAGTGCAGGGCACGTTTGCGCTGACCATTTCCGGCCGCGGCTTCGACAGCCGCGTCTCGCCCGGCCAGTCGGAAGCGTTCCTCACCTCGGAATGCGTGTCCTGCGGCGCCTGCGTGCAGGCCTGCCCGACCGCCACGCTCTCCGAGAAGCGGCTTATCGAGATCGGCACGCCGGAGCATTCGGTGGTGACGACCTGCGCTTATTGCGGCGTCGGCTGCACCTTCAAGGCGGAAATGCGCGGCCAGGAAGTGGTGCGCATGGTGCCCTGGAAGGACGGCAAGGCCAATCGCGGCCATAGCTGCGTCAAGGGTCGCTTCGCCTGGGGCTATGCCACCCATCAGGACCGCATCGTCAACCCGATGATCCGCGCCAAGGTCACCGACCCGTGGCGGGAAGTGTCGTGGGAGGAGGCGATCGCCCACACCGCTTCCGAGCTGAAGCGCATCCAGGAAACCTATGGCCGCAAGTCGGTCGGCGGCATCACCTCCTCGCGCTGCACCAATGAGGAAGCCTACCTCGTCCAGAAGATCATCCGCGCCGGCTTCGGCACCAACAATGTCGACACCTGCGCCCGCGTCTGCCACTCGCCGACCGGCTATGGCCTGAACCAGGCCTTCGGCACCTCGGCGGGCACGCAGGACTTCGATTCGATCGAGGACACCGACGTCGTTCTCATCATCGGCGCCAACCCGACCGACGGGCACCCGGTGTTCGGCTCGCGCATGAAGAAGCGCCTGCGCCAGGGCGCCAAGCTGATCGTGGTCGATCCGCGCCGCATCGATCTGGTGCGCTCGGCCCACATCAAGGCCGATTTCCACCTGCCGCTGCAGCCCGGCACCAATGTCGCCATCGTCACCTCGCTGGCGCATGTCGTGGTCACCGAAGGGCTGGTGAACGAGGCCTATGTCCGCCAGTTCTGCGACTGGGACGAGTTCCAGGACTGGGCCGAGTTCGTTGCCGACAAGCGCCATTCGCCGGAAGAGGTCGAGAAGATCTCCGGCGTGCCGGCCGAGCTGATCCGCGGCGCTGCCCGGCTCTATGCCACTGGCGGCAATGCGGCGATCTATTACGGCCTCGGCGTTACCGAGCACTCGCAGGGCTCGACCACGGTCATGGCCATCGCCAACCTCGCCATGGCGACCGGCAATATCGGCCGTCGCGGCGTCGGCGTGAACCCGCTGCGCGGCCAGAACAACGTGCAGGGCTCGTGCGACATGGGCTCGTTCCCGCATGAGCTGCCGGGCTATCGTCACATCTCGGACGACGCCACCCGCGCGACCTTCGAGGCGATGTGGGGCCGTCCGCTCGATGCCGAGCCGGGCCTGCGCATTCCCAACATGCTGGACGCCGCCGTCGACGGCACCTTCAAGGCGATCTACATCCAGGGCGAGGACATCCTGCAGTCCGACCCCGACACCCACCATGTCGCCTCCGGCCTCGCCGCCATGGAGCTGGTGATCGTGCAGGACCTGTTCCTGAACGAGACCGCTGCCTACGCCCATGTCTTCCTGCCGGGCTGCACCTTCCTTGAGAAGGACGGCACCTTCACCAATGCCGAGCGCCGTATCCAGCTCGTGCGCAAGGTGATGGCGCCGAAGAACGGCTATGGCGACTGGGAAGTCACCCAGATGCTCGCCAAGGCGATCGGTCTGGACTGGAACTACACCCACCCCTCGCAGATCATGGACGAGATCGCCGCGCTCACCCCGACCTTTGCCGGCGTTTCCTTCAAGAAGCTGGACGAGATGGGCTCGGTGCAGTGGCCGTGCAACGACGCCAACCCCGAGGGCATGCCCATCATGCACATCAACGGGTTTGCGCGCGGCAAGGGCAAGTTCGTCGTCACCGAATATGTGCCGACCGACGAGCGTACCGGCGCCCGCTTCCCGCTGCTGCTGACCACCGGCCGCATCCTCAGCCACTACAATGTCGGCGCGCAGACCCGCCGTACGGCGAATGTGGCCTGGCATCCGGAAGACGTGCTGGAAATCCACCCGCACGATGCCGAGCAGCGCGGCGTGCGCGATGGTGACTGGGTGCGTGTCGACAGCCGTGCCGGTGGCACCACGCTGCGCGCGCAGATCACCGACCGCGTGGCTCCGGGCGTTGTCTACACCACCTTCCATCACCCGGGCACGCAGGCCAACGTCGTCACCACGGACTTCTCCGACTGGGCGACGAACTGCCCCGAGTTCAAGGTGACGGCGGTGCAGATCTCCCGCTCCAACGGTCCGTCCGAGTGGCAGGAGGACTATGACGCTTTCACCCGCCAGAGCCGGCGTATCGCCGCCGCGGCGGAGTGAGCAGGGCGCGGGTTCGATGATCCCCCCGGTCGTCCGCGTCGCGCGCCTTGCCGTCGGCCCCTCGGGGGCGGCGGCGGGCGAGCGGACGATCCCCGAGGAGACGCCCGTCGCCATCGTGCATAACGGCTCGACCTATGCCGTGATGATGGCGACGCCTGCCGATCTCGAGGATTTCGGCTACGGCTTCAGCCTGACCGAAGGCGTCATCGGCCAGCTTTCCGATGTCGAATCGGTCGAGACGCTGGAATTCGACGACGAGGACGGTGTTGTCGGCGTCGAGGTCCGGCTCTGGATCAATGCCGAGCGTGCCGGGCAGATGGTGGCGCGCCGTCGGCAGATCGCCGGGCCCACGGGTTGCGGTCTGTGCGGTGTCGAAAGCCTCGAACTGGCGGTGAAGCCGGCGCGGGCGGTGGGGGAAGGGCGGCGCTTCACGGCGGCGGATATCTCCCGTGCCATCGCTTCCCTGCCGCCGGCGCAGGCCCTTAACCACCAGACGCGGGCGGTGCACGCCGCTGCCTTCTGGGAGCCGGGGGCCGGCCTTGTCGCCGTGCGCGAGGATGTCGGGCGCCACAACGCGCTCGACAAGCTGGTCGGCCATCTCGTGCGGGGCGGCCATGAGGCAGGCGGCGGTATCGTGCTGCTGACCAGCCGCGTGTCGATCGAAATGGTGCAGAAGACCGCCATGCTCGGGGCCTCCGTGCTGGTGGCAGTCTCCGCGCCCACCGCGCTCGCCGTGCGCACGGCACAAGCGGCGGGCATCACGCTGGCGGCGATCGCCCGCGACGACGGATTTGAAGTGTTCACCCATCCCCATCGCATCGCGCTTGACGGGGCAGAGCAGGAGTTGGTCGCCCATGTCGGCTAATACGATGGACCGTCTCGTCTACATGGCGAACCAGATCGGAAAGTTCTTCGAGGTGCAGAAGCATGAGCGGGCCGTGCCCGGCATCGCCAAGCACATCAAGGATTTCTGGGACCCGCGCATGCGTGCGCGCATGGAGGATCATCTTGCCGCTGGTGGCGAGGGGCTCGCGCCGCTGGTGTTCGAGGCCCTCAAGACTCTGCCGCCGGTGAAGCGCGATACGATTCCGGCCGCTCATCCCACGCTCAACCCGCCCGGCCCGACGGCGGCGCATCACGAGCATCACTGACGGCGCCGGCCGGCATCGGCCTGCAAGCCCCGACGCGACGATCGACGCCCGGCTTTGCCGGGCGTTTCCGTTTGTCCGGTCGCCCTGTCCTGTCGGAAGCGCACGGCGCCCGTCGACCTTCCCTTAAGTCAAGGCTACAGAACGTTTTTCCTTTGGCGCGAAAGATGCTCCCATAGGAGGACGCGAGCCGGCGGAAGGTCCATAAAACACCATTGTTCTGCCACGCGGCGGCGCCATCCCTCGCGGCAGATGGGGTGGGCATGCGGATCGTGCGGGGCAGGAGCCGGTGAGCAATGCATGAGGATGGTCAGGGCTTCCTGATCGCGGCGCTGGTCTTCCTGACCACGGCGGTCGTCGCGGTGCCCGTGGCCCGCCGTCTCGGCCTCTCGCCCATTGTGGGCTATCTCCTCGCCGGCGTCGCCATCGGCCCTTCCGGCATCGGCGCCTTCCATGATCCCGAGCGCATTCTCACCATTGCCGAGATTGGCGTGGTGCTGCTGCTGTTTGTCATCGGGCTGGAGCTGCAATTCTCGCGGCTGCTGGCGCTGCGCCGCGCGATCTTCGGCCTCGGGCTGGGTCAGCTTCTGTTCACCGGCGGCGCCATCGCCGTGCTCACGCACTATGCCGGCGATCATTTCGACTGGCGCGCCGCCATCGTCGCCGGCCTGGCGCTGGCGCTCTCGGCCACCTCCATCGCGCTACAGCTGCTGCAGGAAAAGAACGGCCTGGCGCAGCCTTATGGCCAGCGTGCCTTCGCCGTCCTGCTGTTCCAGGACATGGCCGTGGTACCGCTCATCGCCTTCATGCCGCTGCTGACGCCGGGCGACCATGAGGAACAGAGCTTTTCACAGTCGGTGGGTCATGTGCTCATCGTGGTGGCGGCGATCGCGGTGGTCATCGGCACGGGGCGGTATCTGCTGACCCCGCTGTTCCGCATCCTCGCCCGCTCCGGCGCGCGCGAGGTGATGACCGCAGCGGCGCTGCTCGTGGTGCTTGGCGCCGGCGCGCTGATGGCCTCGGTCGGCATGTCCATGGCCATGGGCGCCTTCCTTGCCGGCGTGATGCTGTCGGAATCGAGTTTCCGCCACGAGCTGGAAGCCAATGTCGATGCGTTCCGCGGCTTGCTGGTCGCCCTGTTTTTCATGGGCGTCGGCATGTCGATGAATCTCGATGTGGTGCTGGCCAACGCCCCGCTGCTGATCGCCGGCACGCTGCTGGTGACGCTGGTCAAGGCCGTGTCGGTCTGGGCGGTGTTCCGCTTCTCCGAAGGCAGCCGCGCCGATGCGGTGCGCTCGGCGTCTGTGCTCACCTCGGCGGGCGAGTTCTCTTTCGTGCTGTTTCCCCTGGCGCTGGGCCTGGGGCTGATCTCCGCACGGCAGAGCGACATGCTCGCGGCCTGTGCCGCCATGACGATGCTGCTCGGCCCGCCCGTGGCGCTGTTCGGCGAGCGTCTCGCCCAGCGCCTCGATCGCGGGCAGCCGTCCGACGAACCGCCACAGGCCGATTTCAGCGGCGCAGGCGGGTCGGTGCTGGTGGTCGGCTTCGGCCGCTTCGGGCAGATCGCCTCCCAGTGCCTGCTGGCGCAGGGTCTGGAGGTCACCATCATCGACAATGACGTCGAGATGATCCAGAGCGCCGGCCGCTTCGGCTTCCGCATCTATTACGGCGACGGAACGCGGCTCGATGTGCTGCGCGCGGCGGGTGTGGAGCGGGTACGGGTGGTGGCGATCTGCGTCGACCACCGCGACACCGCGGACCGCATCGTCGACATATTGCGCCTCAACTTCCCGGGCGTTCGGCTGCATGTGCGCGCTTATGATCGCACCCATGCCATTTCGCTGCATGAGCGCGGTGTGGACTACGAGATACGCGAGACCTTCGAATCAGCGCTGGCTTTTGGCGAGGCGACGCTGCTCGCCAACGGCATCGATGTGGAGACGGCGAAGGCGACCGTCGTCGATGTCCGCCAGCGCGATGTCGAGCGGCTGATGCGCCAGCGCCTGCTCATGACCGACGACGGCCAGGTCGGCTTCGTCGAGCCCGAGCCGCTGATTGCGCCCGAGCGCGCGGCCCAGCCGCTGAATCCGGAAGCCGAGGACGTGCTGAAGCACGAAACCGAATTCTCGGGCTGAGCTTCCTCGCTGGCGCCCCGCTGCCGGTCTAGGGCGCGCGCGGCAGCACGAACTGCATGATGGCGTGAGCGACGCCGTCTTCCTCGTTGGTAAGGGTGACGAGATCGGCCTGCTCCTTCACCTCCGGCGCGCCATTGCCCATGGCGATGGCGAGGCCGGCCGTGCCGAACATGGGCAGGTCGTTGGCCATGTCGCCGATCACCGCGACCTCCTCAAGCGCCACGCCATAATGGCGGGCAAAGGCGCGCACCGCGTAGCCCTTGTCGGTGCCCGGCGGGGTAAGGTCGAGATATTTGGCCTGCGAACGGCGTGCCGTGGCGCCGTCGCCGACCAGCGCCTGCAGCTCCGGCTCGCTGGCGGCCAGCATGTCGAAATCGGTCGAGGAGAACACGATCTTGCCGGCGCGCTCGACATGGTCGCCGAAGTCGCTGACCAGCGTCGGCGAAAAGGCAACCGTGCGGGTCTCGCCGGCGACATAGGGGTTCGACGGGTCGGTGATGTACCACTCATTGTCGGCGAAGACCCAGACCGAGGCGCCGCGCGGCTCCATCATGGCGAGGCCCTTCTGGACGGCGGCGGGATCGATCAGCGTCTGTTCGACCAGGCTGTAATCGCCGCGCAATATGGTGCCGCCATTGAAGCCGGCGAAGATGTCGAGCCCTATCGCCTCGTTCAGCAGCTTCATGCCGCGCGGCGGACGGGCGGAGACGGCGGCGAAGGCGACACCGGCCGCGCGCAGGCGGCGCACCGCTTCCACCGTCGCGGGGGTTACCTCCTTGGAGCGGTTCACCAGCGTGCCGTCGACATCCGACACCATGAGGCGGATGCGGCCGGGCAGCGGACGCTTGCCGCCGCCTTGGGTCGTGTCGTTCATCGCGTGCGCTCCCGTTCCAGCGGCAGCCACTGGAACCCGTCCTGGGCCAGCATCACATCGGCCATGGCCGGTCCATTCGAGCCGGCGGAATAGAACTGCACATCGTCTTCCCCGCCGCGCACGGCCTCGATGATCGGCTCCACCGCCTCCCAGCCGGCTTCGATCGTGTCGGCCCGCTGGAACAGGGTGGGATCGCCGCACAGGCAGTCATAGATCAGCGTCTCATAGCCGGTTGAGGGCGCCGCCTTGAAGTAGTCGGTGTAGCGGAAGTCCATCTCGACCTCGGACAGGCGTACCTTGCGGCCCGGCACCTTGGCCGCGAAGCGCAGCGACACACCCTCGTCCGGCTGGACGTGGATCACCATGAGGTTCGGCTTGAGCGCGGTCGGCAGGTGGCGGAACAGCACGCCCGGCGCGCGCTTGAACTGAATGGCGATCTCGGTGCGCCGCACGGCCAGCGCCTTGCCGGTGCGCACATAGAACGGCACGCCGTTCCAGCGCCACGAATCGACGAAGCACTTCAGCGCCACATAGGTCTCGGTGCGGCTCTTGGGATCGACATCCTTCTCCGCGCGATAATCCTTCACCGCCTCGCCATTGACGAAGCCGGCGCGGTACTGGCCGCGCACCGCCATGCCGATGGCATCGCTCGGGCGCATGTGGCGGATCGCTTCGATCACCTTGGTCTTCTCGGTGCGCACCGCGTCGGCGTCGAAGGAGTTGGGCGGCTCCATCGCGGTCATGGCGAGAAGCTGGAACAGGTGATTCGGCACCATGTCGCACAGCGCGCCGGTGGCGTCATAGAAACGCCCGCGCTGCTCCACCGTCACCGTCTCGGCGGCGGTGATCTGCACGTGGTCGATATATTCCTTGGTCCAGATCGGCTCGAAGATGCCGTTGCCGAAACGCAGCGCCATCATGTTCTGCACCGTTTCCTTGCCGAGGAAATGGTCGATCCGGTAGATCTGCCGCTCGCTGGCGACGGCCAGCAGGCGACGGTTCAGCGCCCTTGCGGAAGGCAGGTCGGTGCCGAACGGCTTTTCCACCACGACATGGCGGAAGGTCTGCTCGTCCTCCTTGAGCAGGCCGGCGGCACCGAGCTGCTCTGAGATGGTGGCGAAGAAGCGCGGCGCCACGGCGAGGTAGAACACCGCATTGCGCGTCTGCTGCGCCCGCGCGTCCTGCCGCTCGCGGATGCGCCCATAGGTGGCGGGATCCTCGAAATTGCCGGCGATGTAGCCGATGCGGCTCATCAGCCATCTCCAGGTCTCGCCCTCGGTGTCGAGCGAGCCCGGCAGGTTCTTCACCTCGTCGGTGAGGTAGGCGCGGTAGTCCTCCTCGCTGCGCTCGACCCCGTCGACGCCGATGATGGCGAAGTCGTCGTCGAGCACGCCCTCATTGGCGAGGTTGTAGAGCGAGGGCAGCAGCAGCCGCTTGGTCAGGTCGCCCGAGGCGCCGAAGATGAAGAAGGTCGAGGCCGGTGCCTTCGCCGCATCGGGCGCCAGCACCTTCTGGCCGAGAACGACGGTCTCGCTTCCCATGGAACTTGCCTACTCGCTTGCTGGCCGCGCGATCACTTCTTGAATTCGGTGTGGCCGCCAAACTGGAAGCGCATGGCCGAGAGCAGCTTCTCGCCGAAGGTGTGGTCCTGGCGCGAGCGGAAGCGGGTGTAGAGCGCGGCGGAGAGCACCTCGGCAGAGACCGCCTCCTCGATCGCCGCCATCACCGTCCAGCGGCCCTCGCCCGAATCGGCCACCTCGCCGGGGAAGTCGCCGAGGGTGTCGTCCTTGGCGAGCGCGATGGCGGTGAGGTCCAGCAGCCAGGACGAGACGACGCTGCCGCGGCGCCACACTTCCGCGATGTCGGCCATGTCGAGCGAGAACCGCTCATTTTCGGGAAGATCGGTCGAGTCCTTCTTCTTCAGGATCTCGAAGCCTTCCGCATAGGCCTGCATCAGCCCGTATTCGATGCCGTTATGGACCATTTTGACAAAGTGCCCCGACCCCGCGGGACCCGTGTGCAGGTAGCCCTGCTCGGCGCGCGGGTCGCGTCCCTCGCGGTCCGGCGTGCGCGGAATGTCGCCAAGACCCGGCGCCAGCGCGGCGAAGATCGGGTCGAGCCGGTCGACCGCGGCTTTCTCGCCGCCGATCATCATGCAGTAGCCGCGCTCCAGCCCCCACACGCCGCCGGAAGTGCCGACATCGACATAGACGATGCCCTTTTCGCGCAGGCTGGCGGCGCGGCGGATGTCGTCCTTGTAGAAGCTGTTGCCGCCATCGATGATGACGTCGCCGGGGGAGAGCAGCGTGGCGAGTTCCTCTACCGTCGCCTCGGTGGGGCCGCCCGCCGGCAGCATGACCCACACGGCGCGGGGCGCATCCAGCTTGGCGACGACATCGGCTAGGCCCGAGGCGCCGGTGCTGCCTTCGGCCGCCAGCGCCTTCACCGCGGAATCGTTGCGGTCCCACACCACGCAGCTGTGGCCGGCTTTGGTGAGCCGGCGTGCAATATTCCCGCCCATGCGTCCGAGGCCGACAATTCCGAGCTGCATCGTTCATCTCCTGGCGTGATTCGCGTCTGCGGCGGCCGGCGGGTCGGCGCCGTTCCTCACCGAGCCGCACCCTATGCCGCTCGCGTGACAATTGAAACGTCCCTCATGCCCTTACCGCTGTCGGTCGGTACCTCGGTCCGAATCCGTCCGCCCCAATGTCCACTCATGAACACATGGCAGGTTGGTACCGTGCTATTGCGACGCGATGCACCAGACTGAACAGATCGCTCGCGAAATCTGCGCCCTCGATTTGCGCACGCGCGGCGTACCCGACAAGTCGCTTGCCGTGCTGGTCGATCGCTTCTGGCCTGTGCTTGCCAATGAGATCCGCCAGGGCATCGTGGTTGATATCTGGCCGTTCAATGCCGACGAGATCGAGCGGCTGACCCGCGAATATCGCGAACTCCTTGGCGAACGCTGACCTCTCGGCGCCACGTCACATCGACGCATGCCCGGCCCTGACGGATCGACATAATCGACCCGTGGCGGGCGTTTCGCGTTCGGGGCCGTTGCTTGCCCGCACGGCAACCGTGGCAGTGGCACGCCGCTCCCTGTGGCATGAGGGCCCTGCCGGCATCAATATGCGCGCTCATCGAAGGATCGCCGCCTCGTGGAGGCCTTGAGGCCATCCCGCAGTCGCGCCATGGGCAACCGACCGGCACAGCGCGACGTTCGCTCCGCGCGCTAAAATTCAGCTGTCTCTGGGAAGTTGATTGGTGGAGCCAGGCGGAATCGAACCGCCGACCTCTTGAATGCCATTCAAGCGCTCTCCCAACTGAGCTATGGCCCCACCGGGGGTTGCCGGGCGGGCGCTGGGCTGTCGCTCAGCGCCTTGGGTGTCTCACCCGGCGATCCGCTTCGGCATTGGCCGGAGCGGGATGGTCGTAAAGCACAGGACGGAGACGACCGCAAGCCTCCCTGTGGAAGGAAGTGCGCCGTCCCCAGCGCTTTTTCAGCTTTCTTCGTCGTCCTCGATGCCGTCGCCGATGAGATCGGTCACGTCATCGTCGCCATCCTCGTCTTCTTCGAGGAAGGTGTCGTCGTCATCGTCGGTCTCGACCTCGTCGTCGATCTCGAGATCGTCGTCGACCACGACCGCCTTGGACGGGCTGCCGGCCGCTTCCTCGTCCGCATCCTCCAGCGAGACGAGTTCGACCTCTGCGACCTCCTCCGCCTCGGGATCCTCGGCGACAGCCGCGGCACGCGCCGGCTCGGCGCGCGAGCCACGGGTCAGGGCGACGGCAATCGGCACGATCTGGCCGGTATAGGGCGAGATCACCGGATCCTTGTTCAGGTCGTAGAACTTCCGCCCGGTGACGGGGCAGATGCGCTTGGTGCCTAGATCAGGTTTCACCACGGCTGGGAACCTCGGGGGTGGTGATGAAAAGGGGTGCTCCCATTGAACTGCCGTTCCGGTGGAGTCAAGCGTGCATTTGCATGGCGGTGACGGCGATAACGTCCTCGTGCTAGGAGGGCGCCGGTCACGGTCCTCCCATGGTCGCCATGGGCGCACCCCGCTTCAGAAGGCTTTCGAGATGAGCAGCACCGCTTCCGCTTCCGTCACGACGGACAAGGCCGGCTCCGGCACGGCGCACGCCGGTCATGGCGGTGTCGCGGCGCTGCCCGCCCTGGCGCGCCTGTCGCCGCCGCTGAAGGGCACGGTGCGGGTGCCGGGCGACAAGTCGGTGTCGCACCGCTCGCTGATCTTCGGCACGCTCGCGGTCGGCGAGACGCGAATCACCGGCCTGCTGGAAGGCGAGGACGTGCTCAACACGGCCCGCGCCTGCGCCGCGCTGGGCGCGCAGGTGGAGCGGCTGGGCGAGGGCGAATGGCGGGTGAACGGCGTGGGTGTCGGCGGCCTGACCCAGCCTGACGCGCCGCTCGATTTCGGCAATGCCGGCACCGGCTCGCGGCTGATGATGGGCGTCGTCGCCGGCAACCCGATCACCGCCACCTTCGACGGCGATGCCAGCCTGCGCCGCCGGCCGATGCGCCGTATTCTCGACCCGCTGGAGAAGATGGGCGTCGAGGTGGTGGAAGCCGCCGAGGGCGGGCGCCTGCCGCTCACTCTCAAGGGGCCGCGCGACCTGGTGCCGATCACCTATGAGAGCCCGGTCGCCTCGGCGCAGATCAAGTCCGCCGTCCTGCTCGCGGGCCTCGGCGCACCGGGCGAGACGGTGCTGATCGAGAAGGAGGCGAGCCGCGACCACACCGAGCGCATGCTCACCCATTTCGGCGCCGAGGTGACGGTCGAACCCTATGGCGCGCATGGCCGCAAGGTCACGCTCAAGGGCCGGCCGGAGCTGAAGCCGGCGCCGATCCGCGTGCCGGCGGACCCTTCCTCGGCGGCCTTCCCGTTGGCGGCGGCGCTGATCGTGCCGGGCTCGGACATCATCATCGAGGGGGTGATGACCAACCCGCTGCGGACGGGGCTGTTCATCACGCTCAAGGAGATGGGCGCGGCGATCGAGTATGCGAATGAGCGCATCGAGGGCGGCGAGACCGTGGCGGATCTGCATGTACGCCATACCGGCCGCCTGAACGGCGTCATTGTCCCGGCCGAGCGGGCGCCCTCAATGATCGACGAATACCCGATCCTCGCCGTTGTGGCGGCCTATGCGGAGGGGACGACGCGCATGAACGGGCTGTCGGAACTGCGGGTGAAGGAATCCGACCGTCTCGCGGCGGTGGCCGATGGACTTGCGGCGATCGGCGTGAATCATCGCATCGAGGGCGACGATCTCATCGTCGAAGGCGCGGGCTCGGTGGTCGGCGGCGGTATCGTCGCCACCCACATGGATCACCGCATCGCCATGAGCTTCCTGGTCGCCGGCCTTGCGGCCGCCAATCCGGTGAAGGTCGACGATGTGGCCTTCATCGCCACCTCCTTCCCCAGCTTCCTGCCGCTGATGGAAAAGCTCGGGGCGGTGATCGAGGTGCAGCCCGCCGAGGCTGCGCGGTGATCATCGCGATCGACGGGCCGGCCGCCTCGGGCAAGGGCACGGTCGCCCGCGCCCTTGCCGCGCATTTCGGCCTGCCGCATCTCGATACCGGGCTTCTCTATCGCGCGGTCGGCGCGGCGGCGCTGGAGCGCGCCGTGCCGTTCGAGGATGCGCTGGCGCTGGCGGAGCTGGCGGCGTCCCTCGATGTGGCTGCGTTCGATGAGGAGGCGCTGCGCACCGGGCCGGTGGGGGAAGCGGCCTCGCGCGTCGCCGCCGTTCCGCAGGTGCGCGAAAGCCTGCTGCGGCTTCAGCAGGACTTTGCCCGCCAGCCGGGCGGCGCAGTGCTGGACGGACGCGACATCGGCACGGTCATCGCTCCCGACGCGGACATCAAGATCTTCGTCACCGCGACCCCGGAAGCGCGCGCCACCCGCCGGCACCATGAATTGCGCGGGCGTGGCGAGGATGTTTCCTTCGCCGAGGTGCTGGCCGACATCGCGCGACGTGACGCGCGCGACAGCGGGCGTTCCAGCGCCCCGCTCACGCAGGCGCCCGATGCTGTGCTGCTCGACAATACCGCGCTCGACCGCGACGCAAGCATCGCCCGCGCGCTGGCCATCGTACGGGAAAGGGTCTGACCATGGCCGATGATCGCGACGATGACCGCCTCGCCCGCGGCAAGGCGAAGCTCGCGCAGATCACCGGCCGTTCCGGCGCCGAGGTGATGGCGGCGCTGGACGAGATCGCGCCCGATTTCGCCCGCTACATCTTTGAATTCGGCTATGGCGACATCTACTCCCGCCCGGGCCTGGACCTGCGCACCCGCATGCTGGCCACCGTTGCCGGTCTGGTGTCGCTCGGCCATGCCGAGAAGGAGCTGGAAGTGCATATCGGCTCGGCGCTCAATGTCGGCGCCAGCCGCGAGGAAGTGGTCGAGACCATCATGCAGATGGCGCTCTATGCCGGCTTCCCGGCGGCGCTGAATGCGCTGTTCATTGCCAAGCGGGTGTTTGCCGCACGCGATGGCGCTGAGCCGTGAGGGTGCCGGCATGAGCCGCCGGCTCCTCGTCATCGGCATGGGCGCGGGCTCGCCCGCTCATCTCACGCTGGAGGCCGTCGAGGCGATCAACCGGGCGGATGTGTTCTTCGTCTTCGACAAGGGCGAAGCGGCCGGCGAACTCGTGGCCCTGCGCGAGCACATGCTGGAGACCCATCGCCGCGCCCCGTGGCGGGTGGCGCGTATCGACAGCCCCCGCCGCCGGGCCGAGCCGCAGATCCACCCCGCCCCCGCGGATGGCACGTACCGGCAGGGCGTCGCGGACTGGCACCTTGCCCGCGCCGTGCTACTGGCGGAGCGCATCGCCGCCGAACTGCCGGAGGGCGGGGTTGGCGCCATGCTGGTCTGGGGCGATCCCGCGCTCTACGATTCCACGCTGCGCGTGCTGGACGAGGTCCGCGCCCGGCTCCCCCTGGTCATTGAGGTCATTCCCGGCATTTCCGCCGTGCAGGCGCTGTGCGCGGCGCATGGGCTGGTGCTGAACGCGGTCGGCGAGAAGGTCGTCATCACCACCGGCCGCCGCGTGCTCGCCGATTATCCCGCCGGCGGCGAGAGCCTTGTCGTCATGCTGGATGACGGCACCGGGCTGGAGGCGCTGATCGCCCGCGAGGCCGAACTGCGGAAAGCAGGCGCGCCGCCGCTCGCCCTCTGGTGGGGCGCCTATCTCGGCATGGCCGAGCAGATGCTCGCCAGTGGCCCTCTTGCCGAAGTGGGCCCGGAAATTCTGGCGCAGCGCGCGCAGGCGCGGGCACGCCGGGGCTGGATTATGGATGTGTGGCTGGTGCGGCAGGGTTCTCCTGTGTGAGCCGGCCGCGCGGGCCCTGTCACCCGCATTGCCGCCGCCGGGGCGGGGGCTCTACTCTGCCGCCGGTTCACCGGAGACAACAGGCCATGCCATCCGCTCCCATCGCCCTCGTGCCGCCCGACGAGCCCGTCCCGACGCATCCCGAGGAAATGAAGGCGGTGTACGATGTGCGGATCGGCAAGTGGATCACGCTGCAGGGCAGCGCGCGCATCACGCCGGCGGGCATGATCTCGACCGGCATGGCGGTGTCCGCCCTGCTGCTTGCCACCGCCGCGCTGGTGCGGGCGGCGCGGCGCTAGCGCGCGTGCCGCCTATTCCGCGGCCACCGTGACGATGTTCGCCGGTCGGCCATGGGCTTCCAGATTGGCCTGGCAATAGGCGATGAAGCCGTCCGCCGGCAGGGCACGCGAGAACATCCAGCCCTGCGCCATGTCGACACCGCGCAGCTTCAGATAGTTCACCTGCGTCTGGTTCTCCACGCCCTCGGCGACCACGCGCAGCTTCAGTTCGCCGGCCATCTGGATGATGTGCTCGGTCACATGGCTGGTCGCCGCCTCGGTACCGAGGGCATCGACGAACGACTTGTCGATCTTCAGCGCGTCCACGGGCAGGCGCTGCAGATATTTGAGCCCGGAATAGCCGGTACCGAAATCGTCGATGGCGGTCATGTGGCCGCGCCGGTGCAGCTCGGCGAGGGTATCGCGCGCGCCCTCAATGTCGACGAAGCCGCGTTCGGTGGCCTCCAGCCAGATCTGCTGGTTCTCGATGCCGGTGCCGGCCAGGGCGGCCTTGAGGATCGGCAGGATGCGGCCCGAGCTGATGTCCGCCGGGCACAGATTGATCGACACGTGCAGGTGCCGGTTCGCCCTCAACAGCTCGCCGAGGTCGGCGAGAGCCGTCGCGATCAGCTGGTCGGTGATCGGCTGGATCAGGCCGGTATCCTCGGCGAGGGCGACGAACAGGTCGGGCCGCACGATACTGCCGTCTGGCCGGTGCCAGCGCACCAGCGCCTCGGCGCCGATGCAGCGCGACGTCGCCAGCTCGACGATCGGCTGGTAGTGCACGATGAATTCGTGATGACGCACCGCGCGCGCCAGCTCCCCGCGCGGTGAGTAGCGCCGCTTGAGCATCCAGATGGTAAGCGTGGCAAGAAGCGCGGCGAAGATGGCGCCGAGCGGGACAAGCAGGCTCTTGATGCTGACGAGATGTGCGTAAAGGCCGATTCGGGGCTGGCTGGCCAGCACCGACCAGCCTTTGGCCTCGCGTGGGACGAGGAGCTCGTCTCCGGCCGGGGCGGCCGGTGCGGCCTGCTGCGCCCAGCTGGTCTGCAGGAGAATCCCGCCGGGCGTTCGTATGTCGATCCGCGCGGCGCCATCGCTTCCCGGTGCGTTGAAGCGCATCTGGTCGATCATGGCGGTGAAGTCGCCCAGATGCAGCACCATCATCGGGTGGTGCGGGTTGAAGAAGGCGCGGTAATTGACGCTGATACCCACGCCGTCCGGCAGCACGACGTTTGCCGGCGCGCGGGGTATGCGGTGCTCGGTAACGCCCCAGACATTGCACAGCACCACCCCGTCGCGGATGAAGCCGAGGTTCTCGGTGGCCAGTGAATCGATGGCCAGCTTGCGCATATGCGTAATGTGCTCGGGCGAGCAGCGCGGCAGGTCGGCACGACTCAGCTCGCGCAGCGTCCCTTCGGCATCGTCGAACAGTTTGAGCGCGTTGGCGAGCGTGTGGTTGGCGACGTGATCGAGCTGGTTTTCCTGCGTGACGAGCGCCAGCCGCCACGACAGATACGCGGTCGCCACAAGTGGCACGATCGTGCCCACCACGACGAAGAGCCCGGCCAGGAGTACAACACGCCAGCATCGCACGAGGGAGCCTCCCGTCGGAGCTGCAGCCGGACTTGGGTCAAATCGTTAGTTGCGATGAAGCAGAATCCGGCCAGCCCGCGCATACGGATATTCCCGTACGTTCAACAAGAACCTTATCGCAACTCTAGCATTCATCGCCGTTTTCTGCGCGCATGGGTGGATGGCGAAAGCACGACGTCTGCGTGAAACACCCCGCGCAAGGGGCGCCCGCGGGCGCTTTCGCGGCCGCTTCGCCTTGCAAATCCTCGCTCGCTGCGCTATGGCACCCACCGTTCGGACGCCCTACATGATGGACGGTCGACGGGAGGGCCGGCGGTGCGGGACGCGCGTCGCCGAAGCTGGGAGGCAAGCCCCACCCCGCCGCGCATCGGCTCCGGAACCGTCAGGTTGCCCTTCGACATCTGCGGAGAGCCTGCCGACGGTGCATCGACAGCGCGGAAACACCCCGCCGATGCCGAGTTTAGCCGCGTTTTCCGCCGGATTTTCCTTCGTTGCGCCGCGTCGCGACGTCGTGGGAAGCCGGTATCAAAGTCTACGTTCCGGACGCCGCGGCCAATGCGCCGGGCTTCGCGAGAGGTTGCAGCGGGAATCGCCATGTCCCGATGCCCGCGGCGGATGGAACGCATCTCAACCCCGTGCCGGCGCATTGGCGACCAGGAGCTTAAATGTCCGCTACTCAATCCCTCAGCGCTGCGCGCGAAGATTTCGCCGCACTGCTTGAAGAGAGCTTCAATCTTGCCGAGCCGGCCGAAGGCTCGGTGGTCAAGGGCATCGTCGTCGCGATCGAGAAGGATCTCGCGATCATCGACATCGGCCTGAAGACCGAAGGCCGCGTGGCGCTGCGCGAATTCGCCGGCCCCGGCCGTGACCAGCAGATCAAGGTCGGCGACGAGGTCGAGGTCTATCTGGAGCGCGTCGAGAACGCGCTCGGCGAGGCCGTCCTGTCGCGTGACAAGGCCCGCCGCGAAGAGAGCTGGGTCCGCCTCGAAAAGGCGTTCAACGCCCAGGAGAAGGTCACGGGCGTGATCTTCAACCAGGTCAAGGGTGGCTTCACCGTCGACCTCGACGGCGCCGTGGCCTTCCTGCCGCGTTCGCAGGTCGACATCCGTCCGATCCGCGACGTCGGCCCGCTGATGCACAACCCGCAGCCGTTCCAGATCCTCAAAATGGATCGCCGCCGCGGCAACATCGTCGTCTCGCGCCGTACGGTTCTCGAAGAGACCCGCGCCGAGCAGCGTCACGAGCTGGTGCAGAACCTCGAAGAGGGTCAGGTCATCGACGGCGTGGTCAAGAACATCACCGATTACGGTGCGTTCGTTGATCTCGGCGGCATTGACGGCCTGCTGCACGTCACCGACATCGCCTGGCGCCGCGTGAACCACCCGACCGAGGTGCTCTCCATCGGCCAGACGGTCAAGGTGAAGATCATCAAGATCAACCACGAGACGCACCGCATCTCGCTGGGCATGAAGCAGCTCCTCGGCGATCCGTGGGAGGGCATCGAGGCCAAGTACCCGGTCAATGCCCGCTTCAAGGGCCGCGTGACCAACATCACCGACTACGGCGCGTTCGTCGAGCTGGAGCCGGGGATCGAGGGCCTCATCCACGTTTCCGAGATGAGCTGGACCAAGAAGAACGTTCACCCCGGCAAGATCGTCGCCACTTCGCAGGAAGTGGAAGTCGCGATCCTCGAGGTGGATCCGGTCAAGCGCCGCATCTCGCTGGGCCTCAAGCAGACCCTGCAGAACCCCTGGGAAGCCTTCGCCGAGAAGTATCCGGCGGGCGCGACCGTCGAGGGCGAGGTCAAGAACAAGACCGAGTTCGGTCTGTTCCTGGGCCTCGACGGCGACGTCGACGGCATGGTCCACCTGTCCGATCTCGACTGGAACCGTCCGGGCGAGCAGGTGATCGAGGAGTTCAAGAAGGGCGACATGATCAAGGCGGTCGTTCTCGACGTGGATGTCGAGAAGGAGCGCATCTCGCTCGGCGTGAAGCAGCTCGGCGGCGACCCCTTCCAGGATGCTGGCGAACTGCGCAAGGGCGCGATCGTCACCTGCGAAGTGATCGACGTGAAGGATGGCGGCGTCGATGTGAAGATCATCGGTTCCGACATGACCACCTTCGTGAAGCGCTCGGAACTGGCCCGCGACCGCGGCGACCAGCGTCCGGACCGTTTCGCCGTGGGCGAGAAGTTCGATGCCCGCGTCACCCTGTTCGACCGCAAGGCGCGCAAGGTGCAGGTCTCCATCAAGGCGCTTGAAATCGCCGAGGAGAAGGAGGCCGTCGCGCAGTTCGGTTCGCAGGATTCGGGCGCTTCGCTCGGCGACATCCTGGGCGCCGCGCTCAAGAAGGCGTCTGAGAAGGCCGAGTGAGAGCTCACGCTCTCGCCGCCTGACGGCTAGAAATGGAACGGCCGGCGTGGTGACACGCCGGCCGTTCTGCTTTTCGGGCCTAAAACTGCGGCGGGTTCTCCACCGGCGGCGGCAGGCTGTCGGGCGGCAGCTCCGGCGGAACGTTGCCCGGCAGGATCTCCGGCTCGCCGCGCCCCGGTGGGGGAATGTCCGGCCCGGGATCAGGCCGCTCGGGGTCCTCGACCGGGGTGGGCGGACCGTCCGGGCTCTCGGTGGGCGGGGGAATGTCCGGCCCGCCCGGCTCCGGTGTCCGCGGCGGCGTCGGCAGATCGGCGGCGTTCGTGTCCGTCATCATGTCCTCCTGTGTCAGGAGGGCAACGGATGGGCCCCCGCGCGGTTCCTTGCCGTGCCGGACCTCTTCACCGCAGCCGGGCCGGGTTCCCGAGCGCGGTCGCTCCGGCCGGGACGTCGCGCGTCACCACGGCGCCGGCCCCGATCACCGCATCGTCGCCGATGGTGAGGCCCGGCAGGATGATGGCGCCGCCGCCGATCCAGACATTGCGGCCGATGGTGACGGGGCGGCCGAATTCGTAGCCGGTGGCGCGGATCGCCGGGTCGCGCGGGTGGTCGGCGGTGTAGATCTGCACGGCCGGGCCGATCTGCGTGCCCGCGCCGATGTTCACTTCCACCACATCGAGCACGACGCAGTTGAAGTTCAGGAAGGCGCCGTCGCCGAGGCGGATATTGAAGCCGTAGTCGCAATGGAAGGGCGGGCGGATCACCGCGCCCTCACCCAGCGCGCCGAGCCGCTCCCTGAGCAGCGCATCCCGCGTGGCCTGTGGTTTGCCGATGGCAGCGTTATAGCGCGCCATCCAGGCGAAGGCGGCCGCCTGCGCCGCCTGAATCTCGGCATCGCCCGCATGGTAGAGCTCACCCGCGAGCATCTTCTGCATCTGGGTACGGGCCGGTGTGGCAGCGGTCGTATCGGACAAGGCTGGCTCCCCAAAACGTCAGCTAGGGAGTCTTCCATTGCGTAAGCGCGCGGGCGAGGCAAAACACGTCCGGTTTCAGCGTGAAACCGGAGCGTCGCTTAGCCGAGTTCCACCCAGCCCTGCAGCTCGCGGCGGATCACCGTCTCCAGCACGTCGATGCCGCCGTCGGAATCGTTGAGGCAGGGGATGAAGTGAAATTTCTCGCCGCCATTGTGATGGAAGATCTCGGCATTCTCGCCGCCGATCTCCTCCAGCGTTTCCAGACAGTCGGCGACGAAACCGGGGGTGATGACGGCGAGCCTCTTCACGCCGGACTGCGCCAGCGCCTCCACCGTCTTGTCGGTATAGGGCTGCAGCCATTCCGCCTTGCCGAAGCGCGACTGGAAGGTGACCTTCAGCTTGCCCTCGGGCCAGCCCAGCGCTTCGCGCACCAGCCGGCCGGTCTTCTGGCAGTAGCACTGATAGGGGTCGCCCTTGTCGAAATATTCCTTCGGAATGCCGTGGAAGGAAGCCAGCACCAGTTCGGGCTCCCAGTCGAGCCCCGCGAGCGAGGTGCGGATCGAGGCGGCCAGCGCCTCGATATAGGCGGGCTCGTCCGGCCAGTGCGGGGCGACGCGCAGTACCGGCTGCCAGCGCATCTTCTTCAGTGCGTCGAAGGCGGCGTCACACACGGTCGCCGAGGTGGCGGCGGCATATTGCGGATAGAGCGGCACCAGCAGCAGGCGCTCGCAGCCTTGGCGCTGCAGCGCCTCGATGCGCGAGGCGACGGAGGGGTTGCCGTAGCGCATCGCCCAGTCGATCACCAGCCGGTCGGACAGCGGGCCGAGGCGGGCGGCGAGCTTGTCGGACTGCGCGCGGGTGATGGTGCGCAGCGGGCCCTCATTGAGCTCCTTGTTCCAGATCGTGTCGTAGTCCTTGCCCTTGGCCTGCGGGCGGCGGGAGAGGATGATGACATTGAGCAGGAACCACCACAGCACGCGGTTCACCTCGATGACGCGGCGGTCCGAGAGGAACTCCTTGAGATAGCGCCGCATCGACCAGTAATCGGTGCCGTCGGGCGTGCCGAGATTGACGATCAGCACGCCGATTTTGCCGAACTTCACCGGCGGATGCCCGCTGGGCAGTCGCGCGGCGGAAGGCGCGCCGGGCGGCGTCACATTCTGGTTCATCTTCGTTCCCGAGCTGTCGCGTTCGCCCGCTTATAGGCGAATTCGCTGTTCATGCCACCACGCCGCGCCGCGGCGCGATGGCCTTCGCTTATACGCGTCAGGGGCGAGGGGGGATTTCCAGTCCGCGCTGCACGGCAGGGCGGGCCAATCCCCGCGCCAGCCAGGCCGGCACATTGCTGAGCGCGGCGTAGTCGACCAGGTCGGCCGCGCCATAGAAGCCGATGAGGTTGCGCACCCAGCCCAGCGTGGCGATGTCGGCGATGGTGTAGTCCGCCCCCATGATCCAGTCGCGGCCCTCCAGCCGGCGCTCAAGCACGCCGAGCAGGCGCTTGGATTCGGCGGCGTAGCGCTCGCGCGGGCGCTTGTCCTCATAGGCGGCGCCGGCGAACTTGTGGAAGAAGCCGAGCTGGCCGAACATCGGGCCGATCGCCGCCATCTGCCACATCACCCACTGGATGGTCTCGTAGCGGGCGGCGGGGTCGGCGGGCAGGAACTTCCCGGTCTTCTCCGCGAGATAGACCAGTATCGCGCCGGATTCGAACAGCGCCAGCGGCTTACCGCCGGGCCCATCGGGATCGAGGATCGCCGGGATCTTGCCGTTGGGGTTGAGCGACAGGAATTCGGGCGTCCAGGTCTCGTCCTTGCCGATATTGACCATATGCGCCTCATAGGGGAGGCCGGTCTCCTCCAGCATGATGGACACCTTCACCCCATTGGGAGTGGGGAAGGAATAAAGCTGGAGCCGTTCGGAATGCTGCGCCGGCCAGCGCGCGGCGATCGGGAAGGCGGAGAGGTCGGTCACGGGCGGCTCCGGTCAGGGGGATCTGGCTGCGTAATTATGCAGCCGGAGGCGCTTTGCCAGAGGCTACCATCGAAGGACGTTGCCGGAGGACGGGGCGCCCTCCGGCATGAGGCCGATGAAACTCTTGCCTCACCGCACCAGTATGTTGCGGAACTGCCAGGGGTCCGAGGTGTCGATGTCCTCGGGGAACAGGCCGGGGCGGCCGTCCAGCGGGGTCCAGTCGGTGTAATAGCCCTTCACCTTGCCGAGATAGGGCTTCTGCACCTCAAGGCAGCGGCGATAGTCCATCTCGTCGGTTTCGACGATGCCAGCTTCCGGGTTCTCGATCGCCCACACCATGCCGGCCAGCACCGCCGAAGTGACCTGGAGGCCGGTCGCACTCTGGTAAGGCGCGAGCTTGCGGGTTTCCTCGATGGTCAGCTGCGAGCCGTACCAATAGGCGTTCTTGGCATGGCCGTAGAGCAGCACGCCGAGCTCGTCGCGCCCGTCGACGATGTCGTGCTCGTCGAGAATCTTCCAGTCGCCGTCGAATCGGCCCTCATTGCCGAACACCTCGTGCCAGGACAGCAGCGCGTCGTTGCACGGGTGGTAGGCGTAGTGGCAGGTCGGGCGATAGGCCACCTGCGCGCCGCGGCGCACCGTGTAATAGTCGGCAATCGAGATCGATTCGTTGTGCGTCACCAGGAAGCCGTGCTGGGCGCCGAGAGTGGGGCACCAGGTGCGCACCTTCGTGGCGGCGCCGGGCTGCATCAGATAGATCGCCGCGCCGGAGCCGAAATTGTGGGTGTGGGCGTTGCCCGGCATCCACTTCTCATGCGTGCCCCAGCCGAGTTCGGACGGCTGCAGCCCCTCGGAGACGAAGCCCTCCACCGACCAGGTATTGATGAACTTGCCGAAGGGACGCGGGTCGCGGGCGCGCTGGGTGTCGCGTTCGGCGATATGGATTCCCTTGACGCCAAGCTGCTGCGCCAGTGCCGCCCAGTCCTCGCGCGTCTTCGGCTCGTCGAGGGCGAGGCCGGTATCGGCGGCGATGTCGACCAGCGCCTGCTTGACGAACCAGGACACCATGCCCGGATTGGCGCCGCAGCACGACACGGCCGTCGGCCCGCCGGGATTGGCGCGCTTGGCGGCCAGCATGGATTCGCGCAGCGCATAGTTCGAGCGGCTCGCCGGGGTGGCGTCCTTGTCGAAATAGAAGCCGAGCCACGGCTCCACCACCGTGTCGATGTAGAGCGCGCCGCACTCGCGGGCGAAATTCATGATGTCGACCGAGCCGGTATCGACCGAGAGGTTGATCAGGAAGCCGCGCCCGCCGCGGGTGAGCAGCGGGCCGAGCACCTCGCGGTAATTCTCGCGGGTGATCGCCAGCTGGAGAAAGGCGATGCCGCGCTCGTCGAGCAGGGCGCGATTGTCGTCCACCGGATCGATGACGGTCAGCTGCTCCCTGTCGAAATCGAAGTGCCGTTCCAGGAGCGGCAGGGTACCGCGACCGATCGAACCGAAGCCGATCATCACGATGGGACCATCGATCTTTGCATAGACAGGCCAAACCGACATTCTCGGGGGGACTCCTTTGGTTCCGAGGAAATAAAATTGCGGCCGCACCATGGGGTGCCGCAACGTGCCGCGTCAATGGTGACGACCGCGTGACAGGCCGCCGCCCCGCTCAATCGCTCGCCAGCACGTGGTTGCGCACCAGCGGGTAGACCTGCCCCTTCCAGCGTCGGCCGGAGAACACGCCGTAATGGCCGACCCCGGCCTGCATGTGGTGGCGGCGCAGGTGCGGGCGCAGCGAGGCGCAGATATCCTGCGCGGCCACCGTCTGGCCGACCGCACAGATGTCGTCGCGCTCGCCCTCGACGGTGAGCAGCGCGGTACGGCGGATGGCGCGGAAATCGATCCGCTCGCCGCGATAGGTCAGCACGCCGCGCGGCAGGTCGTGCTCCTGGAAGACGATGCGGATGGTCTCCAGATAGAACTCGGCGGCGAGATCGAGCACGGCGAAATATTCATCATAGAAGGTCTTGGCGGTGCGCGCCTTCTCGTGCTCGCCCATGGCGAGGTTCTCGAACAGCTCAACATGCGCCTTCACATGGCGGTCCATGTTCATCGCCAGGAAGGCGCCGACCTGGATGAAGCCGGGATAGACCCGCCGGCCGGAGCCGGCAAAGCCCGGCGGCACAGTGGCGATGAGATTCGTCTCGAACCAGTCGAGCGGCTTGGAGGTGGCGAGTTCGTTCACCTTGGTGGGGCTGACGCGGGTGTCGACCGGGCCCGCCATCAGCGTGATGGAGCGCGGCGTCGCCGGGTTGTCGTTCTGCGCCATCACCGCGGTGGCGGCCAGCACCTGCACGCAGGGCTGGCACACGGCGAGCGCGTGCGCGCCGGGCCCGATCTCCTCCAGGAAACGTATGACATGGCCGACATAGTCGTCGAAGCCGAAGCTGCCGGCGCTGAGCGGCACGTCGCGCGCATTGGCCCAGTCGGTGACGTAGACATCGTTCTCCGGCAGCAGCGTGCGGATCGTGTCGACCAGCAGCGTGGCGAAGTGGCCCGAGAGCGGCGCCACCACCAGGATGCGCGGCTGCGGCTGGTCGACATCCTTGGCGAAATGCAGCAGCGCGCCGAAGGGGAGCTGGAGCGCCACTTCTTCGGTGATCTCCACCTCGCGATTGCCGACCATGACGCTCTTGATGTCGAAGGCCGGGCGGGCATGGCTGAGGCCGGCGCGCTCCACCATCTCGCAGGCGGCGGAGATATTGCGCAGCAGCGCGCTCTCGCCAAAGCCCGCCATCGTGCCGGCGAGCATGCGCCGCGACATGCGCGCCAGCGTGCGCATGGGGTCGAGCAGATCGGCCTGGGCCTGATAGGCGGCGTAGATCATCGGCGGCAACCGGCCGAGCAATCGGGGATGGCACGAATAGTGTTTGCCTCGACCTGACCGATCATCGCTTGCCCGCCCTCACCGTCGACCCAAAGGACGCAGGACCATGCCCGCCCGCCCGGCGCCGCGATCCGCCGCCAAGACCTCCATACCCTCGGCTGTCCTCACCATCAGTAGCAAGAACTATTCCTCGTGGTCGCTGCGCGGCTTCCTCCTGTGCCGGCTGGCCGGGCTGGATATCGAGGAGGCGCGGGTCTCGGCCGACGATCCCTCGATCCGGGCCGAGCTGCTGCTGCAATCCTCGTCCTTCCTGGTGCCGCGTCTCGATCACGACGGGCT
The DNA here is from genome assembly GCA_003241485.1 of Ancylobacter novellus. Taxonomy (GTDB): domain Bacteria; phylum Pseudomonadota; class Alphaproteobacteria; order Rhizobiales; family Xanthobacteraceae; genus Ancylobacter; species Ancylobacter novellum_A. The sequence goes on from QFQD01000007.1 coordinate 28,611, forward strand.
GCGCATCTGGGACACGCTCGCCATCGCCGAATATCTGCACGAATTGAAGCCAGACGCCGGGCTTCTGCCTAGTGCGCGCGCAGCGCGGGCGCATTGCCGTTCGATCTCCGGCGAGATGCATTCGGGCTTCGCCAATCTGCGCTCGGCGCTGCCGATGAACATCAAGGCCCGCCACCCCGGCTTCAAGGTGTGGACCGGCGCGCAGGCGGATATAGAGCGCATCCTCGCCATCTGGCGCGACTGCCTGAAGACCTATGGCGGGCCCTATCTGTTCGGGCCCGTGCCGACCATGGCAGACGCGATGTATGCGCCGGTCTGCTCGCGCTTCACCACCTATGACGTGAAGCTCGACGCGCCGACCAAGGCCTATTGCAAGACCATGCTGGCGCTGCCGGCGATGAAGGAGTGGAGCGCCAGCGCGCGGGAGGAGCCGGACGAGATGGAGGAACTCGACGTCGAGTTCTAATCTCGCCGTCATCCTGGCGGCCGCAAGGCTGACCCGGGATCGCGCACCGTGCGGAGGGCGATCCCGGCTCCTGGGCTACGCCTCCGGCCGGGATGACGACCGAAGGCGGATGACCCTCACGCCGAGCGCTTGAGATCGCTCGCGGTCTCGCGGGCGACCAGTTCGTTCAGGCTCGGTGCCTCGATCATGGCGCCGGTCGGGCTGACCAGGCCGCGCGCGCCTTCAAGCGCGCCGGGCTGGAGCTCCAGTCCGAGGAAGCGGCGGCGATCGAACGAGCCGGGCAGCCACAGGCCTTCGGTCAGCGCCACGTCGAAGCCGAAGCGCGCATAATAGTGCGCGTCGCCGACCAGCAGGATGGCGCCGTGGCCGAGGCGGGTGGCCTCCATGATCGCGGTGGTCATCAGCGCGCGGCCGAGGCCCCGGTCGCGGAACCAGGGATGGACCGCGAGCGGGCCGAGCAGAAGCGCCGGACGGGCCGGGCCCGCCGTGACATGCCACAGGCGCAGCGTACCGACCACGCGCCCGTCCGGGCCGTGCGCGGCGAAGGCGAGGCCCTCGGCCGGCTTGCGGCCTTCGCGCAGGCGCTCGCTGGTCTTGGCGAGGCGCGCGGCGCGGCCGAAGGCGAGGTCCAGCAGGCCCTCGCGCTGGGCGATGTCGGCCGGGGTCTCAAGCGAGATGGCGGGAGCGGTGGTGGCGAGCATGAAGGCCTCCAAAACCCGGTCAGCCGGGAAAAAGAGGGAGGGAAACGGGGTGCAGCGCCTTCATCCCGGCAAGCCGTCGGCCCGCCGCTCACGCGGCGTCCGGGATGAGGAAGTGAAGCGGGCGCGAGCCCGCTCAGATCACGTAGGATCGCAGCGGTTCGAAGCCGTTGAACGCCACCGCCGAATAGGTGGTGGTGTAGGCGCCGGTGGCCTCGATCAGCACCTTGTCGCCGATGGCGAGCGACACCGGCAGCAGCACCGGGGCCTTCTCGTACATGACGTCGGCCGAATCGCAGGTCGGGCCGGCGAGCACGCAGGGCTCCACCGCGTCGCCGTCGCGCGGCGTGCGGATGGGGTAGCGGATCGCCTCGTCCATCGTCTCGGCGAGGCCGCCGAACTTGCCGATGTCGAGATAGACCCAGCGCACCGCGTCGGTGGCCGACTTCTTCGAGATCAGCACCACCTCGGCCTCGATCAGGCCGGCAGCGCCGACCATGCCGCGACCCGGCTCGATGATGGTCTGCGGGATGGCGTTGCCGAAGTGCCGGGAGAGCGCGCGGAAGATGGCCTCGCCATAGGCTTCGGCCGCCGGCACGTCCTGCAGGTACTTGGTCGGGAAGCCGCCGCCGAGATTGACCAGCGACAGGGTGAAGCCGCGCTGGGCGCATTCGGAGAAGATCGCGCTGGCCGAGGCGAGCGCCGCGTCCCAGGCTTCGACATTCTTCTGCTGCGAGCCGACATGGAACGAGATGCCGTGCGCTTCGAGGCCGAGGCGGTGGGCATGCTCCAGCACGTCGACAGCCATCTCGGGCTCGCAGCCGAACTTGCGCGACAGCGGCCATTCGGCGCCGGCGCCGTCGCACAGAATGCGGCAGAACACCTTGGCACCGGCGGCAACGCGGGCGACCTTCTCGACTTCCTCGGTGCAGTCGACCGCGAACAGGCGCACGCCCAGCTCGAAGGCACGCGCGATGTCGCGCTCCTTCTTGATGGTGTTGCCGAAGGAGATGCGGTCGGCGGTGGCACCGGTGGCGAGAACCATGAGGATCTCGTTGACCGAGGCGCAGTCGAAGCATGAGCCCATTTCGGCCAGCGCGTTCAGGATCGCCGCGTCCGGGTTCGCCTTCACCGCATAGAACACGCGGGTGTCCGGCAGCGCCCGGGCGAAGGCGGCGTAATTGGCGCGCACCACATCGAGATCGACGACGACGCAGGGACCATCCTCACGTCGGTTGCGCAGGAATTCGCGAATACGGTCGGTCATGGCAATCCCCAAAGACCCGAAGCTTCGACCCAAGTGGATGCGAACACCCCCCCGCGGCGTCAATGAGCCGCGCGCGTGGCGAGAATGCGCATCCGTTCGGCCGGCCCGCGCGGCATCACGCCGTCAGGCCGGGTGGAATGGAGCCGTGGCAGCGATGCGTTCGCCTGCGCATGTGGAGAGCGCCTGCGTTCGATCGATGCCTTCGCTTGGTACGGGAAACCCGACCGCACGCCCGGCAAGAAGTAGTGCCTCTTCAGTTTCCCGACCTTTGGAGGGCCGACAGAGACCAAAAAAGCCCGCTACGTCGTTGCTTCAAGTCACGTTCCCCGCTGAGAGCGAGGTGCGCCGGTTTCGCCTCCGGCTACCGATCTGACTGGCGACTTTCCGGCCTCTTGTCCGGACTTCCGCCGATCGGCACGCGACCACAGGCACGTGCGAATGTTGGGCGAGCAGCGATGTATGGATTTCCGCCGTCATATGCAAGCGGGTTTTGCGCGAAATATCGTATGCGCCCGAAATATCCGCATGCTCAGCCGCGAGGCGGTAGCAGAGGGGCGGAAGCCGCCGGGGAGGACACAAATCACGAGCCGTCGCCCACGGCGATGCGTGATTCGGAACTAGCCGTTGCGTGCGGTTGCGAACCGGCGTCGGCCGTCTCAGCCTTCGACGAAAGGCTCGACCGACTTTGCCTTCATCACGAAGCGATAGATGCCGTAAATGGCGAGCACGGCGAGGGCGCCTTCAAAGATCAGCTCCCACACCCAGTTGGCGTTGAACAGCGCGGCGATGGCCCAGCCGGCCGCGAGCCCGGCGCCGATGAGTTCGGCTCCCAGAAGGATGGCGGCGCTTGCCACCGTGCTCACATGGTCCCAGCGTATGCGTCGGCCCGTGCTCATCTCGTCTCGATCCGTCTACTTCAGCGGGGCGCAAACTGCTATGCCCGGCCGCGCGGGTCAAGTTTTGCGCCCGAGGGGGGACAAGAAGTTGGCGTGGGGTTCCGATCACGAGAGCGTGCGGGCCGGTTCCGGCATGGTGGCGACGCCGCATTGGCTGGCGACCGAAGCCGGCCGCGCCGTGCTGGAAGAGGGCGGCAATGCGGTGGAGGCGGCGCTGGCTGCCGCCGCCGCCATCGCCGTGGTCTACCCGCACATGAACCAGATCGGCGGCGATGGATTCTGGCTGATCCGCGATGTCAACGGCCGTGTCGGCTATTTCGAGGCGGCGGGCTATGCCGGGGCGAAAGCCACGCCGGCTTTCTATCGCGAGCGCGGTTACGATGAGGACGTGCTGCCCTCCCGCGGCCCCCTCGCCGCGCTCACCGTGCCGGGCCAGATCGGCGGCTGGCAACTGGCCCATGAGGCCGCGCGCGAACTCGGCGGCAAGATGCCGGCGCGCCGGCTGCTGGAGGCCGCCATCGGCCATGCCCGGCGGGGTTGCCAGGTCTCGGCCTCGCAGCATCGGCTGACCACGCAGAAGAAGGATGAACTCGCCTCCGTCCCCGGCTTTGCCGGCACGTTCCTGAACGAGGACGGCGCGGCGCCTGAACCTGGCGCGACGCAGCGCTTCGCGCGGCTCGCCGACACGCTGGAGCATCTCTCCCGCGCCGGGCTGGACGATTTCTACCGCGGCGATGTCGGCCGCGAGATCGCCGCCGACCTTGAGAAGGCGGGCAGCCCGGTGACGCGCGAGGATCTGGCGCACTATCACGCCGTGCGCCGCAGGCCCCTGCATGTGAAGCTCTCCACCATGGAGCTTTGGGGCTCGCCCCCGCCCACCCAGGGGCTGGCGACGCTGATGATCCTCGCTTTGTTCGACCGGCTCGGCGTCGCCGGGCCGGAAGGCTTCGCCCATATCCACGGGCTGGTCGAGGCGACCAAGCGCGCCTTTCTCATTCGCGACAAGGTGGTGACGGATTTCGACCGGCTGCTGCACGAGCCTGCGGACTTCCTCGCCGCCGACGCGCTGGAGCGGGAGGTTGCCGCCATAGATCCCGGCCGCGCCGCGCCCTGGCCGCACAGGGCCGCGCCCGGCGACACCATCTGGCTCGGCGCGGCGGACAAGAACGGTCTCGCCGTCTCCTACATCCAGTCGATCTATTGGGAATTCGGCTCCGGGCTGGTGCTGCCCTCGACCGGCGTGCTGATGCAGAATCGCGGCACCTCCTTCTCGCTGGACCCCAAGGCGTTGAACCCGCTGCAGCCGGGCCGCCGGCCCTTCCACACGCTCAATCCCGGCATGGCGAAGCTGGCGGATGGGCGGGTGGTGGCCTTTGGCTGCATGGGCGGCGAGGGCCAGCCGCAGACCAATGCGGCGGTGATGAGCCGCTACGCCCTGTTCGGCGTGCCGCTCGGCGAGGCGATCGCCCGCCCGCGCTGGGTGCTCGGCCGCACATGGGGCTCGCCCTCTGTGTCGCTCAAGCTGGAGGGTGCCTTCGACGGCGCGCTGGCCGAGCAGCTGGAGCGCGCCGGCCATGAGGTGGAGATCATCCCGGAGGCCTATTCGGACATGATGGGCCATGCCGGCGCGGTGGTCATCCATCCCGGCAAGGCGGGGCTCGAAGGCGCGCACGACCCGCGCTCGGACGGCGGCGCGCTGGGGGTGTGAGTGGTTCGTCATCCCGGAAGAAGCGCAGCTTCGATCCTGGATCGCGCCCCAATGTCATGCGATCCGGGATCGCCCTGTCGGCATCCGGGATGACGCGATGTCTGGTACGCCTTCACGGTACGGTCACATCAAAATGCGAGACGCGCGGCGATGGAAACGATTCTGACCAATGCCCGCCTCGTGCTCGAAGACCGCCTCGTCCTGGGCACGCTCGTCCATGAGGGCGGGACGATCCGTGCGATCGACGAGGGCCGCTCGCAATTGCCCGCGGCGGTGGACTGTGCGGGCGACTATCTCGCCCCGGGCCTTATCGACCTGCACACCGACGCGCTGGAAGGCCATTTCATCCCGCGCCCCAAGGTGATCTGGCCGGACGCCCGCGCCGCCGCGCTGGCGCATGACGCGCAGATGGCGGGATCCGGCGTCACCACCGTCTATGACGCGATCTGCGCCGGCGGCTTCGACCAGGCCAAGGCCGACCGGCGCGCGCTGTACGAGGTGATGCTGGACGCGGTGGAGCAGGGCGCCGCGCGCGGCATGTTCCGCGTCGATCATCGCATCCATCTGCGCTGCGAACTCACCGACCACGGCCTGCCCGATCTCGTTGACGTCGCGCTGGGCCGGCCCAACCTCTCGCTGGCCTCGCTGATGGACCACACGCCCGGTACGCGGCAGTGGCGCAATGTCGAGCATCTCAAGGTCTATCTGTCCGGCATCGGCAAGGGCGGGCCGGACCTCGACGCCGAGGTGGCCGACCGTATCGAGCGGGCCAAGGGCGCGGTCGCCGGCAATTATGCCCGCATGGTGGCGCTGTTTTCCGGCTCCGGCATCGTGCTGGCCAGCCATGACGACACCACACCGGCCCATGTCGACGAGGCGTTGCAAGCGGGCTGCACCATTTCCGAATTTCCCACCACCGTTGAGGCCGCGCGCGCGGCGAAGGCGTCCGGCCTCGCCACCATCGGCGGCGCGCCCAATGTCGTGCGTGGCGGCTCGCACTCTGGCGGCGTGTCCATGCGCGACCTCGCCGGCGAGGGCCTGCTGGATGCACTCGCTTCCGATTACGTGCCCGCCAGCCTGCTGCAGGCCGCGCTGGCGCTCACCTTCAAGGCGGATCTGTCAGTGCCGCAGGCGCTAGCGCTGGTGACGGCCGCGCCCGCGCGTCTGGCCCGGCTCGACGACCGCGGCCGGCTGGCCCCCGGACTTCGCGCCGACCTCGTGCGCTTCCGCCTGTTCGACGAGACGCCGGCGGTGGGCGAGGTCACGCTCAATGGCCGCCGGGTGTTCTGAGCGCTCACCATGTCCGCTGAACCGCGCTACGCCATCTACTACGCCCCGCCGCCCAAGAGCGCGCTCTGGCGCTTCGGCGCCTCGGTCATAGGCTATGACGCGGAGACCGGCGCCGCTTTGCCGGCGCCAGCCCTGCGTCGCTTCGACGCCGAGCGCTGGCGCGAGATCACCGCCGAGCCGCGGCGCTATGGCTTCCACGCCACGTTGAAGGCGCCGTTCCGCCTGGCGCAAGGACGTAGCGAGGACGAGTTGCGTGCGGCCTGCGCCGCCTTTGCCGCCGAGCGCACGCGCTTTGCCTGCACCGGCGTGCAGCTTGCCGTCCTCGGCCGCTTCCTCGCGCTGAAGACCGCTTCCTCCTGTGCGGCGCTCGACCGGCTGGCCGGCGCGGCGGTGGCGGGGTTCGACGCGTTCCGCGCGCCGATGAACGCGGCGGAGATGGAAAAGCGCCGGCGCGCCCCGCTCACCCCGCGCCAGCAGGATCACCTCGCGCGCTGGGGCTACCCCTATGTGCTGGAGGATTTCCGCTTCCACATGACGCTCACCGGGCCGCTTGAGGACGATGAGCGCGCCTTGGCCGAGGCGGAGCTGGCCGACCTTTTCGCGCAGAGCGGTGCGGATGGGCCGCTTATCGTCGGCGGCATCGCGCTCTACCGGCAGGATGAGGGGCCGTTCCGCCTCCTCGCCCGCTTCGGCTTCGGGGCCGAGAAATGAACGGCCAAAGATGAGCACAAAGCTGGGGGTTCGGCCCATCGTCGACCCGACAGCCGATGTCCGCGCCTCGACGCTGGGGCGCTACACGGAAGTCGGCCCGCGCACCAAGCTGAACGAGGTCGTGCTCGGCGACTATTCCTATGTCGTCAACGATTCCGACATCGCCTATGCCCGCATCGGCAAGTTCACCTCCATCGCGGCGATGACGCGGATCAACCCCGGCAACCACCCGATGGACCGCGCCAGCCAGGCGCATTTCACCTACCGCGCCTCGGCCTATTTCGACGATGCCGAGGATGAGCCCGCCTTCTTCGACTGGCGCCGCGCGCATGATGTGACCATCGGCAACGATGTGTGGATCGGCCACGGCGCCATCATCCTGCCCGGCCGGACGGTGGGCGATGGCGCGGTGGTGGCGGCGGGCGCGGTGGTCTCGAAGGACGTGCCGGCCTACACGGTGGTCGCCGGCGTGGCAGCCAAGCCGGTGAAGCGGCGCTTTCCCGAGGCGATCGGCGAGCGGCTGCAGGCGCTCGCCTGGTGGGACTGGGAACATGCGCGCCTGCGCGCCGCGCTGGAGGATTTCCGCAGCCTCCCCATCGAGGCCTTTCTCGAAAAGCACGGCGGCTAGCCTCTCGCCGTCCCAGAGGTGGCCCATCCTTCGTCATCCCGGCCGAAGGCGAAGGGCCGCGATCACTCTCCGATTTCGCATGATCCCGGATCGGCCCGCTGGCCGTGCGGGACAATGGGCCAGGCTCCCGCAGCGCCCGCCGGCTTGCGCCCGCCCTTTCCGGCGGCTACCCCTTGGGCCCACCACCAGCCGGAGGAAGCCCCATGGCCAGCAGCGCGATCGAGGTCGACGAGGTGATCGCCCGCCGGCGGCTGCGGCGCAAGCTCGCCTTCTGGCGCGTGTTTGCCTTCCTTGTGCTGCTTGTCGGCGGGTTTGGCGCCTTCCTCTGGTGGGATGACGGCAATTTCCCGCCGCGCTCCTCCCCGCATGTGGCGCGGGTGAACATTGGCGGCATTATCCGCAATGAGCGCGAGCGGCTGGAACTGCTGGAATCCATCGGCCGCTCCGGCGCGCGGGCGGTGATCCTGTCGATCGACAGCCCCGGCGGCACGGTGGTCGGTTCCGCCGCGCTGTATGACGGGCTGCGCCGCCTCGCCGAGAAGAAGCCCATCGTCGCCGTGGTCGACGGCATCGCCGCCTCCGGCGCCTATATCGCCGCGCTCGGGGCAGACCACATCATCGCCCCGCGCAACGCGCTGGTCGGCTCGATCGGCGTCATTTTCCAGTTTCCCAATTTCGCCGAGCTGATGAAGACGGTCGGCATCTCCTATGAGGAGATCAAGTCGAGCCCGCTGAAGGCCGCGCCCAACATGTTCGATCCACCGACCGAGGATGCGCGCAACGCGGTGCGTTCGCTGGTCGCCGACAGCTATGACTGGTTCAAGGAACTGGTCGCCGAGCGGCGGCTGCTTGACCCCGCAAAGCTGGCCGAGGCCTCGGACGGCCGCGTCTTCACCGGCCACCAGGCGCTGCCGCTGCGCCTCATCGACGAGATCGGCGACGAGCGCACCGCGCGCGACTGGCTGGACCGCGAGCGCGGCGTCTCCAGGGATCTTCCCGTACGCGACTGGCGCACCCGCCGGGTGGGCGACGAATTTGGCTGGCTGCATGCCACGGGGGTGAAGCTTATGTCCTTGATCGGGCTTGGCGAACTCGCTAATGCCCTGTTGGGCGGGGCCGGCGATGCTGCTGCGACGGCCCGCCTTGACGGTCTCTTGGCCCTCTGGCACCCTCGGGGAAGCTAGACGGCCCCAAGAGTTTCAGAAATATGATGTTTTTGGATTTCCGGCGAGCCGATCGCAGCGAGGGGACGGGGCGTCGATGATCAAGTCTGAACTTGTGCAGCGGATCGCCGAGGCGAATCCGCATCTTTACCAGCGCGATGTCGAGAATATCGTCAACGCGATCCTCGATGAGATCGTCGCGGCGCTCGCGCGCGGCGACCGGGTCGAGTTGCGGGGCTTCGGCGCCTTTTCGGTGAAGGCCCGTCCGGCGCGCACGGGCCGCAACCCGCGCACCGGCGCGCATGTGGCGGTGGACGGCAAGGCCGTGCCCTATTTCAAGACGGGCAAGGAAATGCGCGAACGCCTTAATGACGGCGTCGACCTCGAATAATCCTCATCCGTGCCATCGACCCGGGAGTGCCGCGTGCTGCTGCGCCGTATCTTGACGATCCTCATTGTCCTGCCGATCTCGGTGGGGCTGGTGATGCTTGCGGTGGCGAACCGGCAGCCGGTCGGGCTTGTTGTCGATCCGCTGGGCAGCGGCTGGAGCGTCGAGCTGCCGCTGTTCCTCATCGTGTTCGCTGCGCTCATCGCTGGCGTTGTGCTTGGCGGGGCGAGCGTCTGGCTCGGCCAGGGCCGCTGGCGCCGTGCCGCCCGCCGCAATGAGCGCGAGGCGCGCCGCGCCAAGGCGCAGGCCGAGGATCTGCAGGCCTCGCTTGCTGCGCGCACCGGCACCTCTCCCGCCCGCCCGGCGCCCGCGCTGGCTTCCAGCCCGGCGACACCCGCCCTTGTCGACCGCAGCCGCGCGGCCTGAACGAACCTTAAGTTGAAATGACCGATCTGCGTTTTGTCTCCGCTGGCGAGATCGCCGGCCTCCTCACCTTTCCCGCCCTGATCGACGCGCTCGACGCCGCTTTCCGGCGCCGCATCGTTACGCCGGTGCGCCATCACCACGCCATCGAGCGGCCGGGCGGCGAGGAGGCCATGCTGCTGCTCATGCCGGCCTGGACTGCCGACGGCACCGCCGACGACGTGCTCGGCACCAAGCTCGTGACCGTCTTCCCCGGCAATGCGGCCCGCGGTGCAGACAGCGTGATCGGCCTTTATGTGCTCAACTCCGCCGCCACCGGCGAGCCTTTCGCGGTGATGGACGGGCGTGCGCTCACCGTGTGGCGCACTGCGGCCGCCTCGGCGCTGGCGGCGCGCTATCTTGCCCGCGAGGATGCGAGCCGGCTGGCGGTGATCGGCGCCGGCGCGCTGGCGCCCTATCTCGTCCGCGCCCATGCGAGCGTTCGGCCGATCCGAACCATCGCCATCTGGAACCGCACGCTGGCCAAGGCCGAGGCGCTGGCGGAAACCCTGCGGGCCGAGGGCTTCGACGCGCATGCCGAGCCCGATCGCGGCGCGGCGATCGCGGGCGCCGACATCGTGACCTCGGCGACGCTCTCGCCCGAGCCGCTGGTCGAGGGCCGCTATCTCCAGCCCGGCCAGCATGTCGATCTCGTCGGCGGCTTCACCCCCGCCATGCGGGAGGCCGATGACGAGGCGATACGGCGGGCGCGGGTCTATGTCGATACCCGCGCCGGCGCGGGCAAGGAGGCCGGCGACATCGTCGTACCGCTGGCGAGCGGCGTGCTGACCGCCGGCGCCATCCATGGCGACCTGTTCGAGCTCGCCGGCGGCCTCGCCAAGGGACGCGGCGCGGCGGAGGAGATCACCCTGTTCAAGTCGGTCGGCACCGCCATTGAGGACCTTGCCGCCGCCGAACTGGTGTGGAAGCTGCTGCAGGGCAAGTGATGCGCACCTGCTCCTCCCCCGGGAGAGGCGGAAGCGTTCTCAGTGCCCCGGGCGGCCCTGCGCCTTCACCCGCGCGGAATCGAGCCGCTCGATGACCGCCTTGGCGACAAGCGTGAACAGCGCCACGGCGGTGAGGATGGTGGCGATGGCAAAGGCGGCGACGGCGTTGTTGTCCTGATACAGCAGCTCGATCTGCAGCGGCAGCGTGTTGGTCTGGCCGCGGATATTTCCCGACACCACCGACACCGCGCCGAACTCGCCCATCACCCGCGCATTGCAGAGCGCCGCGCCATAGAGCAGCGCGAAGCGCACATTGGGCAACGTGACGAGGCGCAAGATGCGCCAGCCGCCCGCCCCGAGCGTCACCGCCGCCTCTTCCTCCTCCGAACCCTGCGCGATCATCAGCGGGATCAGTTCGCGCGCGACGAAGGGCGCGGTGACGAACAGGCTCGCCAGCACGATGCCCGGCACGGCGAACATGATCTTGATGTCATAGGCTTCCAGCAGCGGTCCGAGCAGGCCCTGCGTACCGTAGACGAAGAGATAGGCGACGCCGGCGATGATCGGCGAAATCGAGAAGGGCAGTTCGACCAGCGCCACCAGCAGGTTGCGGCCGGGGAAGCTGAACTTGGCGATGCACCAGGCGGCGGCGATGCCGAAGGCGACATTGATCGGCACCGCGATCAGCGCGACCAGCACGGTGAGGCCGATGGCGAAACGCGTGTCCGGAGACGCGAAGGAGGCGGCATAGGCGGCCGTCCCGTGCCGGAAGGCTTCCGCGAAGATGGCGAGCAGCGGTGCCACGAGCACCAGCGCGGTCACCAGCAGCACGCTGCCAATGAGCACCCGCCGGGTGCGCGGGCCATCACCGACGCGGATACGTCGGGGCGAGGGGGCGTCGTCGCGCATCGGCTCAGTCTCCCGTGCCGACCCGGCGCTGCTGCCAGAGCTGGATCATGTTGACGGCGAACAGCATGAGGAAGGCGAGGCCAAGCAGCGTGGAGGCGATGGCCGCCGCCGAGGCGTACTCATATTCCTCGATGCGGATGAAGGTCAGCAGCGAAACCACCTCGGTCTTCAGCGGCAGGTTGCCGGCGATGAAGATGATGGCGCCGAATTCGCCGAGCGAGCGGGCGAAACACAAGGAGGCGCCGGTGAGGAAGGCCGGAAAGATCGCCGGGAAGATCACGCGGGCGAAGATGCGCGCGTCCGAGGCGCCGAGCGTGGCGGCGGCTTCCTCGACATCGGCGGCGAGATCCTCCAGGACCGGCTGCACCGTGCGCACCACGAAGGGAATGGAGGTGAAGGCCATGGCGCAGGCAATGCCGATCGGGGTGTAGGCGACCTCGATGCCGAGCTCTGCCAGCGGGCCGCCGAACCAGCCATTGCGGGCGAACAGCGCCGAGAGCGCAAGGCCGGCCACCGCCGTCGGCAGCGCGAAGGGCACGTCGACCAGCGCGTCCAGCAGTCGCTTGCCGGGGAAGTCGTAGCGCACCAGTACCCAGGCGAGCGCCAGCCCGTAGACGGCGTTGAACGCGGTCGCCACCGCCGCGGTGGTGAGGGTGAGGCGGAAGGCGGCGACCGTGCGCGTTCCGGTCATGATCGCGACATAGCGCTCCCAGCCGACATCGGCCGCCTGCCACACCAGCGCACCGAGCGGCAGCAGCACGATCAGGCAGAGATAGAACAGGGTAATGCCGAGCGAGAGCGGAAGGCCCGGTATGACACGGTTCAACGGATGGGCTCCTTGAAAAGCCGATGGCCGGGATGCTCCCCCGGCCATGACCTATTGACGCGCGGATGTCCAGACGCGAGTGCCGTCGGCTGCCTCTCCGCGGGGGCGAGGCGCCAAACGTCACGGCGCGACGAAGAGCTGCTCCAGCTTGCCGCCCGAGCCGAAATGCACCTTCTGGGCATTGGCCCAGCCGCCCAGCACGTCCTCGACTTTGAGCAGGCGGACGGGGGCGAACCGGCCCTTGAATTCCTCCGCGACCTTGGGGTCGACGACGCGGTTGTTGAACTCGGCGGCGATCTTCTGCCCCTCGGGGGAGTAGAGATAGGTCAGATAGTCGGTGGCGATGGCCCGCGAGCCGCGCTTGTCGACCACCTTGTCGACCACCGCGACCGGGAATTCGGCCAGCAGGCTGACCGGCGGCACCACGACCTCGAACTTCTTGTCCTTGTAGGCGTCCTTCACGCCCAGAACCTCGGCCTCGAAGGTGATGAGCACATCGCCCTGCTCGCGCTCCACGAAGGAGGTGGTGGCACCGCGCCCGCCGGTGTCGAACACCACGACATTGGACAGCAGCTTCTTGGCGAAGGCGTCGGCCTTGGCTTCGTCGCCGTTGAACTTCTCCAGCGCGAAGGCATAGGCGGCGAGATAGGTGTAGCGCGCATTGCCCGAGGTCTTCGGGTTCGGGAACACCAGCTTCACGTCGTCGCGGACCAGATCGTCCCAGTTCTTCACGTTCTTCGGGTTGCCGGCGCGCACCAGGAAGGCGGGGAAGGAGTACCAGGGCGAGGCGGCGTTCGGCAGGCGGGTCTGCCAGTCCTTGGCGACATAGCCCTTGTCGACGAGGAAGGTGATGTCCGTGATCTGGTTGAAGGTCACGACGTCGGCTTCCAGTCCCTCGACGATGGAGCGCGCCTGCTTGGAGGTGCCGGCATGGCTCTGGTTGACCTTGATCTCTTTGCCGGTCTTGGCCTTCTCGGCCGGCTCGAACTGCTTGTTGACCGCCTCGAACAGCTCGCGGGCGACGTCGTAGGAGGCGTTCAGGATGGAGCTGGGCGCTTCCTGGGCGCGGGCCGGCGTGGCGGAGGAGAGCACAGCAGGCGCCAGCGCGGCGGCGAGAGCAGAAGTGAGGACGAGGCGGCGCGAGAGGCGCATGGGTCTATCTCCACGATCACGTGAGGCGCGATCGGAGGCCCCGACCGGCAATAACATCAACTCGAAGTGAAATATTAAATTCCACAGATGGTTGTGAGTAGCACGGGATTTGACGTTAAGAAAGGGGTGATTGCCTCTATAATCCATCCTTCAGCTATGGAACTTCGGCCCGACAACGCCCAGCCCACTACCGGCGCACGCCGACGGCGCCGGCCGAAGCGCACCAAAACCTCGCCTCCGCCGGGCGTCCGTGCTAGGTGGCTCGTTCCTGAGGAGGCGGCCTTGTCGCTTGAGATAAAAATCTGCGGGCTCAGCACCGCCGAGACGCTGGAAGCGGCGCTCGGCGCGGGTGCCGACATGGTCGGGATGGTGTTCTTCCCGGCCAGCCCGCGCCATGTCGATCTCGCGACCGCCCGTGCGCTCGCCGCAAAAGTGCACGGACGGGCGAAGATCGTGGCGCTGACCGTCGATGCCGACGACGCGGCGCTGGCCGACATCATTGCTGCCATCCGGCCCGGCCTGCTGCAGCTGCATGGCAAGGAGAGTCCGGAGCGGGTCGCCGCCATCCGCGCGCGCTTCGGCCTGCCGGTGATGAAGGCGATCGGCATCGCCACCTCCGCCGATCTTGCGGCGGTGCCGGCCTATGCGGCTGTCGCGGACGCGCTGCTGCTCGACGCCAAGCCGCCGAAAGGCGCGGCGCTGCCCGGCGGCAATGGCGTCGCTTTTGATTGGGACATTCTGGCCGGGCTGGAGGCTACCCGTCCGCTCATGCTGTCGGGCGGGCTCGACCCGTCCAATGTCGGCGAAGCGGTGCGACGCATCCAACCGGCCGGCGTCGACGTATCATCCGGTGTCGAGAGCGCGCCCGGACTCAAGGACCCCGCGCGCATCGCCGCCTTCGTGCGTGCCGCGCGCGAGGCCGATGTCCCGACAGCACGCCCCGCCACCCCGATTTCACCCGCGAGAGAGACGAGCCTGTCGTGAACGTACCGAATTCATTCCGCACCGGCCCCGACGATAACGGGCATTTCGGCATTTTTGGCGGTCGTTTCGTTGCCGAAACGCTCATGCCGCTCATCCTCGACCTGGAAAAGGCCTATGCCGACGCCAAGGCCGATCCTGCCTACAAGGCGGAGATGGATGCGGGGCTGAAGCACTATGTCGGCCGGCCGAGCCCGCTCTATTACGCCGAGCGCTTCACCGAGCATCTTCGCGCCGGCGCCGCCCCCGGCAAGGGCGCCAAGATCTATTTCAAGCGCGAGGAGCTGAACCACACCGGCTCCCACAAGGTGAACAACGTTCTCGGCCAGATCCTGCTGGCCCGCCGCATGGGCAAGGAGCGCATCATCGCCGAGACCGGGGCGGGCCAGCACGGCGTTGCCACCGCCACGCTGTGCGCGCGCTACGGCCTGAAATGCGTGGTCTATATGGGCGCCGTCGATGTCGCCCGGCAGGCGCCCAACGTGTTCCGCATGAAGATGCTCGGCGCCGAAGTGGTGCCGGTGAAGTCCGGCGCCTCCACGCTGAAGGACGCCATGAACGAGGCGCTGCGCGACTGGGTGACCAACGTGCACGACACCTTCTACTGCATCGGCACGGTAGCCGGCCCGCATCCCTATCCGGGCATGGTGCGCGACTTCCAGTCGATCATCGGCCAGGAAACCCGCGAGCAGATGATGGAAGCGGAAGGCCGCCTGCCAGACAGCCTGATCGCCTGCATCGGCGGCGGCTCCAATGCGATGGGCCTGTTCCACCCCTTCCTCGACGACACCGGCGTGCAGATCTTCGGCGTCGAGGCTGCCGGCCACGGCATCCCGACCGGCCAGCACGCCGCCTCGCTCACTGGCGGGCGTCCGGGCGTGCTGCATGGCAACCGCACCTATCTCCTGATGGACGATGACGGCCAGATCACTGAGGCGCACTCCATCTCCGCCGGCCTCGACTATCCCGGCATCGGGCCGGAGCACTCCTGGCTGCACGATATCGGCCGCGCCACCTACATCTCCGCCACCGACGACGAAGCGCTGAGCGCCTTCCAGCTGGTGTCGAAGCTGGAGGGCATCATTCCGGCTCTGGAGCCGGCGCATGCCCTCGCCAAGGTGATCGAGCTCGCCCCGACCTTCCCGCAGGACCATCTGATGGTGGTCAACCTGTCCGGCCGCGGCGACAAGGACATCCCGCAGGTGGCTGAAATTCTGGGAACCCGCCTATGACCGCCCGTCCGACCACCCGCCTCGACCACCGCTTCAAGGCCTGCGCCAATGAGGGCCGCGCCGCGCTTGTGACCTTCATCACTGCCGGCGATCCCGATTACGACACCTCGCTCGCGCTGCTGAAGGCGCTGCCGGGTGCCGGCGCCGACATCATCGAGCTCGGCGTGCCCTTCACCGACCCGATGGCCGACGGCCCGGCGATCCAGGCGGCGGGCCTGCGCGCGCTCAAGGCCGGGCAGACGCTGGCCAAGACCATCGCCATGGTGCGCGCTTTCCGCGAGGGCGACGACGCCACGCCGATCGTGCTGATGGGCTATTACAACCCGATCTACATCTATGGCGTCGAACGTTTCCTCATTGACGCCAAGGCGGCCGGCGTCGACGGGCTCATCGTCGTCGACCTGCCGCCGGAGGAGGATGGCGAGCTCTGCCTGCCCGCGCTCGCGGCGGGTCTCGCCTTCATCCGCCTCGCCACGCCGACCACGGATGACAAGCGCCTGCCAGCCGTGCTCGCGAACACGGCGGGCTTCGTCTACTACGTTTCCATCACCGGCATCACCGGGGCGGCGACGCCGGATGCGGACCGGGTCGGCCAGGCGGTGGCGCGCATCAAGCGCCACACCACACTGCCGGTTGCGGTCGGCTTCGGCGTGCGCACCCCCGAGCAGGCTGCCGGCATCGCCGCCGGTGCCGATGGCGTGGTGGTCGGTTCGGCGCTGATCGACGTGCTGCGCGCCAGCCTCGACAGCGAGGACAGGGCAACGCCGGCGACCATTCCCGCTGTCACCGGCCTTGTGGGCCAGCTTTCCGAAGCGGTGCGCGGCGTGCGCCGTCACGCCGCCGAATAATGCGCGCGACCGGCGGGACGGGCGAATGATTCGCCCGCCTGCCTTTTCATCGCCGTCCTCGGCGATTAGATGAAGGCTGGCCGTGCGCGCGCGGCCGCCAGACACCACCGTCCGGAGCCACGCCTTTGAACTGGATCACGAACGTCGTCCGCCCGAAGCTGAACAGCTTCCTCAATCGTCGGGACGTGCCCGAAAATCTCTGGGTGAAGTGCCCCGAGACCGGGCAACTCGTGTTCCACAAGGACCTCGAATCCAATCTCTTCGTCATTCCCGGTTCGGGCTACCATATGCGCATGGAGGCCACCGCCCGGCTGCGCTCCATGTTCGATGGCGGCAAATGGTACGACATCGCGCTTCCCTCGGTGGTGCCCGATCCGCTGAAGTTCCGTGACGAGAAGCGCTATGTCGACCGCCTGAAGGACGCCCGCACCAAGACCGGCGCGCAGGACTCGGTGAAGATCGGCTATGGCAAGCTCGAAGGTCTCGCCGTGACCATCGGGGTGCAGGATTTCGGCTTCATGGGCGGCTCGCTCGGCATGGCGGCCGGCGAGGCGATCATCACCGGCCTCGAGACCGCCGCGGCGCGTGGCACGCCCTTCATCATGTTTGCGTGCGGCGGCGGGATGCGCATGCAGGAGGGCATCCTCTCGCTCATGCAGATGCCGCGCACCACCTGCGCCATCCAGGAACTGCATGAGGCGAAGCTGCCCTATATCGTCGTGCTGACGAACCCGACCACCGGCGGCATCACCGCCTCCTACGCCATGCTGGGCGACATCCAGATTGCCGAGCCGGGCGCGCTGATCGGCTTCGCCGGCCCGCGCGTCATCGAGCAGACCATCCGCGAAAAACTGCCCGAGGGCTTCCAGCGCGCCGAATATCTGCGCGACCACGGCATGATCGACCTCGTCGTGCACCGTCACGACATGCGCGCGACGCTCGGCCGGCTGTGCCGCCTGCTGATGCGCGCCCCCGCCGTGAGCGTGCCGGCGACGGAAGGAGCCAATGGCCACGCCGTCAACGGTCACGCCGCCAATGGCCACGCGCCAGCCGATACCGAGGCGCCGGCCGCCGCGCCGCCGGCACCGCTCAACGCCTGAGGCCACCATGCCTGCCCTGCCCGTGCCAAATGACCCGGTCGAGAGCATTTTCGAGCGGCTGCTGGCGCTGCATCCCAAGCTGATCGACCTGTCGCTGGAGCGCATGTGGCGCGTGCTGGAGCGGCTCGGCCACCCCGAGCGGCGCCTGCCGCCAGTGATCCATGTCGCCGGCACCAATGGCAAGGGCTCCACCGTCGCCTTCATGCGCGCCGTGCTGGAAGCGGCCGGCAAGCGCGTCCATGTCTACACCTCGCCCCATCTGGTGCGCTTCAACGAGCGCATCCGCCTCGCGGGCACGCTGGTCGACGACGCGACGCTGACCGACGCGCTGGCGCGTGCCGAGCGCGCCAATGAGGGCGCGCCGATCACCTTCTTCGAGATCACCACCGCCGCCGCCATGCTGCTGTTCTCCGAGGTGCCGGCGGACGTGCTGCTGCTGGAGGTTGGGCTCGGCGGCCGGCTGGACGCGACCAATGTGGTCGACCAGCCGCTGGTCAGCGTCATCACGCCGGTCTCCATCGATCATGTCGATTTCCTCGGAGAGACGGTCAGCGCCATTGCGCTGGAGAAGGCGGGCATTCTCAAGCGCGGCGTGCCGGCGGTCATCGCCCGCCAGCCGCGCGAGGCCCTGGCCGTCATCGAGCGGCAGGCCGCGCGCCTCGGCGCCCCGCTCGCCATCATGGGCGAGCAGTTCCAGGCGCATGAAGAAGGCGGCCGGCTGGTCGTCGCGGACGAGGACGGCCTGATGGATCTGCCGCGCCCGCGCCTTGTCGGCCCGCACCAGATCGGCAATGCCGGCCTTGCCGTCGAGGCGCTGCGCGTCGCCGGCCAGCGGGACACGGCTTTCCGCCTGCCGCCCGCCGCCTTCGAGGAAGGCATGCGCGCCGCGTCCTGGCCGGCGCGGCTGCAGCGGCTGGGACCCGGACCGCTCACCCAGCGCGCGCCGGAAGGCGTCGATGTCTGGCTCGACGGCGGCCACAACGCGGCGGGGGGACAGGCGCTCGCCGCCGCGCTGGCGGATCTCGAAGACCGCGTCTCGCGTCCTCTGGTGATGATCGTCGGCATGCTGGGCACGAAGGATGCCGGCAGTTTCCTCGCCCCCTTCGCGGGTCTGGCGCGCGAACTCGTCGCCGTGCCGGTGCCTGGGGAATCCAAGGGGCAGCCGCCCGAGGCGGTCGCCGCCGCGGCGCGCGCCCATGGCATCAGCGCCTCGACCGCCCGGAGCGTCGCGGAGGCGCTGGACGGGCTCAAGACCTTCCCGGTCGGCCCGGCCCCGCGCGTGCTGATCGCCGGCTCGCTCTATCTCGCCGGCGCCGTGCTGGGCGAGAACGGGTCGCTGCCGGACTAGACGGGCCTTGCCGGGCACAAAAAAAGCGCGACCCCGGATCGGCCGCGTGGCCGTCCGGGATAACGCTTTGACGATGAAGCGGGCGGCGCGGCGCGCAGGTCAGCGCGGCGCCAGCACCATGATCATCTGCCGGCCTTCCAGCGAGGGCTCCGCTTCGACCTTGGCGATCGGCGCGAGTTCTTCCTTCACCTTGTTCAGCAGCTTGTAGCCGAGCTCCTGGTGGGCCATCTCGCGGCCGCGGAAGCGCAGGGTGATCTTCACCTTGTCGCCTTCCTCGAAGAAGCGGTGGATGGCCTTCATCTTCACCTCATAGTCATGGGTGTCGATGCCGGGACGCAGCTTGATTTCCTTGATCTCGACGATGTGCTGCTTCTTGCGGGCCTCGTTGGCCTTCTTCTGGTTCTGGTACTTGAACCGGCCGTAATCGAGGATCTTGCACACCGGCGGCACCGAATTCGGCGCGATCTCGACCAGGTCGAGGCCAGCTTCCTGCGCGCGCAAAATGGCATCACGGGTCTGGATGACGCCGAGATTCTGCCCATCCTGATCGATGAGCTGCACTTCGCGGATGCGGATGTCTTCGTTGACGCGCGGGCCTTCCTTCTCCGGCGCGACGGGTCTCATGGGGCGACGAATGGCGGTCTTCTCCTCTGCCATTTCAGATAGGGCGTTTCACCGCTGACCGAAGGTCTGCCGGCCGGCTCGTCTCGCGCGCGTAAAACGGTCGCCGAAGATCGTGACAAACCCGTCAGAAGTCAACGGCGTGACGGTGCCGAATGCATGAATACGAGCACCGATTGCGCGATTCCTCGGCAAGCGGGTCGGAAATCTTGTTCTCAGCGGGTCGAAGCCTGTAGGTGAAGATGGCGCGCGCGGCTCGAATCGCAAGACCTCCTGAACGACCACATGGCCGCCCCCACGACCGATCGAGGACCCCGCATGACCGAGACCGCCGAGCCGGACGCCCATTTCATCCCCGTCGGCACGCCGCCGCGCGCCATCGCGGTGCGCACCACGCCGGGCGCGGCGGACCGGCCGGGCGTCGTGTGGTGCGGCGGGTTTCTGTCCGACATGCGCGGCACGAAGGCGGAGGAATTGGCGAAGTGGGGCGCGGCCCATGACCGCCGCGTGGTGCGCTTCGATTATTCCGGCCATGGCGAATCCGACGGCGACTTCATCGACGGCACGATTTCGCGCTGGGCGGAGGATGCGCTCGCCGTGTTCGACCGCGAGACCACCGGCCCGCAGATCATCGTCGGCTCGTCCATGGGCGGGTGGATCGCGCTTTTGCTGGCCCGCGCGCTCGCCGCACGGGGCGATGGTGCGCGCCTCGCAGGACTGGTGCTGATCGCGCCCGCGCCGGATTTCACGGAGGAACTGGTGTGGAAGGCGATGACGCCGGAAATCCGCGCCGAGGTGATGGCGAAGGGCGTCTGGTACCGCGCCTCGGACTATGGCGCGCCGCAGCCCTTCACCCGGGCGCTGATCGAGGATGGCCGGGCGAACCTCGTGCTCGGCGCGCCCTTCACGGTCGGCTGCCCGGTGCGCATCCTGCAGGGCGTGGCCGACGATACCGTGCCGTGGCAGCACGCCATGAAGCTGGTTTCCTGCCTCGCCGAGGATGATGTGGTGGTGACGCTTGTGAAGGATGGCGACCACCGCCTGTCGCGCCCCGAGGACATTGCGCGCATCCTCGATGCGGTCGAGCAGATCGGCTGAGCGCAGGCCGTCGCCGGCGCGCGCGGTTCACGCCGCCCGAAGGATGACGATCTCGGTGGTGTCGTAGCGCCGGCGCTCCAGTTCCTCGAAGCCATCCGGCGCGGTGAAGGCGGCCTCCACCGCCTCCTCCACGACGACGAGCGCCCCCGGCGCGAGCCATTTGCCGTCGCGCGCGCTGATGAGCGCTTTCTCGGCGAGCCCATGGCCATAAGGGGGATCGCAGAAGACGAGGTCGAAGGCGTCGCTGGCGAAAGCCTCGCCCAGCTTCGTCGCGTCGCGGCGGAAGATGCGGGTGATGCCACCCAGCCCCAGCGCCTCGACATTGGCGCGGATTATTCCGCGCGGTTCCGGCGCCTCATCCACGAAGACGGCGAGTTTCGCCCCGCGCGACAGCGCCTCCAGCCCCAGAGCGCCGGTGCCGGCGAACAGGTCGAGCACGCGCGCGCCGTCCGCCGCGTCGTCATAGGCATGGGCCAGCACGTTGAACAGCGCCTCGCGCAGCCGGTCGCTGGTTGGGCGCGTGGCGTTGGAAGAGGGGCCCTGCAGCGCACGGCCCCGGAAGCGTCCGCCAACAATGCGCATCGCTCAGGCCTCAGCCGCGTGGGGCGCGCGGCGGACGCCCGCCCGAGGGCTTTCCGCCCGGCCGGCCACCCGAAGGCTTGTCGCCGCGCGGCTTGCCACCGAAGGACTTGCCACCACCCGGCTTGCCGCCGAAAGGCTTGCCGCCCGCCCGCGGCGCACCCTCACGCGACCCGCCGGGACGTCCGCCCGAGGGCTTGTCACCAAAGGATTTTCCACCCGTGGGCCGATCCCCGAAGGACTTGCCACGGGGCTTGTCGCCGAACGACTTCTGGCCATAGGTCTTCTCGCCGAAGGGCTTGCGTGCGGGCCGCTCGGAACGCTCCGGACGGTCGCCGAAGTCGCGCGGCGGGCGCGCGGGACGTTCCTCGCGGCGCGGCGCCTCGCTTTCGTCTGCACGCGGCCGACGCGAGCGGTTCTGCTCGGACTTCACCCGCCCGGTAAAGGGTCGGTCGCTGGACTGGCCGCGATAAGGGCGCGCGCCCTCCGGCCGCTCGCTACGCTCCCGGAACGGACGGTCACCCGTGGGCCGTTCGCTGCGTTCGCGGAAGGGACGGTCCCCGCTGGGCCGCTCGCTACGTTCGCGGAACGGACGGTCTCCCGCCGGGCGCTCGCTGCGTTCGCGGAAGGGACGGTCCCCGCTGGGCCGCTCGCTGCGTTCGCGGAACGGACGGTCTCCCGCCGGGCGCTCGCTGCGTTCGCGGAAGGGGCGGTCTCCGCTGGGCCGCTCGCTGCGTTCGCGGAACGGACGGTCTCCCGCCGGGCGTTCGCTGCGTTCGCGGAAAGGACGATCACCGCTGGGCCGCTCGCTGCGTTCGCGGAAGGGACGGTCCCCGCTGGGCCGCTCGCTGCGTTCACGGAAAGGACGATCACCGCTGGGCCGCTCGCTGCGGTCGCGGAAGGGGCGGTCCCCGCTGGGGCGTTCGCTGCGTTCGCGGAAGGGACGATCACCCGCCGGGCGCTCGCTGCGTTCACGGAAGGGACGATCACCGCTGGGACGCTCGCTGCGCGCGGCGCCGTCATTCTCCTCGCGCGGGGCGCGCTCTTCGAAGCGCGGGCGGGCCGGACGCGGGCCGGCGCTTGAGCGGTCGCGGCTCGGCGCACGGGCCGGGCGGCCGGCGCGGGCGGGACGTTCGTCCTCGCCGGCCTCGAAGGTGGCTGCGCGGTCCGGGCGCTTGCGGAAGGTGCTCTCGCCACCCGCCCGCTTCGGCGCACGCACCGGACGGGCCCGGGCGGCCTCGCGCTCTTCCTCGCGGATTTCCCGCTCACGCAGCGGGCGGACCGGGCGCTCTTCCGTCGCGGTCTCGGTGGCACGCACGCGCTGCACCAGCACCTTGCGACCCTTGCGGTCGGCCACGATGCCGGCGGTGACGGTGCGCTCGGGGCTCTCCTCAAGATCGATGGGCCGGCGGCGGTGGCGGTCCTCCGCGCCTTCCGGCTTGGCGTAGCGTGCCTTGGAGGTGCTCTTTGTCGCGGGACGCGGAGCGGGCGAAGACTCTTCCTGCTCGGCATGGTCGAACATCGGGCCCTCGAAATCCGCACCGGCGGCGGCGGAAAGCTCCGGGCCGAGCTGGTCGGCCAGAACGCGGGTGCGCACTTCCTCAACCGCACCCTGCGCGATCTCGCCGAGCTGGAACGGGCCATAGGAGAGGCGGATCAGCCGGTTGACGTCGAGCCCGAGCGCGCCGAGGACGTTACGCACCTCGCGGTTCTTGCCTTCGCGCAGCGCGAGCGTGAGCCAGGAATTGGCGCCCTGCACGCGGTCGAGCTTGGCCTCGATCGGGCCGTAATGCACGCCTTCGACAGTGATGCCGGCGATCAGCGCGTCGAGCTTTTCCGGCGACACCGTGCCCTTGGCGCGCACGCGGTAGCGCCGCAGCCAGCCGGTTTCCGGCAGCTCCAGCACGCGCGAGAGCCCGCCATCATTGGTGAGCAGGATCAGACCCTCGGTATTGAGGTCGAGCCGGCCGACCGAAACGAGGCGCGGCAGGCCCGGCGGCAGGATCTCGAAGAGCGTGGGGCGGCCTTCCGGGTCGTAGTTCGTGGTCACCACGCCGCGGGGCTTGTGGTACAGGAAGAGGCGCGTGCGCTCCTTCTGCGGCAAGGGTTCGCCGTCGACGGTGATGGCGTCCTCCGCCGTCACCGTGAAGGCCGGGCTTTCCAGCACCGCCCCGTTCACCGCGACCCGCCCGGCGAGGATCCATTCCTCGATCTCGCGGCGCGAGCCGAGCCCGGCGCGGGCGATGACCTTGGCGACGCGCTCGGCCTCGCGCGGCTCGGCCGGGGCCAGGTTGCGGGGCGCGCGCGGGACGCGGTTGTGATCCTTGCGGGGCGGCGTGTTCTTCGGCATGGGGTGCGATCGTCCGGGGTGCGATCCGGATTTGCGTACGATCCGGGCTTCAAGCGATATCCGTAATGGGGCGCGGGTGCTAGCACGTCCGCGACGTGAAGGCGAGCTTTTGGCGGCAAGGCCGTCATGCAGAAGGGATGGCGGGCAGGTGGCGGCAGAACCGACGGCACGGCGGGACTTCATGGCGCTGGCGCTGGAGCAGGCCATGGCGGCCGGGGCGCGCGGCGAGGTACCGGTCGGCGCGGTGCTGGTGCGGGACGGCGCGGTGCTGGCGGCGGACGGCAACCGCACGCGCGAGCTTTCCGACCCCTCCGCCCATGCCGAGATGCTGGTGATCCGCGCGGGGGCGGCCCGGCTCGGCAGCGACCGCCTGCCCGACTGCGACCTCTATGTCACGCTGGAGCCCTGCACCATGTGCGCGGGGGCCATCGCCTGGGCGCGGCTGCGCCGGCTCTATTACGGCGCGGCGGACCCGAAGGGCGGGGCAGTGGAAAGCGGCGTGCGCTTCTTCGCCCAGCCGACCTGCCATCACCGGCCCGATATCTATGGCGGGCTCGGAGAGAGCGAGGCCGCGCGGCTGCTGCGCGATTTCTTCGCCGGGCGGCGCTGAAGCGGCTCAGTTCACCCGCGAGACGCAGAAATCCACCACGTCGAGCAATGCGCGCTTGGCCGGGCCGGCCGGGAACAGGCCGAGCGCGTCGCGCGCCATGGCGCCATAGTGCCGCGCGCGCTCCACCGTGTCGGCCAGCGCCCGGTGGCGCACCAGCAGCTCGACAGCGCGCTCCAGGTCGCCCTCGCCGATCTCGCTCTGTTCGAGACAGCGGCGCCAGAAGTCGCGCTCCGCCTCGTTCCCGCGGCGGAAGGCGAGGATGATCGGCAGCGTGATCTTTCCCTCGCGGAAATCGTCGCCGACATTCTTGCCGAGCGCTGCGCCGTCGCCGCCATAATCGAGCACGTCGTCAACCAGCTGGAAGGCGATGCCCAGATTCATGCCGTAGCTGCGGCTGGCGGACTGCTCGGCCTTCGGCCGTCCGGCCAGCACGGGGCCGACCTCGCAGGCCGCGGCGAACAGTTCGGCCGTCTTGCCGCGAATGACGCCGAGATACTCGTCCTCGCTGGTCGCGGTGTTCTTGGCGGCGGCGAGCTGGGCCACCTCGCCCTCGGCGATCACAACTGCGGCATTGGACAGGATGTCGAGCGCGGTAAGGTTGCCGACCTCGATCATCATGCGGAACGCCTGGCCGAGCAGGAAGTCGCCCACCAGCACGCTGGCCTCATTGCCCCACAGCATGCGCGCGGCGAGCTTGCCCCGGCGCATCTCGCTGTCGTCGACCACGTCGTCATGCAGCAGCGTCGCCGTGTGCATGAACTCGACCGAGGCGGCGAGCTTCACCGCGCCATCGCCCTGGTAAGCCGTGAGCGCGGTGGTGGCGAGGGTGAGCATGGGCCGCAACCGCTTGCCGCCCGAGGAAATCAGGTGCTGCGCCACTTCCGGGATCATCGCCACATCCGAACCGGTGCGCGACAGGATGAGCGCGTTCACCCGCTCCATATCGGTGCGCACCAGCTTGACGATGCCCTCGATGGAGGGCGTTGCCGACATCTCGGCGGCGGGATCGAAGGGCAGGACGACGGCCAAGGGAAGGTTCCGATCGTTGACGTGGGATGCGCACCCTATGAAACGTTGGGCGGAACGTCACCTGCCGGAAAGTTACAGCCATCAGCCGCCGCTGTCCGGGCAGATGCGCCCGCCAGCTTTCGCCATAGCGCAAATACAGGCCCGGCGAAAAGAGCCGAGCGCCGGCGCGTGCGAGGGGTATGCGCATTCGCACGCCGTCATGGCATCATGCACCCATGCGTGAACTGCTTCGTACCAACGATATCGTCCTGCTCTCGGCCATCGAGGCGCTGCTTGACGGCGCCGGGATCGACCACCTCGTGCTCGACCAGCACATGAGCGTGATGGAGGGCTCCATCGGCCTGCTTCCGCGTCGGCTGCTGGTGGCGGATGATGGCCATGCCCGTGCCCGCGCGCTCCTGACAGAAGCCGGCCTCGGCGCCGAGCTGCCGGCGCCATGAGCGGCGAGGACACCGCTGCCGCGCCTGCCGGTGCCGCCATTCCAGAGGAACTGACCGACGACGCGTTTCTCGGCGGCCGGCTTCGCCTGCTGCAGCCGGCGCGCGGCCATCGCGCCGGTCACGACGCGCTGCTGCTTGCCGCGAGCGTGCCGGACGATGCCCGCCGCGCGGTCGATCTCGGCGCCGGCGTCGGCACGGCCGGGCTGGCGCTGGCCACCCGGCTGCCGGACGTCGCGGTGACGCTGGTGGAGATCGATCTCGCCACCGCCGCGCTTGCCGCCCGCAATGCCGCCCGCCAGCTGCCTGACCTCTCCATGCGGCTCGATGTCGCGATTGCCGATGTCGCCACGCTGGGACGCCCGGGCGGTCCCGCCCGGCCCGCCCCGCGCGCGGCCGATGCGGTGCTGATGAACCCGCCTTTCAACGATCCGGCCCGCCATCGCGTCTCGCCGCGCGGGGCCCGCGCGCTGGCCCATGCCGTGCCGGACGCGGACATTGGCAGCTGGATCACCGCCGCCGAGCGGCTGCTGGAGCCTGGCGGGCGGTTGACACTGATCCACCGGCCGGAGGCGATCGAGGTGCTGCTGGCGGCGCTCAAGGGCCGTTTCGGTGCCGTGACGATCCGTCCCGTTCATCCGCGCGCTGACCTGCCTGCCATTCGCCTGCTCATCGGCGCGGTGAAGGGACGGCGCACGCCCCCCGCCCTGCTACCTCCCCTTGTGCTGGCCGATGGCGAGGGCCGACCCTCCCCGGCGGCGGCGCGCATCCTGCGGGAAGGGGCCAGCGTCGAGCAGGCGCTGAATCCCATGTTGCCGGACGCTTGAGCCGGGGGGTTCAAGACCCTATGTCTTCCGTCATGGCTACAGCACCCTTCTTCGCCGAATTCCGCCGCCGCCTCGATCCCGTCCTGCCCCAGCGCCTGCGCGGCGATGCCGCCATCGTGCCGGTGGTGCGTCTGCACGGGGCGATCGGCATGTCACGGCCGTTCAATCCGGGCATCACCTTCGCCAACACGGCCAAGGCGCTTGACCGCGCCTTCGCGGTGAAGCGGGCGAAGGCGGTGGCGCTGGTGATCAATTCGCCCGGCGGCTCGCCGGTGCAGTCGCATCTCATCCATCGCCGCATCCGCCTGCTGGCGGAGGAGAAGGGGCTGCCTGTCATCGCCTTCGTCGAGGATGTCGCCGCGTCCGGTGGCTACATGCTCGCCAGCGCGGCGGACGAGATCGTCGCGGATCCGTTTTCCATCGTCGGCTCCATCGGCGTTGTCAGCGCCGGCTTCGGTTTCAACCGGGCGCTGGAGAAGCTCGGCATCGACCGGCGCGTCTATACCGCCGGTGAGAGCAAGGTGATCCTCGACCCGTTCCAGCCGGAGAAGGCGGAGGACGTGGAGCGCCTCAAGGCGATCCAGAAGGAAATCCACGACGAGTTCACCGCGCTGGTGAAGCGCCGGCGTACCGGTGTGCTGAGCGCGGACGAGGCGACGCTGTTCTCCGGCGCGTTCTGGACCGCCACGCAGGCGCAGGAACTCGGCCTGATCGACGCCATCGGCGATATCCGCTCCTTCCTGCGCGCCCGCTATGGCGAGAAGGTTTCCACCCCGCTCATCGAGAGCAAGGCCGGGCTGTTCGGCCGCCGCACGCCCGGTATTGCGGGTCTGGAGGCGGACGCGATCGGGCCGGGCATTGGCGCCGGCCTCTCTGAGAGCGTGCTCTCGGCGGCTGAGGAGCGTGCGCTCTGGGGGCGTTACGGTCTATGATGTTCGTGCCCGCATGAAAGGGAATTCCTTTATGCCGCCTGTGATCGTGCTCGCCCTGGGGGCGGTCGGTGCCGCCGCTCTGGTCAAGCTGCTGGCCAAGGAATCGCGTCGCGTGAACGCCGAGCTCGACGCCACGCGTCGTGCCGAGGAGGCGAACCAGCCGGCCGGCCGGGCGACCCTGCGTCGCGATCCCGCGACCGGCGAATACCGGCCCTCCGGCTCCTGAAATTCCAGCGTTCGCTCCTGACGTGTCAGGCAGCGGTCGCGCTCGGCCGTGAAACGCCCGTGCCGAAGCTGTCGGAGGCGGCGGGGCTTCCTATCATTACCGCGAATTCACTTTATACACCGGCACTTACGCCCTACCCCTTGAGGTAGGGCAGGTTCAGGACGGTGGAATGTTGCAGAGGTCGCAAAGTGGTTGGACGACGGGTGCCAAGGCACGGCGGCGCCGACGCTGGCCGACAGTGCTGCTGCTCGCGGCCGTCCTCGCCGCCGGCGGCGGCTATTACTATTACCGCGAGGTGGTGGCGCCCTCGCAGGCGGTGCCCGCCTTCCAGACCGCCAAGGTCGAGGTCGGCGACATCGAGACCACGGTCACCGCCATCGCCAACATGCAGCCGAAGAACTATGTCGATGTCGGCACGCAGGTGTCCGGCCAGCTGCGCACCATTCATCCCGATATCGGGGCGCTGGTGAAAAAGGACGACCTGCTGGCGGTGATCGATCCCACCGTCTACCAGACCCGCGTCGCCGGAGACCGCGCCAGCCTCGACAATCTGCGCGCCCAGCTGGCGCAGGCGCAGGCCCAGCTCACCCTTGACCGGCTCCGCAATGAGCGCGCCCAGCAGCTTCTCGCCAACCAGAGCGGCAGCAAGGATGCCGCCGACGCGGCCGAGGCGACCATGCGCATCAGCGAGGCCAAGATCGACGCGCTGAAGGCGCAGATCGCCCAGACCCAGGCGACGCTGGACGGCGACCTCGCCAATCTCGGCTACACCAAGATCTATGCGCCGATGGACGGCACGGTGGTTTCCATCACCGCCCGCGAGGGCTCGACGCTGAATGCCAACCAGTCGGCGCCCATCGTCCTGCGCATTGCCGATCTGCAGACCATGACGGTGACGGCGCAGGTCGCCGAGGGCGACATTCCCCGCATCAAGGTCGGCACGCCGGTCTATTTCTCGACGCTCGGTCTGCCCGACCGACGCTGGCAGGGCGAGGTGCGGCAGATCGAGCCGACGCCGACCATCGTCAACGACGTGGTGCTCTACAATGTGCTGATCGACGTGCCGAACGACGACCTCAGCCTTATGACCAACATGACCGCGCAGGTGTTCTTCCGCCTCGGCGAGGCCAAGGGCGTCCCGCTGGTGCCCACGCAGGCCCTGCGCACCCGCCGGGACGGCAGCCAGAGCGTGCGCGTGTTGACGCCGGGCGGGGTCGAGGAGCGCGTGGTGAAGACCGGCCTGTCGAACCGCACCGTCACCCAGATCGTGGACGGCCTGCAGCCGGGTGAAACCGTGGTGACCGGCAATGCCGCGACGGCGGCGCCGCGTCCCGCGGGAGGGTCGCGCCCGTCCATGCCGCCGCGGCTCGGCTGAGGCGGCGCCATGGAGGACGGCGCCCGCCTGGAGACGCAACGGCTCGACGCGCTACCGGCGGCCACGCGCCCCATCGCGCCCGAGGCGTCGCTGCGACCGATCGTCGAACTCGACGATGTGAGCCGGATCTACCCCAATGGCGACACGGTGGTGCGCGCGCTGGACCGCGTGTCGCTCGCCATCATGCCCGGCGAGTTCGTCGCCATCATGGGCCAGTCGGGCTCGGGCAAATCGACGCTGATGAACATCGTCGGCTGCCTCGACCGCCCCTCCTCCGGCGCCTATCGGGTCGACGGCGTCGATGTCGCCGAGCTGGGCAAGGACGAACTGGCGGCGCTACGCTGCTCGACCTTCGGCTTCGTGTTCCAGCGCTACAACCTGCTCCCCAGTCTCACCGCCGCTGAAAACGTCGAGATTCCCGCGATCTATGCCGGCGCGCCGAAAGAGCAGCGGATCGGCCGGGCGCACACGCTGCTGGAGCGGCTCGGCCTCGGCGAGCGCAGCGAACATCGCCCGAGCCAGCTTTCCGGCGGCCAGCAGCAGCGCGTCTCCATCGCCCGCGCGCTGATGAACGCCGCCCCCATCATCCTCGCCGACGAGCCGACCGGCGCGTTGGATTCGCGTTCCGGCGAGGAGGTGCTGGCTCTGCTGAAAGAGCTGAACACTGACGGCCACACCGTCATCCTCATCACCCACGATCCTGATGTCGCCGCCCATGCCCGCCGCATCGTGCGCTTCCAGGATGGCCGCATCGTCGCCGACGAGCGGCATGAGGCCGAGCCCGCCCGCAACCCCATGCCGGCGGCGGGCCCCGCGCGCAGCAGCGGCCTGCGGCGCTTCGTGCCGGACCTCGGCGAGGCGGTGCGCATGGCGTTCGCCTCGATGCACGCCAACATCTTCCGCACCGCGCTGACGCTGTGCTGGCGGTCGGCGATGGCGGCAAGCAGAGCGTGCTCGACCGCATCTCGCAGATCGGCACGAACCTTTTGATCGTGCGCCCCGGCGCTCCCGGCATCCGCACCTCGGGCGACAACGCGACGCTGCTGCCGGAGGACGCCGAGGCGCTGCGCGCCATACCCGGCATCAGCGCCGTGGCCCCGGAGCGCTCGGGTCGCTACACGCTGCGCTTCGGCTCGGAGGATTATTTCACCTCGGTCGCCGGCACGAGCGCGGAATATCTCACCGCTCGCGACTGGCCGGTCGCGCGCGGCGTCATGTTCGACGCCGCCGATGTGCGTGCCTACGCCCCTGTCATCGTGCTCGGCCAGACGGTGGCAACGAACCTGTTCGGCGAGAGCGATCCGCTCGGGCGGTACATTCTGGTGAAGAACGTGCCCTATGAAGTGATCGGCGTTCTCTCCGCCCGCGGCGCCAATGCCTTCGGCCAGGATCAGGACGATGTGGCGCTGGTGCCGATCTCGACGGGCTTCGTGCGGGTGTTCGGCCGGCGCTTCGTCAATTCCATCACGGTGAAGGTGGAGGACGCGGCCGACATTCCCCGGGTTGAAAACGAGGTCAACCGCATCATCGCCGAACGCCATAAGGCGGAGGATTTCCAGGTGCGCAACACGGCGCAGTTCCTGGAAACGGCCGTGGAGACGCAGAACACGCTGACCCTCGTGCTCGGCTGCGTCGCCGCCATCTCGCTGCTGGTGGCGGGTATCGGCGTGATGAACATCATGCTGGTGAGCGTGACCGAGCGCACCCGCGAAATCGGCATCCGGATGGCGACCGGCGCGCGCATGAGCAACATCATGCTGCAGTTCAATACCGAGGCGCTTGTGGTGTGCGGCGTCGGCGGGGCGGTGGGCGTGGCGCTCGGCATCGGCGTGGCGCTGATGCTGGAGAGTCTCGGCGTCAACGTTCTGCTCTCGCTGCTGCCGCCGCTGCTCGCTTTCGGCTGCGCCTTCCTCACCGGCCTCATCTTCGGCTACCTGCCGGCCCGCAAGGCGGCCGGGCTCGATCCGGTGGTGGCACTGGCCTACGAATAGGCGGAGCCTGCATCGGCTCAGGGCCTTGCCCCTTGCCGCCCGAACGTTTAGGCGAAACGCGGATGAACGCGGCGGGAGGCTCTGGGATGAACGTATTACTGCTCGGCTCGGGTGGCCGCGAGCATGCCCTTGCCTGGAAGCTGGCCCAGAGCCCGCTCATGGATGCCTTCTTCGCCGTGCCGGGCAATCCCGGCATTGCCGCGCACGCGACATGCTTCGAGAACATCCCGCTCACCGACCACGACGCTATCGTCGCGCTGTGCGGGGCCGAGAAGATTGACCTTGTGGTGGTCGGTCCCGAGGCGCCGCTGGTCGATGGCATTGCGGATCGGCTGATCGCTGAGGGCATCGCGGTCTTCGGCCCTCGCCAGGTGGCGGCGCAGCTGGAAGGCTCCAAGCTGTTCACCAAGGAACTGTGCAAGGCGCATGATATCCCGACCGCCGCCTTCGGCCGCTTTGTCGACCGCGAGCAGGCCCGCGCCTTCGTGCGCCAGCAGGGCGCGCCCATCGTGCTGAAGGCCGACGGGCTGATGGCGGGCAAGGGCGTCATCGTGGCCCTGACGCTCGAGGAGGCGCTTGCCGGTGTCGACGAGGTCTTCGACATGGGCGGCCTCGGCACGGAGATCCTGATTGAAGAATTTCTGGAGGGCGAGGAAGTCTCGTTCTTCTGTCTGGTCGATGGCGAGACCGTGCTGCCCTTCGGTTCGGCGCAGGATCACAAACGCGCCTTCGATGGCGACGAAGGGCCGAACACCGGTGGCATGGGCGCCTATTCTCCCGCGCCGGTTTTCACCGCCGAACTCGAGCGCCGCACCCTGCACGAGATCATCAAGCCGACCGCCCGCGCGCTGGCCGATGCAGAAAGCCCCTATCGCGGCGTGCTGTTCGCCGGGCTGATGCTGACCGCGCAGGGGCCCAAGCTGATCGAATACAATGTCCGCTTCGGCGATCCCGAATGCCAGGTGCTGATGCTCCGGCTTGAAGGCGACCTGCTGCCGCTGCTGCATGCCGTCGCCACCGGGCAGCTGGAGAATCAGGACATCGCCCTGAAGCCGGAAGCGGCCATCACCGTCGTCTATGCCGCACGCGGCTATCCCGGCGCTTACGCGAAGGGCTCGCGCATTGCCGGCATTGCCGAGGCAGAGACCATTCCTGGTGCCAAGGTGTTCCATGCCGGGACCAAGCGGTCGGGCGACGACATTGTCGCCAATGGCGGCCGGGTGCTTAACGTCACCGCCATCGGCGCCAATGTCGCCGAGGCCCGCGAGCGCGCCTATGACGCTGCCGCGCGGATCGACTGGCCGGAAGGGTTTTACCGCACCGACATCGCCTGGCGCGCGCTCGGGGCGGAACCCACATAGGAACGGGCGTCCGGCCATTCAAACAAATGCCGTGGTGGGGTGACATGGGAAAGCGCATGGACGATCTCTCCGCCGCCCCCCGGCAACATCGCACGCTGCCCCCCGCGCCCGATTCCCATCACGGTCTCACCGTCTCGGACGAGCATGGGCCCGCGCCGGCCCCGCCCGGCCCGCGCATCGCTGTCGCGCTCGGCTCGGGCGGCGCACGCGGCCTCTCGCATATTCTGGTGCTGGAAGCGCTGGACGAGCTGGGCGTGAAGCCGGTGGCGCTGGCCGGCGCCTCAATCGGCGCGCTGTTCGCCAGCGTCTATGCCTCGGGCATGCCGGCGAAGGATCTGCGCCAGCTCGTCGGCCACACGCTGCGCAATCGCGGCGAGGTGATGCGGCGTCTGCTGGCGGCACGGGTGGGGCGCATCTCCCATCTCTTCGCCGGGCTGGGCAATCCGGTGCTGATCGATGCCGAGCAGATGATCGCCGGCTTCCTTCCCGACATCGTGCCGGAGAATTTCGAGGAACTCGGCATTCCGCTGCAGGTGGTGGCGACCGACTATTGGGGCCGCTGCGAGCGCATGTTCGAGCAGGGCCATATCCGCCCGGCGGTGGCGGCCTCGCTCGCCATACCCGGCCTGATGCGCCCGGTGCAGCATGGCGGCCATACGCTGGTCGATGGCGGCGCGGTCAACCCGCTGCCTTTCGACCTCTTGCGGACCAAGGCCGACCTCGTCATCGCGGTCGACATCACCGGCGGCCACGGCGCGGAGATGCGCGGCGTGCCCGCACCCTTCGAGGCGATGTTCGCCACGCTGCAGATCATGGCGAGCTCGATCGTCGGCGAGAAGCTGAAGGCGGGCGCGCCGGACGTGCTGATCCGGCCCAATGTGCACGATTTCCGCGTGCTCGATTTCTTTCGCGCCCCGGCGATCTTCAAGGCCTCGGAGCCGATCAAGGACGAGGTGAAGCGGCGGCTGGAAGCGGTTCTGGGCTGATCATCCGCGCGGCCCGAACACCACGAGGGCCGCGCCTGCAAGGCACACCGCACCGCCCAGCATGTCCCAGCGGTCGGGCCGAAAACCCTCCACCTGCCAGAGCCAGAGCAGCGACGCCGCGACATAGACCCCGCCATAGGCGGCGAATGCACGTCCGGCGACGCTCGCCTCGACCTGCGTCAAAGCGGCGGCAAAGGCGATGAGGCTGAGCACGCCCGGCGCCAGCCAGAGAGGATTGGCGCCACTGCGCACGACGGCCCAGAAGGCAAAGCACCCGGCGATCTCAAGGAACGCGGCGAGGACGAAGAACAGCGCGGTGTGCATGGCGCTCCCTCAGCCGAGGATGGTGGACTTCACCCACCATGCGGGATAGGCGCCGGTCACCTGCCTGGCGGCGTGGGCCGCGGCGCGACAATCCTCATAGAGCGCGAACATGGTGGCGCCCGAGCCCGACATGCGCACGAGCAATGCGCCCGGCGTTGCCCGCAGCGCGGCAGCCACCTCGTCGAGCACCGGTGCCAGCGCGCGGGCGGGTGGCTCGAGATCGTTCGGCTGGCCGGCCAGCCACGCCACCATTCCGGCCCGCGAGGCGAAGCGGGGAATGGGTTCCGCCTCCCTCAGCCTGTCGCCCGGCTCCAGCGCGAGCGCCCGAAAAACCGCGGCGGTGGGCACCGGAACGCGCGGATTGACCAGCACGGCGCCGAAGCGCGGCAGCGCCAGCGGCGTGATCGCCTCGCCACGCCCGGCCATGAGACAGCTCTGCCCATACAGACAGGCCGGCACGTCCGAGCCCGTGGCGAGTGCGGCCGCATGGAGGCGCGGATCATCGGGCGCGATTTCGTTCACGATGGCCAGCAGCCGCAGCGCGGCGGCGGCATCCGACGAGCCCCCGCCAAGTCCGGCCGCGATCGGCAGTCGCTTGTCGAGGCGGAACCGTCCGCTCGTGAGGCGGGGAACGCGCTGCGCGAGCTCGCGCGCGGCACGCAGCACGAGATTGTCACTATCGTCCGCCAGCACCGGCGCGCCGGGACCTGCAAGTTCGAGCAGCGGATCGCCGCCGGGCACGAAGGTAACTCGATCCGCTGCGCCGGCGAAGGCGACCACGCTCGACAATTCGTGATAGCCGTCCGCGCGGCGGCCGAGCACCCGCAAGGTGAGGTTCACCTTGGCGGGTGCGCGTGCGGTGAAGCGGCGGACTTCTGGCGCGAATGCGGGGGTGGCGGGCATATCGCGCTTATGCGACGAGCGGCGTTTGCGGGCAAGCGGCGGCGCCTGCTGCGTTGCCCAACGGGAAGATGGCGGCGCGGCCCCCAAGCCCTCGGCTTGCACCGGCGTCACAATTGGATGTATAAGGCCGGCATCCAAATTATCTCACAAACGACTATCTGGTCGGTTGAGAGTGGGTTCCGCCGGCCGGGACCCGCTCTTTTTGCATTGCGGACAGGTCATGTCCGGGCAGGACGGATGAGCGAGAACGACATCATCGCGGAAGACGCGAAGCAGCAGGACGCGACGGGCCGGCCCGAGGGCCGCCTCGACGAACCGCGCCTCGTCACCGAGACCGGACCGGCAGCGCGCGTTGCCGGCATTGTCGGGCCGGTGCTGGAAGGCCTCGGTTTCCGGCTGGTGCGGGTGAAGATCACCAGCGGCAGCCCGCCGACCCTGCAGATCATGGCCGAGCGCCCGGACGGCAGCTTCGGCATCGACGAATGCGAGGCCGCGAGCCGCGCCATCTCGCCGGTTCTGGATGTCGAGGACCCGATCTCCGGCGCCTACAACCTTGAAATGTCGTCGCCCGGCATCGACCGGCCGCTGGTGCGCGTTTCCGATTTCGAGCGCTGGTCCGGCCATGACGTGAAGGTCGAGATGGCCGTGCCGCTGGAAGGCCGCAAGCGTTTCCGCGGCATTCTTCTCGGCGCCGAGGGCGAGACCGCGCGGCTGCGCCTGCCCGACGCCCCGGCCGACGCCCCCAATACGGTGGCGCTGCCCATCGCCGACATCGGCGATGCCCGCCTCGTCATGACCGATGCGCTGATTCGCGAGGCCCTGCGTAGCGACAAGGCGCTGCGCGAGGGTGCGGGGATCGACGAGGACGATATCGACACCGCCGACCTTGGCGACGTGTCCGACGAAGACGTGGCCGATCAGGATCTGGCCGATGAGGGCGGGCCGGGCGGCATCGCGGTGCGCATCGTGCCGCCGAAGAAGATGCCGATCCGCGGCAAGCAGAAATCGAAGCCCTTCCTGAAGCCCAAGGGCGCCGCCAAGCCCGGCAAGAAGTCCAACGCCAAACGCAAATCTACTGCGAAGGAGATCAACTGATGGCCGTGGTCAGCGCAAACCGGCTCGAACTCCTGCAGATCGCCGATGCGGTCGCGCGCGAGAAATCGATCGACCGGGGCATCGTCATCGCCGCCATGGAAGATGCGATCGCCAAGGCCGCCCGCTCGCGTTACGGCGCGGAGACGGACATCCACGCCGAGATCAATCCGCGCACCGGCGAACTGCGCCTCGCCCGCCATCTGCTGGTGGTCGACCAGGTTGAGAATTCGGCGATCGAGATCGACATCGCCGGCGCCCGCCGGCACAACCCGGCTGCCCAGGTCGGCGACACCATCGCCGACACGCTGCCGCCCTTCGACTTCGGCCGCATCGCCGCGCAGTCGGCCAAGCAGGTGATCGTGCAGAAGGTGCGCGAGGCCGAGCGCGACCGGCAGTACGACGAATACAAGGACCGCATCGGCGAGGTCATCAACGGCGCGGTCAAGCGCGTCGAATACGGCAATGTGGTCGTGGACCTCGGCCGGGGCGAAGCCTCGCTGCGCCGCGACGAACTGCTGCCGCGCGAGATCTTCAAGGTCGGCGACCGCATCCGCGCCTATGTCTATGACGTGCGCCGGGAGCCGCGCGGCCCGCAGATCTTCCTGTCGCGCACCCATCCCCAGTTCATGGCGAAGCTGTTCGCGCAGGAAGTGCCGGAGATCTATGACGGCATCGTCGAGATCAAGGCGGTCGCCCGCGACCCCGGCTCGCGCGCCAAGATCGCCGTCACCTCGCGCGATTCCTCGGTCGATCCGGTCGGCGCCTGCGTCGGTATGCGCGGCTCGCGCGTGCAGGCCGTGGTGAACGAACTGCAGGGCGAGAAGATCGACATCATTCCGTGGTCGCAGGATGTGGCCACCTTCATCGTCAACGCCCTTGCCCCGGCCGAAGTCGTCAAGGTCGTGCTGGATGAAGACCGCGAGCGTATTGAAGTCGTGGTGCCGGATGCCCAACTAAGCCTGGCGATCGGCCGTCGCGGCCAGAATGTCCGCCTCGCGTCCCAGCTCACCGGCTGGGACATCGACATCATGACCGAGGCGGAAGAGAGCGAGCGGCGCCAGAAGGAATTCGCCGAGCGCTCCAAGATCTTCGCCGAGGCGCTCGACCTCGACGAGATGATGGGCCAGCTGCTCGCTTCCGAAGGCTTCTCGACGCTTGAGGAGCTTGCCTATGTCCCGCTGAACGAACTCGCCAGCATCGAGGGCTTCGACGAGGACACGGCGCAGGAACTGCAGAACCGCGCCCTCAACCATCTGGCGCAGGTCGAGGCCGACCTCGACGCCCGTCGCGTCGAACTCGGCGTTGCCGACGATCTGCGCGAAGTGCCGGGCGTCACCTCGCCGATGCTGGTGGCGTTCGGTGAGAACGACATCAAGTCGGTCGAGGATCTCGCGGGCTGCGCCACCGACGATCTCGTCGGCTGGACCGAGCGCAAGGACGGCGAGACGGTGCGCATTCCCGGTGCCCTGGAAGGCTTCCAGGTCTCCCGCGAGGATGCCGAGGCGATGATTATGCAGGCCCGTGTGAAGGCCGGCTGGATCGAGGCGCCCGAGCTTGCCGCCGAGGAGGCGGACGAGGCCGACGAGGCGCAGGCCTGATCGAGGCCGGCGCGAGTTAAGGGAGCGGCAGGCCGGTGCAGGGCGAGACGGCAGCGCGTGAGGGAGAGGGGGCTGATGTGTCAGCCGCCGATCCATCCGTGGCGGACGAAACCGATGCCGGCCTTGAGGCGGCCCGCCGCGCTGTGACGCGGCTCTGCCTCGCCAGCCGCACGGTGAAGCCGGTCGGCGAGCTGATGCGCTTCGTGCTGGCTCCCGATGGGCAGGTCGTGCCCGACATCGCCGCCCGGTTGCCCGGACGCGGCGCGTGGATTACCGCCCGGCGGGACGCTCTCGCCGAGGCAAACAAGCGCAAGGCCTTCGGCCGGGCGTTTCGCGGCAAGGGCCGGGTCGATCCGGCGCTTGCCGAGCAGGTCGAGCAGCTGCTCGAAAAGGACGCGCTCGCGGCCCTCGCCCTCGCCAACAAGGCGGGACGTGTGGTCACGGGCAATATGAAGGTGATCGAGGCCCTGAACGGGGAGAAGGTCATCGTGCTGGTCCATGCACGCGAGGCGGCCCCGGACGGGGCCGGCAAGCTCGACGCGCTGGCCCGGCGGATCGGTGAAGCGGCAGGGCGGGAGATCGTCCGCGTCGATGCCTTTCCGGGCGTGCAATTGGACTTGGCGCTGGGGCGGGCAAATGTGGTACATGCTGCGCTGCTTGCGCATCCGACCAGCGCGGGTTTTCTCGCGCGTGTAAGAAGACTCGAAGGCTGGCGCGCCGACTAGAGCCCTTTCCGACCGGATGAGATCATTCGGGCGACACAGAAAGTGCCCTGGATTCAACACGCTGGAGCATCTGCTCGGCTGAGGTGGGTTCACCCGGTCGAGGCTCCTGCAGGCCGGCGGACGTTAAGTGACGCATTCCCGCAAGGGGTGGGAATGTAGAGGAACGGATATCGAATGACCGATACGAAGAACCCGGGCGAGAAGACGGTGGGCGTTGGCCAGGGTGGCAAGACCCTCACGCTCAAGCGACCTGTCGAGCAGGGCGTCGTCCGCCAGAGCTTCAGCCATGGACGGTCCAAGTCCGTCGTGGTGGAGAAGGTGAAGCGCCGTGTCCTCGGCCCGGGCGACAAGCCCGAGGCGCCGGTGGCCGCGCCGTCCGCGCCTCCTTCCCCGGCACCGTCCGTCTCCGTGCAGGCGCCACGCCCTGCGGCGCAGGCAGCGGCTCCCGCCGCCCGCCCGCCGCTGCGCACCCAGCCGGCACCGAACGCCAATATTTCCGGCCCGCGCCCGGCTCCGCAGGGACCGCGTCCCGGCGGCGTCGTGCTGCGCTCGCTGACCGAGGAAGAGGCTCGCGCCCGTACCGCCGCGTTGCAGGATGCACGCGTGCGCGAGGTCGAGGAGCGTCGCCGCGCCGAGGAAGAAGCCGTACGCCGCGCCGAGCGCGAGGCGCGCGAGAAGATCGAGCGCGAGGCCGCCGAGGCCCGCAAGCGCGAGGAAGAAGCGCGCCGCGCCTTCGAGGACGAAGCCAAGCGCAAGTCCGAGCAGGAGGCGCGCAAGCGCTTCGGCGAGGAGCGCCCGGCTGCGGCCGCCGGGGCTTCGGCGCCGCGGACACCCGCGTCCGGTGCTGCCGCGCCGCGTGCCGGCCAGCCGGCCTCGCCGTCGGCGCCTGCCGCCGCGCCCGGCGCCCCGCGCGTTGCGGCGCCGCGTAACGTCGTCATGGACGCCGAGGAGGACGATCGTCGTCCGGTGCGTCGTGGTCCCGGTGGTGCACCCGCGCGTCCCGTCACGCCGCCCAAGCCGACCCGTCCGGCAGCCGGCCCGGAAAAGAGCCGTGGCCGCCTGACCGTCGTCACCGCCCAGTCGGGCGACGACGAGCGCCAGCGTTCGGTCGCCTCCTTCCGTCGCCGCACCCAGCGCATGAGCGGTCATCGCCAGGTCGAGACCAAGGAGAAGATCGCGCGTGAAGTGACGGTCCCGGAGACGATCTCCATCCAGGAGCTCGCCAACCGCATGGCCGAGCGCGCGGTGGACGTGATCCGTCTGCTGATGAAGCAGGGCCAGATGGTCAAGATCACCGACGTGATCGACGCCGACACCGCCCAACTCATCGCCGAGGAACTCGGCCACACCGTGCGCCGCGTTGCCGAATCCGACGTCGAGGAAGGCCTGTTCGACACGGCCGACACCGATGAGGAGCTGGTGACACGTCCGCCGGTCGTGACCATCATGGGCCATGTCGACCACGGCAAGACCTCGCTGCTTGACGCCATCCGCAAGGCCAATGTCGTCTCCGGCGAAGCCGGCGGCATCACCCAGCATATCGGTGCCTACCAGGTGACCTCGCCGCTTGGCGGCAAGGTGACCTTCATCGACACGCCCGGCCACGCCGCCTTCACGGCGATGCGCGCCCGTGGCGCCAAGGTGACGGACATCGTGGTGCTGGTGGTGGCGGCCGATGACGGCGTCATGCCGCAGACGATCGAAGCGATCCACCACGCGCGTGCGGCCAAGGTGCCGCTGATCGTGGCGATCAACAAGATCGACAAGCCCGATGCCAAGCCCGAGCGCGTGCGCACCGAGCTGCTGCAGTACGAGGTGCAGGTCGAAAGCCTCGGTGGTGATACGCTCGAAGTCGAGGTGTCGGCCAAGGCGCAGACCAATCTCGACAAGCTGCTGGAGGCCATCACCCTTCAGGCGGAAGTGCTCGACCTCAAGGCCAACCCGAACCGCGACGCGGAAGGCACGGTCATCGAGGCCAAGCTCGACCGCGGCCGTGGTCCGGTTGCCACCGTGCTGGTTCAGCGCGGCACGCTTCATGTCGGCGACATCGTCGTGGCAGGCGCCGAATTCGGCCGCGTGCGCGCGCTGATCGACGACAAGGGCGCGAACGTCGCCGGGGCGGGTCCGTCCTTCCCGGTCGAGGTGCTCGGCTTCAACGGCACGCCGGAGGCGGGCGACCGCCTCGCGGTGGTCGAGAGCGAAGCCCGTGCCCGCGAGATCACCGACTATCGCCAGCGCCAGAAGCGTGAGAAGGCGGCGGCCCGTTCCGCCACCGTCCGCGGTTCGCTGGAGCAGATGATGAGCCAGGCCAAGACGGCCGGCCGGAAGGAATTCCCGCTCATCATCAAGGGCGACGTGTCGGGTTCGGTCGAGGCGATCATCTCCTCGCTGGAGAAGCTCGGCACCGACGAGGTCCAGGCCCGCATCATCCACTCCGGCGCGGGCGGCGTGAACGAGAGCGACGTGACGCTGGCCGAGACGGCCGGCGCGGCGATCATCGCGTTCAACGTGCGTGCCAACAAGGAAGCCCGCGACGCGGCCGACCGTGCCGGCATCGAGATCCGCTACTACAACAT
This sequence comes from Ancylobacter novellus, assembly GCA_003241485.1. Lineage (GTDB taxonomy): Bacteria > Pseudomonadota > Alphaproteobacteria > Rhizobiales > Xanthobacteraceae > Ancylobacter > Ancylobacter novellum_A. The sequence goes on from QFQD01000007.1 coordinate 69,274, forward strand.
CATCTACGACCTCGTGGATGACGTGAAGGCGGCGATGGGCGGCCTGCTCGCCCCGATCAACCGCGAGACCATGCTCGGCAACGCGCTCATCAAGGAGATCTTCGCGGTCTCCAAGGTGGGCAAGGTCGCCGGCTGCCTGGTTACCGACGGCATCGTCGAGCGCGGCCAGCATGTCCGCCTCATCCGCGACAATGTGGTGATCCACGAAGGCAAGCTCGCCACGCTCAACCGCTTCAAGGATGCGGTCAACGTGGTGCAGTCCGGCCAGGAGTGCGGCATGTCCTTCGAGAACTACCAGGACATGCGCGCCGGCGACGTCATCGAGTGCTACCGCGTCGAGGTCGTGCAGCGCACGCTCTGAGCATCCGGCTCCCCGTACGCGGGGAGTCCTTGCGCCTCCTGGTCGAGGCGCGAATTTCCACGGGAATGAGCGGTCCAAACCCGCTCGCTCCGGTCGAGGCAGGCCCTGTCGCTCCGGTGTACCGGCGAGGGCCATGAAGGTTTGTGCAACATGAAGAATAAAGCGAGTTCGGGCGCAGGCCCGAGCCAGCGCCAGTTGCGCGTGGGCGAACTGGTTCGCCATGCGCTCTCGCAGATCCTGGCGCGCGGCGATATGGCCGATCCCGCGCTGACCAAGGTGCTGATCACGGTTCCCGAGGTTCGCATGAGCCCGGATCTCAAGATCGCCACCTGCTACGTCATGCCCCTGGGCGGCAAGGACCCGAAAGCGGCCATCGCCGCGCTCGCGACCAATGCGAAGCCCCTGCGCGGCGAGATCGGCCGCCGGGTGGAGCTGAAATTCGTGCCGGAACTGCGTTTCCGTATCGACACCTCCTTCGAGGAAGGCGACCGCATCGACGCGTTGCTGCGCCTGCCGCAGGTGCAGCGCGATCTCGACAAGGCCGACCCGGCGGACGACCAGCACAACGACCAAGAGGACGAGAAATGAACGCCCCGTTTGCCGAAAAGGCGATCATTGAGGAGACGCTGCCTGACGCTGTTGGCGAGGCCGCGCCTGTCCCGCGTCCCGAGAAGAAGCGCCGGCCCAAGCGCGACCTCGATGGCTGGGTGCTGCTCGACAAGCCGGTCGGCATGACCTCGACCCAGGCGGTCGGCGCGGTGAAGTGGCTGTTCTCGGCCAAGAAGGCCGGCCATGCGGGCACGCTCGATCCGCTCGCCTCCGGCTGCCTGCCGATTGCGCTGGGCGAGGCCACCAAGACTGTTCCCTTCGTCATGGACGGGCGCAAGGTCTACCGCTTCACCGTGCGCTGGGGCATTGAGACCGACACGGACGACAGCGAAGGCAAGGATATCGCCGCCTCCGACGTGCGTCCCTCGCGTGACGAGATCCTGTCGATCCTCGACGAGTTTCGCGGCGAGATCGAGCAGGTTCCCCCGCAGTTCTCGGCGCTGAAGGTCAATGGCGAGCGCGCCTATGACCTCGCCCGCGACGGCATTGCGGTCGATCTGGCCGCGCGCCCCGTCGTGGTGCATTCGCTGGAACTGGTCGACATGCCCGACGCCGACCATGCGGTGTTCGAGGCGGAATGCGGCAAGGGCACCTATGTGCGCTCGCTCGCCCGCGACATGGGGCGCCGGCTGGGGTCGCACGGCCACATTGCCGCGCTCCGCCGCACCCGCGTCGGCACCTTCGCCGAAGAGGAACTGGTGCCGCTCGCGAAGCTGCGGGAAATTTCCGAGGCGATGGACGATGCCGCGCCGATGGAGGCGCTCCGCCCGGTGTCGATCGGCCTCGACACGCTGCCCTCGCTGCGCGTCTCCCCGGCGGATGCCGCACGCCTCGCCCATGGCCAGCCGATCATCCTGCGCGGTCGCGACGCACCGATCCTCGAAGGGGCGGTGGCGATCACCGTCGGCGGGCGACTTGTTGCCCTCGGCGAGGCCGAGGCCGGCGAGATCCATCCCAAGCGCATCTTCCATTCGGGCAAGTGACGCGCCCGGCCACGGCTCTCCCATCGCGCCGTCCGCACCTCATCTGTCACGGCGCCGGGACGACACCTCGTTCCGGCGCCGCCATCCCCCCGAACGCGCCGGACATGCCGCTAGCCAGACTGGCGTTTTCGTGTATGTTGCGCGCGCGTTGCGGACCACTGTCCGCGCGATCCGCTGCCATTCGACCGCGCTGGACGACATCCCGGCTCGGCCGAACTGCGGAACCGGCGAGGCGATGGCCGGACAGACCTCCCAAGGAGGTGTGCACCGCGCCCGCCACATCCATGTCAGAACCGAAAGGACACCCCGATGTCGATCACTGCCGAGCGCAAGCAGGCGCTCATCAACGAATACGCCACCAAGCCGGGTGACACCGGTTCGGCCGAAGTGCAGGTCGCGATCCTCACCGAGCGCATCGCCAACCTCACCGGCCACTTCAAGAGCCACGCCAAGGACAACCATTCCCGTCGTGGCCTGCTGAAGATGGTGTCCGCCCGTCGCGGCCTCCTCGACTATCTCAAGAAGACCGAGGAAGCCCGCTACAAGGCCCTGATCCAGCGGCTGGGTATCCGTCGCTAAGTGTCAAAGCGAGGCTCGCGCCGGTTCGGCGCGGGCCTCGTGTCTTTTGAAAGACGGCGCAGGCGGAGGATCCGCGACGCCGGAGCCCTGCAGGGCTCTCTGAAAGATCGGAACCTGGAAATCAGGTGCCGGATACCGCAAAGCGGTGGGCATGGGGCCTGCCGCGTCCGACGAGAAGCGGCGCGCCATGGCAGGATCGCCGGAGGCTTGAGACAGACCCGTCGCGACGGGAACCTTGTTCGAGCCTCTCGCCGTCTTGCCCATGGCACCCGTTTCGGAAAGCCAGAGACAGACATGTTCGATATTCACCGCGAGGAACTCGACTGGGGCGGGCGCACGCTCGTCCTCGAGACCGGCCGCATGGCGCGCCAGGCTGACGGCGCCGTGCTCGCGACCTATGGCGACACCACCGTGCTCGCCACCGCCGTCTCCGCCAAGGCGCCCAAGCCCGGCCAGGACTTCTTCCCGCTCACCGTCAACTACCAGGAAAAGGCCTACGCGGCCGGCCGCATCCCCGGTGGCTATTTCAAGCGCGAAGGCCGTCCGAGCGAGAAGGAGACGCTGGTCTCCCGCCTGATCGACCGCCCGATCCGCCCGCTCTTCGCGGAAGGCTACAAGAACGACACCCAGGTCGTCGTGACCGTGCTCTCGCACGATCTCGAGAACGATCCCGACATTGTGGCGCTGGTCGCCGCCTCGGCCGCGCTCACTCTGTCCGGCGTGCCCTTCATGGGCCCGGTCGGCGGCGCCCGCGTCGGCTTCATCGACAATGAGTACGTGCTGAACCCGACCGTCGACGAGGTCAAGGAATCCGCGCTCGACCTCGTGGTCGCCGGTACCGCCGACGCCGTTCTCATGGTCGAGTCCGAGGCCAAGGAACTGTCCGAGGAAGTGATGCTCGGCGCGGTCATGTTCGGCCACCGCCACTTCCAGCCGGTCATCGACGCGATCATCCGCCTCGCCGAGAAGGCCGCCAAGGAGCCGCGCGACTTTGCCGCTCCGGACCATTCGGCGCTCGAAGCCGAGCTGCGCGGCCTGATCGAGGCCGATCTGCGCGCCGCCTACAAGATCGCCCGCAAGCAGGACCGCTACGAGGCGGTCGGTGCCGCCAAGTCCAAGGCCAAGGCGCATTACGCCGCGCTCGCCGCCGAGGGCAAGGAAGTGCCGGACGCGCAGGTGCTCGGCGAGGTGCTCAAGGAGCTCGAAGCCAAGATCGTGCGCTGGACCATCCTCGACGATGGCATCCGCATCGACGGCCGCGACACCAAGACGGTCCGTCCGATCGTCTCCGAAGTCGGCGTTCTGCCGCGCGCCCACGGCTCCTCGCTCTTCACCCGCGGTGAGACGCAGGCCCTCGTGGTCGCCACCCTCGGCACGGGTGAAGACGAGCAGTTCATCGACAGCCTGGAAGGCACCTACAAGGAGCGCTTCCTGCTGCACTACAACTTCCCCCCCTTCTCGGTGGGTGAGACCGGCCGCATGGGTTCGCCCGGCCGTCGCGAGATCGGCCATGGCAAGCTCGCCTGGCGCGCCATCCGCCCGATCCTGCCGCCCGCGCACGAGTTCCCCTACACGCTGCGCGCCGTCTCGGAGATCCTGGAGTCCAACGGCTCCTCCTCCATGGCGACCGTCTGCGGCACCTCGCTGGCGCTGATGGATGCCGGCGTGCCGCTGCGCCGTCCGGTGGCGGGCATCGCCATGGGCCTCATCCTTGAGGGCAAGAAGTTCGCCGTGCTGTCCGACATCCTCGGCGACGAGGATCACCTCGGCGACATGGACTTCAAGGTGGCCGGCACTGACAAGGGCGTCACCGCCCTGCAGATGGACATCAAGATCGCCGGCATCACCGAGGAGATCATGCAGGTCGCCCTCGCCCAGGCGAAGGATGGCCGCGCGCACATTCTCGGTGAGATGAGCAAGGCGCTGACCGGCGCCCGCTCCGAGCTCGGCGAGCATGCCCCGCGCATCGAGGTGATCCAGATCCCGGTCGACAAGATCCGTGAAGTGATCGGTTCGGGCGGCAAGGTGATCCGCGAGATCGTCGAGAAGACCGGCGCCAAGATCAACATCGAGGACGACGGCACCGTGAAGGTGGCCTCCGCTTCGGGCGAATCGATCAAGGCCGCGCTCAACTGGATCAAGTCGATCGCTTCCGAGCCGGAAGTCGGCCAGATCTATGAGGGTACCGTCGTCAAGGTCGTCGATTTCGGCGCCTTCGTGAACTTCTTCGGCGCCAAGGACGGCCTCGTGCACGTCTCGCAGCTTGCCAAGGAGCGCGTGTCCAAGCCGTCCGACGTCGTCAAGGAAGGCGACAAGGTCAAGGTCAAGCTGCTCGGCTTCGACGAGCGCGGCAAGACCCGCCTGTCCATGAAGGTTGTCGACCAGGCGACCGGCGAAGACCTCGAAGCCAAGGGCAAGTCCGAGGAAGCCGAAGCCGGCGCCGCCGACTGATCGGCCAATAGCAGATTGCTTCAGCGGGGCGCCTTCGGGCGCCCCGTTTCGTTTGGCGCTCCCATTCGCCTGACGCATGGCGGCTGCGACGGACAGCTAATCGACAGCTTCGGCGCCCTAGATTAGATTGATTCTAATCAGATCCGGACGCCTCCCATGAAACGCTTCGCCGACCTCACCGAGGCGGAAATCCTCGCCCTCGCCATCTCCAACGAGGAGGAGGATGCGCGCATCTACCTTCAGTTCGCCAATCGGGTGAAGGCCGACTATCCCGCGACCGCGAAGATGTTCGAGCGCATGGCCGGGGAGGAACAGGGGCACCGTCATGCGCTGCACGAACTGTTCAAGCGCAAGTTCGGTGGCGAGCTGCCCTACATCACCCGGCAGGACGTGAAGGGCTTCCTCAAGCGCAACCCCATCTGGCTGCTGGAGACGCTGCGCATTGACGCCGTGCGCGGCCAGGCGGAGATGATGGAGTACGAGGCGCAGCAATTCTACATCAAGGCGGCCGAGCGCGCCCGCGACGTGGATACGCGCAAGCTGCTCGCGGACCTCGCCGAGGCCGAGAGCGTGCATGAGACGCTGGCGCAGGAGCTCGGCGACGCCATCGAAACCGGGGGCGCCAAGGAGAGCGAGGATGCCACCGCGCACCGCATCTTCGTGCTCCAGATTGTCCAGCCCGGCCTCGCCGGCCTCATCGACGGCTCCATCTCGACACTGGCGCCGATCTTCGCCGCCGCCTTCGCCACGCAGGATTCATGGGCGGCGTTCCTGGTCGGTCTCGCCGCTTCCATCGGCGCCGGCATTTCCATGGGCCTCACCGAGGCGCTGTCCGACGATGGCGAGATCACCGGGCGCGGCAGTCCCTGGCCGCGCGGCATCGCCTGCGGCGTGATGACGGTGCTGGGCGGGCTCGGCCACACCCTGCCCTATCTCATTCCGGATTTCTGGACTGCCACGGCGGTGGCCGGTGTCGTCGTCGCCATCGAGCTCGCCGCCATCGCCTGGGTGCGCACGCGCTATATGGAGACGCCGTTCACCTCCGCCATCGTGCAGGTGGTGCTCGGCGGCATATTGGTGCTGCTGACCGGCATTCTCATCGGATCTTCCTAGCCGAAGGCGGCGAAGCCGACCTTGAGCGCCGCGCGATCCCAGCCGGCGCGCAGCGCCAGAGTGAGCAGAAGGCGTGCCTTTAACCCGGTGAGGAAACCGCCGGGCAGGGCGCCGCGCCCGATCAGGTCGATCTCCGAGCCCGGATAGCCATAGGTCCGCTCGAAGGCGGGCCCGGCCAGCGTCCGGCTGGCGAGCACCACCGGAATCCGTGCGGCGACCTCGCCGACGATCTCGGCTACGGCGGCAGGGACATGACCGGCGCCCGCGCCCTCAATGACGAGACCGGCATGGCCAAGGCCGGGCACCGCGCGGATGAGGCGGCCATCCTCGCCCATGGCGATCTTGACCAGCGCAACTGGCGGAAGATCGTCGCCCGCCCCGTCGAGTGGCGGCAGATCGACCGGCACAAGCCGAGTGAGCAGGCGCGGGCGACCCTCGGCAATGAGGCCGAGCGGGCCGGCATTGTCCGAGACGAAGGCCGAGGTGAGGCTGGTATGGGCCTTGCGCACGAAGCGGGCGGCGTGGATCTCGTCATTCATCACGACCAACGTGCCGAGCCCGCGCGCCTGCGGGCTCGCCGCGACGAGGGCGGCAGCGAGCAGATTGGCCGGCCCGTCCGCGCCCGGCGTCTGCGGACCGCGCATGGCGCCGACCACCACGACGGGGCGCGTGTCGCGCACCACGAGATCGAGGATGAAGGCGGTTTCCTCGATGGTATCGGTGCCCTGCACGACCACCGCGCCCTCGGCCCCGCCGGCGAAGGCGGTGCGGATGTCTGCGGCGACCGCGAGGATATTGGCGATGGTGAGCGAGGAACTGCCGACCCGGAAGGGGGAGCGCGCCTCGATCTCGGCCACATCGCCGAGGCCGGGCACAGCCGCCACCAGTTCGGCCGCGCCGAGCGTCGGGGCGATGCCGCCAGCGGCCGAGGGCGTCATGGTGATCGTGCCGCCGAGCGACAGGACGAGAAGGCGGGGAAGGGTCATCGGGAAACCTGCAACAGGGCGCGGGCCGCGATCATAGCCGCCCGCGTGCCCTTCTGTCAGGCGGCTGCGCGCACGCCCGCCACACCGTCCGGCACCGGCCCGCCGGTCGCCCAGTCGAGCAGCTCCACCGTGTGCACCACCGGAATGGCCGTGCCGCCGCCGATCTGCGTCATGCAGCCAATATTGCCGGCGGCGATGATCTGCGGCTCGGTGCGCTCGATATTGGCCACCTTGCGCGCGCGCAGGCGACCGGCGATCTCCGGCTGAAGAATATTGTAGGTGCCGGCCGAGCCGCAGCACAGATGCCCCTCCGCCGGCTCCAGCACGGTGAAACCCACCGAGGCCAGCAGCGTCTTCGGCGCGGTGCGCACACGCTGCCCATGCTGCAGCGAGCAGGCGGAATGGTAGGCGACGCGAATGCCGGCGGGGATGACCGGAACGGGCAATTCGCGCTCGGCAAGGAACTCGCTCACGTCCTTCGCCAGCGCCGAGACCCTGGCCGCGCGTTCGGCATAGGCCGGGTCGGTGCGCAGCATGTGGCCATAATCCTTGATCGTGGTGCCGCAGCCGGAAGTGGTGACGAGGATGGCGTCCAGCCCCTCGCCCTCGATCTCGCGCATCCAGGCGTCGACATTGGCGCGCGCATTGGCGAGCGCCGGCTCCTCCTTGCCCATGTGATGGGTGAGCGAGCCGCAGCAGCCGCCGCCCTCGGGGCGCACGATCTCGACGCCGAGGCGAGTGAGCAGGCGGATCGCCGCGTCGTCGATCGCCGGGCGCAGCACCGGCTGGGCGCAACCGTCGAGCAGGGCGACGCGGGCGCGGCGCGGGCCCTCGGCGGGAAAGCGCCGCTGGCCCTCGCTGGCGGAACGCGTGGCCGGGCGGGCCGGCGCAAGCCTCAGCATGGCGGCGATGGGGCGCAGCGCCGGCACGGCCTCGAACAGCCCGGCGAAAGGCCGCGCCAGCACGGCGCCGCCGATGGCGAGGCGGAACAGCGCGCGGCTGGGCAGCACCCGCGCGAGCAAGGCGCGGATGAATCGGTCGATCCGCGGGCGCTCATAGGTCTGCTCGACATGGTCGCGCGCATGGTCGATCAGGTGCATGTAGTGCACGCCCGAGGGACAGGTCGTCATGCAGGAGAGGCAGGAGAGGCAGCGGTCGACATGGCGCGCGACCTCGGCGGTAGCTGGCCGGTCGTTCTCCAGCATGTCCTTGATCAGGTAGATGCGCCCACGCGGGCTGTCGAGCTCGTCGCCCAGCAGCACATAGGTCGGGCAGGTGGCGGTGCAGAAGCCGCAATGCACGCAGGCGCGCAGAACCTGTTCGGACCGTGCCATCTGCGGGTCGGCGAGCTGCGCCAGGGAGAAATTGGTCTGCATCGCTCACACTCCCGCATACATGCGGCCGGGGCTCAGCACCCGCGCCGGGTCGAAGCCGTCCTTCATCCGCTTCACCAGCGCGCCGGTGATGGTGTCCAGCGGTTGGAACACGTCATCCGTCCGGGCCGCAGCGGGGGCGCGGATCAGCGTCGCATGTCCGCCTCCCAGCGCGGCCAGCGCACCGCGCACCAAGGCGCTCCGCGGCTCGCTATCGGGCATCTCGATCCAGACCAGGCCGCCGGCCCAGTCATAGAGGCAGCGCCCGCCGATCTCGCGCAGCGACGCGCCAAGGGCGGGGCCCTGCATGGGTGCCACGGAGACGCGCCAGATGGCGCTGGCGGTGTCGACATTGCCGCCCTCCGGCAGCGCGAAGGGCTGGACATCGCGCACGCCGCGCCAGAAGGCGAGCGAGGCCGATGCATCGAGGAAGGAGAGCGCGCCGCGCGGGCCGAGCAGCGCCTCCAGCTTGCCGCGCCGGTGCAGGATGGAGGGCAGGACGCCTTCCAGCCGCAGCGCGGTGACGCTGGTCCCGGCGCTGGCGACGCCCGGCAGGCCGGCGGCAATGTCGGCGGGCACATGGGCGGCAGCCGAGACGTCGTAATAGGAGCCGACCGCCGCGCTCATCGCGCTGGCCGCGGCGGCGTCGTCGAGGCCGAGGATCAGCAGCGTCTCCACCGTCTCCGGGCGCGGCAGCACCTTGATGGTAAGCTCGGTGAAGGCGGCGAAGGTGCCGTAGGAGCCGGCGAGGCCACGCGGCAGGTCGTAGCCGGTGACGTTCTTCACCACCCGTCCGCCGGCCTTGAAGGCCTCGCCCCGGCCGGAGACGGCGCGCAGCCCCAGCGCATGGTCGCGCGCCGCGCCCGCGCTCGGCCGGCGCGGGCCGGCGAGGTTACAGGCCATCAGCCCGCCCAGCGTGCCCCTGCCCGCCTTCTGGCCGAGCAGCGGGCCGAAATCCATCGGCTCGAAGGCCAGCATCTGGTTGGCACCGGCCACCAGCGCCTCGATCTCGGCGACGGTGGTGCCGGCCTTGGCGCTCAGCACCAGCTCTTCCGGCTCATACAGCGTCACGCCCGCAAGCGCGGAAAGCTCAAGCGTCAGGTCGGTCTGGATGGCGCGCCCGAGCGCCGCCTTGGAGCGGCTGCCGGCCACATCCAGCGTGCGCCCCTGCGAGACCGCCCAGCGGATGGTCTCGACGACCTCGGCCTCGTCGCGGGGGCAGGCAAGGTCGCTCATCTCAGGCAACTCCCGAAAGCGCGGCGAGGCGCGCGGCATGCGTGTTGTGCTCGGCAATGATTGCCGGCAAATCGATGGTGACGATCTCGCCATGGGCGACGACCGGGCGCCCGTGCACCACGGTGAAGGCGGCGCGGCCCGGCGTGCAGAACAGCGCGGCAGCGACCGGATCGGAAAGCCCGCCGGCAAAGGCGACGTCGTCGAGGCGCAGGGCGAAGAAGTCGGCGCATTTGCCCGGCGCCAAGGCGCCGATGTCGGTGCGCCCCAGCACCGCGGCGCCGCCCAGCGTGGCAAGTTCCAGCGCCTCGCGCGCGGTCATCCATTCGCCATCGCGCGAGGGATCGGAAGTGGAGAGCGTCGTGTCCGGCCCCTCGGGCGGGCGCAGGCTGATCTGCAGGCGCGCCAGCAGCATGGCCTGACGCGCCTCGCCCAGCATGTTGTTGCCGTCATTGGAGGCCGAGCCGTCGACGCCGAGGCCAACCTTCACGCCAGCTCGGGCATAGGCCCTCACCGGGGCGATGCCGGAGGCGAGCCGCATGTTGGAGGAGGGGCAATGGCACACGCCCACCCCGGCACCGGCAAAACAGCCGATCTCATGAGCATTCACATGCACCGCATGGGCGAACCAGACATCGTCGCTGAGCCAGCCCAGTTCCTCCATATAGGCGACCGGACGCTTGCCGAAGCGCTCCAGCGTGAAGCGCTCCTCGTCGATGGTCTCGGCCAGGTGCGTGTGCAGCCGCACGCCCTTGGCCCGCGCCAGCGCCGCGCTGTCGCGCATCAGGTCCGGCGTCACCGAGAAGGGCGAGCAGGGGGCGAGTGCGATCTGCAGGAGCGAGCCCGCGGCGGGGTCGTGATAGCGGGCGATGACGCGCTCGGAATCAGCAAGGATGTCGTCCTCGTCCTCGACGCAGTCGTCCGGCGGCAGGCCGCCCTTCGACTGGCCGAGCGACATCGACCCGCGCGAGACCATGAAGCGCATCCCGATCTCGCGGGCCGCCGCGATCTGGTCGTCCACCTTGCAGCCATTGCGGAACACATAGGCGTGGTCGAAGGCGGTGGTGCAGCCTGACAGCGCGAGTTCCGCGAGGCCCACCAGCGTGGCGGTGCGCGAGGCTTCCGGTGTGCGCGCCGCCCACAGCCGGTAATGCGCGGTGAGCCAGCGGAACAGGTTGACGTTCTGCGCGGCGGGCAGGTTGCGGGTCAGCGTCTGGTCGAGATGGTGGTGGCAGTTCACCAGGCCGGGCAGCACGACATGGCCGGCAAGGTCCAGCACCGTGTCGGCGGTGGCCGGCAGCGTCTCGCTCGCGCCCACCTGTTCGATCATCCCGTCGCGCGCGAACAGGCCGCCGCCGGCGATCTCGCGGCGGGCGCCGTCCATGGTGACGAGAACGGTGGCGTTGCGGACGAGGAGCGTGGACATCGGCTACGCGCTCAGAACCGCGGAATGTCAGGGAAAGGCAGCTTGCCGCCCGACACATGCATCTTGCCCAGTTCCGCGCAGCGGTGCAGCACCGGGAACACCTTGCCGGGGTTGAGCAGCGCCTCGGGATCGAAGGCGCATTTCAGCCGCTGCTGATGGGCGAGGTCGGTCTCATTGAACATGGATGGCATGAGGTCGCGCTTTTCCACGCCGACGCCATGCTCGCCGGTCAGTACGCCGCCGACCTCGACGCACAGCAGCAATATGTCCGCACCGAAGGCTTCGGCCTTTTCAAGCTCGCCGGGCTTGTTGGCGTCGTAGCAGATCAGCGGGTGCAGGTTGCCATCGCCGGCATGAAAGACGTTGCCGCATTTCAGGCCGTACTTCTCCGACATCTGCTCCATGCGGCGCAGCACCTCGGGCAGGGCCTTGCGCGGGATGGTGCCGTCCATGCAGAGATAATCCGGCGAAATGCGCCCCACCGCCGGAAACGCCGCCTTGCGCCCGGCCCAGAAGGCGACGCGCTCGGCCTCGCTGGTGGAGGCGCGCAGCGTCATGCAGCCGAGCCCGTTGCCGATCTCCGCCACGCGGTCGATGAGGTGGTTCACCTCCGCCTCAGGCCCGTCCAGCTCGACGATCAGCAGCGCCTCGACATCGAGCGGATAGCCCGCGCCGAGAAAGGCCTCGGCGGCGTGGACCATCATGCGGTCCATCATCTCCATGCCGCCGGGAATGATGCCGGCGGCGATGATGGCGGCGACGCAGGCGCCCGCCGCCTCGGAGGAGGGGAAGCCGAGCAGCACCGCGCGCGCCGTCTCCGGCTTCTTCAGAATGCGCACCGTGACCTCGGTGACGACGCCGAGCAGCCCTTCCGAGCCGACGATGAGGCCGAGCAGATCCAGCCCGCCGGAATCGAGGTGCTTGCCCCCTAGGCGGATGATCTCGCCGGTGATCAGCACCATCTCGACGCCGAGCACATTATTGGTCGTCAGCCCGTATTTCAGGCAGTGCACGCCGCCGGAATTCTCGCCGACATTGCCGCCAATCGTGCAGGCGATCTGCGAGGAGGGGTCCGGGGCGTAGTAGAAGCCTTCATGCGCCACCGCCGTGGTGATGCCGAGATTGGTGACGCCCGGCTGGGCGACCACGGTGCGGTTGTCGAAATCGATGTCGAGGATGCGGTTGAACTTGCCCATGCCGAGCAGGATGCCGTCTTCCAGCGGCAGCGCGCCGCCTGACAGCGAGGTGCCCGCCCCGCGCGGCACCACCGGAATGCCGTTCGCATTGGCATAAGCGAGCACCTTGGAGACCTGCTCGGTGGTGGAGGGCAGCACGACCACCAGCGGCAGCTGGCGATAGGCGGTGACACCGTCACTCTCGAAGGGACGCATCTCCGTCTCGGTGTCGATGACGCCTTCGCCGGGAACGATCGCGCGCAGCGCCGCGACGATCTCGCGGCGGCGGGCGAGCACGTCGGCCTTTGGCGCCGGCATGACGAGACCGGACATGGCGTTCCTCCTCTTCCCGAAACGGCTCTTTGCTTTCGAGCCATTCTAGGGAAAAGCCATTACCGCGCCTATGGTAAAAAAACTAGACCAATGGCGGAGGCGAGCGTGTGCTCCCGTCGGTCGCCGGCACCCTTGCGCAGCGTCAAGGCGGGCCACATGTCGACGGGCATAGAAATGTCGGTGGAAACTACCCGGCCCGGACAAGGGAGGCCCGCATGAACGACGTCGCCGCCATCGCGCTCCAGCGCATCCGCCTGCATCTCGCCCGTTCCAAGGCGTTTCCCGACGGCAGCGCCCGGCACGGCTACGAATTCGTCGCCCCGCTGGACGCGCGCGGCCATATCGATCTGGAAGGCTGGAAGAGCTGGCGCGACGCCTGCAGCGTCACCCGCTTCTGGGGCAATGACGCGCCGGAAAACGGCAGGCTCGTGCACCGCGCCGGTGGCGCGGGCGGGTCGACCTGGGTGTTCGATTATGAGGCGGGCACCGATGATGACGACGAGGCCGGCTATCGCTTCGCCGACCACGCCTTCACGCCGGGTGAATATGTCTCCCTGCGCGACGAGGACGGCGAGTTGCACACTTTCGTGGTGTTCTCGGTCGTCCCCGCCTGAGCGCGGGCGCCCTTAGTTCGGGGTGCGCACGACAGCGGGAACGGCGGTCGCCGTGCCGGGGGCTGCGGCGGTTTCCGTCGGTGCCGTCACGGCGGCGGTGGGCGCCGCCGCCTGCGGCGCGGGGGCCGGGCGACGCACCGGCTGGCGAACCGGCGCCTCGATCATGGCGATCACGCGCTGGTGCAGGTTCGCGGCCTTCTCGATGTTGAAGTGGCTGAGCGAGCCCTGGCCGGTGAGGTCGATATTGTCGACGCGCGGACCGGACACCGCCTTGCCGGAGCCGCCGGCCTGATAATAGTTCACCACCTTGCCGATCTTGGCGGAGGCGGTGGTGGGGGTCACCGGATCGAAGGTGACGACGAGCGGCACGGGCACGCCGGCGCCGCTGACCTTGTTGCCCATATAGACCGCGGCGTCGGCGCCGAGCGAATGGCCGATGATGATGACCGGGGTCGGACGGCGCTTGCCGGCGGCGGCGTCTTCCACCGCGACGGCGCTCAGGGTCTGCCAGTCGACATAGGAATGCACGGTCGCCTTGATGCCGCGCGCGTTCAGCTTGGTGGCGAGATCATCCATGCCGAAGGAGAAGATGTTGGCGAGGCCACGCAGCAGATAGACGCGTACCTGCGGCGGCTTGCGCGTCTGCGCCTCGGCTGAAGTGGAGAGGGTCGCGGCGAGTGCCAGAGCGACGACGGCGATGACGCTAAAACCCAGAGCCCGCGCGAACTTCATGTGATGAATCCCGAAAAGACTGACTACCTTCATGCATCTGCCATGTTCGGCAACGCAAACGAATTATAATGCGCCCCCGCTTCCGCCAAATGGCTGATGCGAATGGGCAACAGCTGCCTTCCGACCTCACCGAAGGGCAGGAACGCGGCTGCGGCAGGTGGGCGCGCCGGTCTTGCCAGCCCGCTTGCCGCATGCAACCCACTTGGGCCGTCTGCGGTTCCAGCGCGGATGTCCGCCAGCGATAAAAGGTCGTGCCGGAAGAGGCGTCGTGTCGTCCGGGCGACGAGGGAGCAGGTGTCGTGACGTCGAATGCCAGTGGATCCCAAGCCCCGGCTTTGCCGAAGGTGCGCGCCTTCTACGATCACCCGCTGCGCGCGCCCGTGCTTGCCGAGCTTCATGCGCGACCCTTCGTGCCGGTCTCGACACCGGCGCGCCTCCTCCATGTCGCCTTTCTCGTCGACCGCGAGCAGGCCAAGGCCGACCGTGCGGCCTTCGCCGCGCTGTGCGCGTCGCGCGGCCAGTCCGGGCCGGGCCGCGAGGCCAAGCAGCACCGCGTGAGCTTCGGCGGCGCGGTCGTGCGCTGGGAGCGCCACGCCGAGTTCACCACATACACCTGGGAACTGCCGGCCGAGGACCTGGTCGAGGGCGGGCTGCCCTTCCATCCCTCATCGAGCGCGCTGGCCGATACGCTGCTGCAGGTACCCCAGCCGGGGCCGCTGCTGGTGGCGGTGGATCTGCAGCTCGTTACCGACACGGCCGACGCGCTGCCGCTCGACCGGCTGTTCGACCGCGCCAGCCTCGCGCGCTCGGATGTGGAGGACGGCTTTGCGGAGATCGCCACCGACTTCCAGCCTGATCCTTCCGGCTTCGTGCGCATTCTCGTGCGCGACCGCGGCATGACGCCGGACGCCGCCGGCGCGCTGGTCCAGCGCGTGCTGGAGATCGAGACCTATCGCACGCTCGCCCTGCTCGGGCTGCCGGAGGCGCAGCGCCTTGCCCCCACCGTGGCACGCATCGAGAACCAGCTCGGTGCGCTGACCGAGGAGATGCGTCAGACAGAGGGGCTGGCGGCGAACAACAAGCTGCTGGATGCGCTCACCTCGCTCGCCTCCGAGCTGGAGGCGGATGCGGCGGCCTCGCTGTTCCGCTTCGGCGCGACGCGCGCCTATGAGGAGATCGTCAATGCGCGCCTGCGCGCCATCGGCGAGCGGACCATTTCGGGCTATCCCACCTGGCAGCAATTCCTGCTGCGCCGGCTGCAGCCGGCGATGCGCACCTGCCAGGCGATCGAGCAGCGCCAGGCCAATCTGTCGGTCAAGCTCACCAGCGCGGCGAATCTGCTGCGCACCCGCGTCGATGTCGAGCTGGAACAGCAGAACCGCGACCTGCTGCGCAGCATGAACAAGCGGGCACGGCTGCAGCTGCGCCTGCAGCAGACGGTCGAAGGCCTGTCGGTGGCCGCCATCTCCTATTACGTGATCAGCCTGCTGCACTATGTGCTGGAGGGGCTGCACGCGCGCGGCGAGGCGGCGGGGATCCATTACGACGTCGGCACCGCCACTGCGGCGGCCGTGCCCTTCGTCGCGCTGGCGATCTGGCTGGTGATGCGGCGGATCCGCAAGGGGCATTTCGACGAGGAGTAGATCTCCTCGCCGCATCGTTACGCCGGACGCTCCGCTACTGTGCGAAGGTCCCGGTCGAGGGCGCCGGGGCGCCGATCCACTGCGTATCGCTATTATCCGGCGCCGGGGTCGGCGTTGTCGCGGCCGCCGGTGTGAGGGGCTTGGCCGCCTGTGCCGGTGCCGGTGCCGCGGCGGCGGGGGCCGCTGCGGGCTGGGCGGACGGTGCGACCCGCACGGCGGTTGGCGTGGTGGTTGCCGCCGGGCGCGCCGCTGCCGGCGCGCTGCTCTGGGCCGGCTTCGGGCGCGCCTGCTGGGCGGGGCGCTGGCGGGCGGGGCGGTCGGCGGTTGCCGCGCCCTGGGGGTCGAAGCCGACATAGACGACATATTTGTCCAGCGTCGCCGCATCGGGGCGCGGGAAATTCACGTCGTCGGCGACGAGGCCGAAGTCAACCTGCAGTACATTGGGGCCGATCTCGACCGGCACCGAATAGAACTTGGTCCACACCGATTCCGGCACCGGGCCTTCCTTCACCACGGCGAGGCGGATCGGCACGTTGACCTTGCCGGGACCGCCCTTGGCGCCGAGCAGCACGCGGCCCTGAATGCCGACGCGCATATTCATCTCGGGCGAGGTATAGCGGCACTCGCGGGCGAACTGGCCGAGCGTCGCCTGATAGCGAATGCCGCCCTCGGCGCCGCCTTCCGTCACCTGCCAGGACCCCGCCCCGCCCCGCACCTGAATCGGCGGGCAGGCGAAATCCGAGACGTCGGACGGCTGGGCGCCGGTCGCGGCATTCTGGGAGCCGACCACATCCACCGTCGACGCCGTCTGGCTCGCCGCCGCTTGCCGCGTGGCGGGGGCGGTCCGCGCCGCGGCGCTGTTGCCGCCGGTGGGGGCGACCGTCGTGGTCTGCATCTCCGAGCCGAAGGCGCCCTGTCCACCGGCATCGCCCGAGCCCATCGGCCCTTCGAGGCCGTTGCCGCCGCCTATGCCGCCGCCGCAACCCGCCAGCAGCAGCGCCAGCGCGGGGATGGCAAGGAGCGCGGGCAAGCCGTGCCGCGCCGGGCCCGGACTGGACCCACCCGCAGATCGACCTTCGCCACCGTTTCGGTACCGCAGTTCAGCACGACGCATACGCACACTCCCGCCCAAGGCTGACAAGGACGTCACATCTCCCCGATCAGGTCGTGAGGCGGGGATCGTTCCGTTCGGCGTTTCTTGACCGGCGGCCCTTATAGCAGGGCAATGCGGGCGGGGGGAACATCGTGCGCGGGCTTCCCGCGCACGATTCGCGGCTGCAAGCCGGTCGGCCGATCAGCCGCCGTTCGGCACGAGGCCGTTCGGCTTGCCGACAAGGCTGAACAGCAGCGCCGGGTTTTCCCGCAGCCGCCCGGCGACCCGCTTGACGTCATCCAGCGTCACGGCGGCGACCAGTTGGTTGCGCACGTCGATATAGTCGATGCCGAGATTGTCGATCTGGATCTGAAGCAGCTGGGAGGCGACCTTGGCAGAGCTGTCGAAACGGAGCGCAAAGGAGCCGATCAGATAGCTCTTGGCGTCGTCCAGCTCCTCCTGGCTCGGGCCGTCGGTCAGGAGCTTGAGATATTCGGCGCGGATCAGGTCGATGGATTCGCCCGTCCGGTCGTTCTTCGTCGCCGTGCCGCCGAGGATCAGCGCCGCATGGTCGAGCGGGGCGAGGTGGCTGTAGACCGAATAGGCGAGGCCGCGCTTCTCGCGCACTTCCTTGAACAGCCGCGAGGAAAACGCCGAACCGCCCAGAATGTGGTTCAGCACGAAGGCGGGGATGAAGTCCGGGTCGTTGCGCTTCAGGCCGATGCCGCCGAAGATCACCGAGGTCTGCGGAACGTCGAGTTCCTTGACTTCCGTCGCGCCGAGGCCCTGCGGCACCACGTCCGGCACCGGGGTCAGCTCGGCCTTGGCCGGCAGCGCACCGAAGATCTTGTCGAGAGCGGGGGCCAGCTGCTCCGCCGAGATGTCGCCGACCACCGCGATCTTGAGGTTGTCACGCGCCATGGTGCGCTTGGCGAAGCTGGCGAGGTCATCGCGGGTGATGGCCGGCACGCTTTCCAGCGTGCCCGAAACCGGCCGGCCATAGGGATGGTTCGGGAACGCCTTGGCGGACCAGCCCAGGCTCGCCAGCGTCGAGGGATCGTTGAGCCGGCGGCGCAGTCCCGCGAGCTGGCCCTGGCGGATGCGCTCCACCGCCTCGTCGTCGAAGCGCGGCTCGTTCACAGAGAGGCGCAGCAACTCGAAGGCCGGTTCGATATTCTCCGAAAGGGTGCGCAGCGAGCCGCCGACCATGTCGCGCGAGGCATCGAAGCGCAGTTCGATCGCCTTTTCCGCCATCCGGTCCTGGAAGGCGCGGGCATCGAGATCGCCGGCGCCCTCGTCGAGCAGCGAGGCGGTGAGGCTGCCGACGCCGGGCTTGTCCGCCGGGTCCTGCGCGGCGCCGCCCATGAAGCCGATCTCCATCGCCACCAGCGGCAAAGTGGTGTCGTGCACCAGCCAGGCCTCGATCCCGCCGGGGCTGACCACGCGCTGGATGCGCGTCGTCTGGGACTGGGCGGGCGTGACAGGCGCGAGAGCGATGGTCATGACAGTCAGAACCGCGGCAAGGAGGGGTTGGGCTCGGCGAAACAGAGACGGCGAGGAGCGGCGTGTGTCGAGGCGGCGGAGCGCGCCGCGCCGGGCGCCGCTCATGAGCGCTTCTCCGGCGTCGTGGCGGTGGCCGGCGAGGGCTTCACCGGCAGCAGCTCGCTGGTCACGGCCCGCGCGGGCACGAGATAGCGCCGCGCCGCGTCGCGCACCTGCTCGGCGGTGACGGTCTTGACCATGTCCGGCCAGATCTTCACGTCTTCCGGCGTCGAGCCGGTGGTCAGCGCGGCGCCGTAAATGCGGGCGAGCGTTGCCTGATTGTCCTGCGCATAGATCGCCTCGGCCACGAGGCGGGTCTTGGCGCGCTCCAGCTCGTCGGCGGCCGGGCCGTTCTTGGCGAGATCGCCGATGGCCTCGTCGAGCGCGGCTTCCAGCGCTTCCATCGTCACTTCCGGACGCGGCGTGGCGGAGATGCCGAAGCGCGTGGCGTCCAGCGCGGTCGACTGGTACCAGGCGCCGGCATTGGCCGCGAGACCCTTCTCGACCACGAGAGTGCGGTAAAGTCGGCCGGTGGAGCCGCCGCCGAGAACCTGCGACAGCACGTCGAGCGCCACGCTCTCCTCCTTCGCCTGGCGATAGGACGGCACCAGATAGGCGCGCGAGAGGTTCGGCTGGCCGACACGCGGATCGGACAGCACCAGCCGGCGCTCGGCGCGCGGGGTGGGCTCGGCCGGGCGCACGCGCTCGGCGGTCTCGGCGCGGCGCTCCACCTTGCCATAGGTCGCCTCGGCGAGCTTCTTCACCTCGTCCGGCTCGACATCGCCGGCCACCACGAGGATGGCGTTGTTGGGCGTGTAGAAGCGGCGATAGAAGGCGAGCGCGTCCTCGCGGTTGAGCTGCTTGATCTCGTCTTCCCAGCCGATGATCGGGTGACCATAGGGGTGGTTGACATACATAGCCGCCTGCGCCGCTTCGGAGAGCTGCGAGGACGGGTCGTTGTCCGTGCGCATGCGCCGCTCTTCCAGCACCACGTCGCGCTCGGGCAGCACAACCTCGTCGGTGAGCACGAGCCCGGTCATGCGGTCGGCCTCGAACTCCATCACCGTGCCGAGGTGCTCCTTGGCGACGCGCTGGAAATAGGCGGTGTAGTCCTGCGAGGTGAAGGCGTTCTCCTGGCCGCCGAGCTTACCGACAACCTGCGAGAACTCGCCGGCCGGGTGAGTCGCGGTGCCCTTGAACATCAGGTGCTCGAGGAAATGGGCAATGCCGGACTTGCCCGGCTGCTCGTCGGCGGAACCGACGCGGTACCACACCATATGGGTGACGACGGGGGCGCGATGATCGGGCACGACCACCACTTCCATGCCGTTGTCGAGGGTGAAGGAGGCGACATCCGCCGCCTGCGCGGCCTTGGTCGAGGCGAGGGAGGCGGCGATCAGCATCACGGCGGACATCAGCTTTCCAGTCGACAGGGTTCGAGACGCCATTCCGGTCACATTATCCGTTTTGTCGCCCCGATATAGGGACGGCGCTTTGAAACGGCCACACGACCGGCGACAGCCATGTCGCCGCCGTGGGAACGGGCCGCAGGAAAGGCCGCGATACGCCGGGGGGCGTCACGCGGCGATAAAGGCGCGACAAGAGAGGCAGGGAAGATCGGATTCGGCCCGCCTTGCCGGTAGTCTGCCACAGAAAAGGCGGCGCGGCGGCGGGCCCGGGGTCAATCCCGTGTGAGCGCGAAGCCGCGCCCCGTGGCATCAGTTGCGGTCGGTGTTGCGCTGGGAGCGATCGAACCAGTCCGGCAGGTTCCAGCCCTTTTCTTCGGGCCGGTCGGCCACCACGCCATAGGCCGCGCCCGGGGCGGGCGTCTGGTAGCCCGGCGGCGGCTGGATCAGCGCCTCGCGCTCGGGCTCGCCCTCGAAGGCGAGCGGCTTTTCAGGCTGCTTGTTCCAGAGGCTACCGAGGCCGGTACCCGAACCCGGCTTCAGCCAGTCCGGACGGGACGAATTGTTGCGGGCTGCCGCCTGGCCGCTGGCGCCGGTGGCGTTCGGATTGGTGCCGCGGGCCATTTCGGCCGGGGTGAGGGCGCGGGTCGCCTGCGTGTCGCTGAAGCTGGTCGGCGTGGCGCGCGCCGCGCGGGCTTCGGCCTTCCTGCGCTCCTGGTCGGCATCCTTCGGCCAGGCCGGATTCTGCGTGATCGAGTCGGCGCTGCGCGGCGGCGGCAGCACGTCACCCGATGGCGGCACCACCAGCGGGGCGCGCTCGCGATAATTGATATCCGGCGGCGGCGGCGGCACCAGACCGAGATTGGTCAGCAACTGCTCGGTGAAATTATCCTCCTGCGCCGAGGCAGGGGAAATCCCGAAGGGAACGGCAACCATAACGGCCGCGCAGAAGATGCCGGACATCAGGGCCGAGGACCGGCCGGCCGTCATCGTGAGGGGTCGTTTCGTCATCCGATCGTCTCCTGCGGCCTCAAGCGGATCGTCCGTCCGATCGCTCAGCACCGCGTCACGCATAGAAAACTGCTTTTCCGACAGCTTCCATGTCAGGACGGCTATTTTGCGGCGCCCCCGCGCAGCGAGTCATACAAAAGCAGCCCGACGCCGGCAACAATGGCGACGTCGGAGAGATTGAACACGTACCAGTAGAAGCCGAAGGCGTGCAGCGAGATGAAGTCGAACACGGCGCCATAGGCAAGCCGGTCGATGGCGTTGCCGAGCGCCCCGCCGATCAGGAGGCCGAGCGCGGCCGCCTCGATCTTGCGGTGGACGCGCGCCAGCCAGAACCAGAACAGGATGGCGGCGGCGAGCTTCAGCCCGCCGAGCAGCCACCAGCCATCGATCCCCTGCGAGAACAGGCCATAGCTGATGCCGGTGTTCCACGCCCGCACGAGGTCGAGGAAGGGCAGCAGCCGCACGATGCCGCTGTCGCCGAAATCCACGCCATGCAGCACCGCGAGCTTCGAGGCCTGGTCGATCACCAGCGCCGCGAGCGCGAAGCCGCCGCCATAGAGCGTGAGTGGGCCGGAAAGACGCAGCTTCATGGCCGCGTCTTCATTCCGCCGCGCGGCGGGCGATGGCGAGCTCGCGCAGCGCGATGGCGTCGCGCGGCGTCACATCCGGGAATTCCGGATCGGTGCCCACCAGCGGGGAGATCTTCCAGGAGCGCGCGCATTTGTGGCCCTGCGCCCGCGCCGGCACCACGGCAACGCCGGGCACCTCATCGAGGCGGAAGGCGTCGGCCGGGCCCGCATCCGGCATCAGATGCGCGTCGGAGGTGATGCACACTTCCGCCAGATCGACCGCGCTGACCGCGGCGAACAGGTTCGCGTCGGTGACGTGGATGATCGGCGCCGCTTCCAGGCTGGAGCCGATGCGCTTGGCGGCGCGTTCGACTTCCAGCGCACCGAGCACGACGCGGCGTACCAGGCGGATCTTGCGCCACTCATCCGCCAGCGTCTCATCCCGCCACTTCGCCGGCGTATCCGGGAAGGTGAGCAGATGCACCGAACCGGTCTCAGAGGGGAAGCGCGACAGATAGGTCTCTTCCGACGTGAACGGCAGGATCGGCGCCAGCCAGACGACGAGGCGGCTGAACACCTCGTCCAACACGGTCAGGCACGCCCGGCGCGTCACCGAGGAGATCGGGTCGCAATAGAGGGCGTCCTTGCGCACGTCGAAATAGAAGGCCGACAGCTCGGTGGTCATGAAGGACGACAGTGCCGCGTGCACGCGCTTGAAGTCGAACGCGGCGTAGGCTTCGCGCACCGTCCGGTCGAGTTCGTGCACGCGGTGCAGCACCATGCGCTCCAGCGCCGGCATGTCGGCATAGGCGACGCGCTCGGCCTCGCGATAATGGTGCAGCGACCCCAGGAGCCAGCGCAGCGTGTTGCGCAGCTTGCGATAGGTCTCGACGGTGGTCTTGAGGATCTCCGGGCCGATGCGCAGATCGTCGGAATAGTCCGAAGCGCAGACCCACAGGCGCAGAATGTCGGCGCCGGAGGACTTGATGACCTCCTGCGGGGCGACGACATTGCCGACCGATTTCGACATCTTGCGGCCCTGCTCGTCGAGCACGAAGCCGTGCGTCAGCACCACGTCGTAAGGCGGGCGCCCGCGCGTGCCGCAGCTCTCCAGAAGCGAGGAGTGGAACCAGCCGCGATGCTGGTCCGAGCCTTCCAGATACATCACCCGGTCCGGCCCGCCGGTGAAGGCGCGGTTGACCTTCAGGTCCTCGCGCACTTCCAGCGTGAAGGCATGGGTGGAGCCGCTGTCGAACCACACGTCGAGAATGTCGTCGACCTTGTGCCATTCGTTCGAGTTGTAGTCGGTGCCGAGGAAGCGCTGGGCCGCGCCGTCCTTGTACCAGGCATCGGCACCCTCGGCCGCGAAGGCATCGGCGATGCGCTTGTTGACCGTCTCGTCGCGCAGGATCTCGACATTGCCGTCGCCGGTGTCGCGCACGAAGACGGCGATCGGCACGCCCCAGGCGCGCTGGCGCGAGACCACCCAGTCCGGACGGTTCTCGATCATGCCGGTGATGCGGTTCTGGCCGGAAGCGGGCACCCAGTCGACACCGGCGATACCGCCGAGCGCGCGCGCCCGCAGTGTGTCGCCGCCGGTGGTCGAGCCGTCCGCCGCCGCGATGTCCTTGTCCATCGCGATGAACCATTGCGGCGTGTTGCGGAAGATCACCGGAGCCTTGGAGCGCCAGCTGTGCGGGTACTGGTGCTTCAGCCGTCCGCGGGCGATCAGCTTGCCGGCGGCCGCGAGCGTCTTGATGACGACGTCATTGGCGTCGCCATCCTTGCCCTTGTCGTCCATGACGCGAGCGCCGGCGAAGAGCGGCACGTGGTCGTAATAGCGCCCGTCCGGGCCCACCGTGTGCGGCACCTCGCCCAGCCGCTCGGCGATGTAGAGGTTGAAGTCGTCGGCGCCATGGCCCGGCGCGATGTGCACGAAGCCGGTGCCGGTGTCGTCGGTGACGAAGTCGCCGGCCACGACCGGCACGGCGAAGTCGAAATAGCCCTGCGTGCCCTCGACGCCCTTCAGCGGATGCGCGCAGACGAGATGGGTCGGGTCGACCTCGCGGTGGCGCTCATAGCCGGTGACGCGGGCGGCCTTGAACACTTCCTCGGCCAGCTTGTCGGCGAGGATGAAGTGCTCGCCGACCTTGGCCCAGTTGTCGTGCGCGGCCTCGGTAACCTCATACACCGCATAGGTCACATCCGGCGAGAAGGCGATGGCGCGGTTGCCGGGGATGGTCCAGGGCGTGGTCGTCCAAATGACGATGGAGGCACCCTCATAAGAGGGGAACAGGTGGATGTCGGCGGCCTTGTCGGCGGGCTCCAGCCCCTTGGGCAGGCCACCAGCGGTCGCCGCGCTCTTGCGATAGCCGGTGACGGGGAATTTCACGAAGATCGTGGTCGACTGGTGGTCGTGATACTCCACCTCGGCTTCCGCCAGCGCGGTGCGCTCGACCACGGACCACATTACCGGCTTGGAGCCGCGATAGAGCAGGCCATTGCCGGCGAATTTGATGATCTCGCGGGCGATCTGCGCTTCCGCGTCATAGCTCATCGTCACATAGGGGTGCGACCAGTCGCCCTCGACGCCGAGGCGCTTGAACTCGGCGCGCTGCACGTCGATCCAGCCTTCGGCGAAGGCGCGGCATTCCTGGCGGAACTCGACGACCGGCACCTCGTCCTTGTTCTTGCCCTTGGCGCGGTACTGCTCCTCGATCTTCCACTCGATGGGAAGGCCGTGGCAGTCCCAGCCGGGCACATAGTTGGAATCGTGGCCGAGGGCTCCCTGAGAGCGCACCACCACGTCCTTCAGGATCTTGTTGAGCGCGTGGCCGATATGGATGTTGCCATTCGCATAGGGCGGGCCGTCATGCAGCACGAAGCGCGGACGGCCCTCGCCGGCCTTGCGCTGCTGGCCGTAGAGGTCGATGCGCTCCCAGCGGGCCAAGAGTTCCGGCTCGCGCTGCGGCAGGCCCGCGCGCATGGGAAATTCGGTCTGCGGCAGGAACAGGGTCGAGGAATAATCGCGCGCCGCCGTCTCGTCGGCAGGCTCGTTCACATTGCGACCATCGCTGTTGCGGCTCGTCATCACGCGCTCCCTTACTCGCCGCACGGTTTAAGCGCAGCGCCGGGGCGGTGCAAGGGCGGGAATGGCTGGTGCGCAAGGGCCGTTCGGCCGCTGCGCGGAGTTCTGCGCAGAGCCGGGACCCAGCGCAAGGCTCTTTGGCCGAAACCCGACTACTCCAGCGCCGCTCGCGCCCGCGTGCTGTCGATGTCCATCTGCGCGATCAGCGCTTCGATGCTGTCGAACTTCAGCTCGGGCCGCAGATAGGCGTGGAAGGCCACGGTGAGCCGGCGGCCATAGAGATCGCCGGAATAGTCGAAGATGAAGCTCTCCAGCCGGGGCGCGCCGTCGTCGAAGGTCGGCCGGCGGCCGAAGCTCGCGACGCCCTTGTGGCGCACGCCGTCGATCTCGACCGTGACGGCATAGATGCCGTGGGCGAGGGTGATCGCCGGATCGAGCCGCATATTGGCGGTGGGATAGCCGAGCTCGCGCCCGCGCTTGTCGCCATGGATCACCTCGGCCTCGATCTCCCAGGCCGCTCCCAGCATGTCGGCGGCCTGCTCGACGCGGCCTTGGGCGAGGGCGGCGCGGATGACGCTGGAGGAAATCTGCGCGCCCTCGTCGAGCAGCGGGGGCACGATCTCCACCGGGAATCCGTGGCGCTTGCCGGCCTCGCGCAGAAAGCTCGGCGAGCCGCCGCGTCCCTTGCCGAAATGGAAGTCGTAGCCCGCCACCACCATGGAGACGCCGAGCCGGCGCACCAGCAATTCGTCGACGAAGCTCTCCGCATCCAGCCCCGCCAGCGCGGCGTCGAAGCTCATCAGCAGCGCGCCATCGAGGCCGGTTTCGGAAAGGCGCTTGAGCTTCATCGGCTCCGGGGTCAGCCGGAACAGCGGCTCCGACGGGCGGAAGAAAGCGCGCGGGTGCGGCTCGAAGGTGAGCGCCACTGCCGGCCGGCCGAGCGAACGGGCCTGGTCGATGGCGGTACCGATCACCGCCCGGTGGCCACGATGCACGCCGTCGAAATTGCCGATCGCGACGACGGGATGCGCCAGCTCGGGCGGGAGGCTGTCGGGATCGCGCAGGATGTGGAAGGGGCGGGGCCGGTGGTGCGAGTCGGCGGGAGGCTGGGTCATTGCGCGGGGATCATCGCGTTATCCGGGGACGGGTCGGTCGGCCCGATTTAGTGGGCCCACCGTCCGGCCGCGTCAATGCGCACCAACACGGGGCTCACCAGACGAGGCGCGCGGTGACGGCCGTGGGGTTGCCGGGGCCGTCGGCAAGCAGGCGCGCCAGCGCCTTCGGATCGACCGTTCCGCCATGTTCGAGGCCCAGCTCGCCGGCATGGATGCCGGCGGCGACGAAAAGGCAGTCGATCCCCACGCCAAGCGCGCCGGCCAGATCCGTGCGCAGAGCGTCGCCAATGGCGATGACGCGGCCGGCCGGGGTGGCGCTCCCCCGCAGCGTGCGTGCCGTGGCGAGCGCGGTCTCATAGATCGGCCGATGCGGCTTGCCGCAGAACACGACCTCGCCGCCGAGCTGCGCATAGGCCTCGGCGATGGCGCCGGCGCACCAGATCAGGTCGCCGCCGCGCTCCACCACGATGTCGGGATTGGCGCAGATGAACGGCAGCTTGCGCGCCCGCGCGGCCCTAAGCCGGTCGGCATAATCCTCAGGCGTCTCGACCGTGTCGTCGAACAGGCCGGTGCAGACGATCAGCTCGGCATCTTCCAGCCCGCTGAAGACGAGGTCGAGCCCGTCATAGATGCCGATGTCGCGTTCCGGGCCGAGGTGCCAGAACCTGGTTCCCGCACGGCCGGCCAGCAGGGCGTTCGTCACCATGCCGGAGGTGACGATGGTGTCATAGGCATCGCGCGGCACGCCGAGCCCGTCGAGGATCTTCGCCACGCCCTCGCGCGGGCGCGGCGCGTTGGAGACAAGGATGACGGTCGTCCCGGCGGCGCGGGCGCGCTTCAGCGCCTCGGCGGCCGGCGCGAAGGCGGCAACGCCATTATGAAGCACGCCCCAGACGTCGCAGAGGATGACGTCGTAATTCGCGGCGATTTTCGCGAAGGAGGCGATGATGGGCGGCAGGGCGGGTGTGGGATTATCTGAAGCGCGCATGCCCCGCGCATGCCATGCCGCCGCCCGGCACACAAGCTCTGTCGCGTCGCGCGCATCCCGCGCAAAGGTGAATCGGTTCCGCCGGGGACGCCGGAAGACGGGTCGCCGGACGAATGGACAGGCGCCGCCGTCCTGCCGATGCTAGACAGGGACGGGCGCCTGTGGCCCGCATATCAGGGAGAGCGGACGACGATGGATTTTGCCTTCGCGGCCAAGGTGTTCGCGGCGCTGTTCGCGATCATGAACCCGATCGCCAACCTGCCGATCTTCCTGTCGCTCACATCGGATATGGGCGAGGCCGAACAGCGGCGCGCTGCCATCCTCGTCACGGTGACCGTGACAGTCGGCTGTTTCGTCTCGGCCTTGGCGGGCAGCGCGATACTTGGCTTCTTCGGCCTCGACGTCGATCATTTCCGCCTCGCCGGCGGGCTGATCGTGCTGCTGATCGCGCTTTCCATGCTGCATGGCGAGGACAGTGCGACCCATGGCGGCTCCGGCGCCGAGAAGGCGACGTTCAACAGCGCCAGCAATGTTGCCTTCTACCCGCTGGCCATCCCGATCCTGCTCGGGCCGGGTACTATCTCGGCGCTGATTGTCTATGCCCATGATGCCCATGACCGCGACGAGCAGGTCGCGCTTGGCGCGGGCATCGTGGTTTTCGTCATCCTGCTCGGCGCGACGCTGGTGTCCGGCCCCTTCATCGGCCGCATCGTTTCGCCCACAGTGATGAGCGTGACCAAGCGGCTGATGGGCATGGTGCTGGCGGCCATCGCCATGGAGATGCTGGTGGCCAGCCTGCGCGCGCTCTTCCCCGGCCTTACATAAGCGGGCTCAGGGCCGGAAGGCCGGCCCATTGGTGATGACCGGCCCCTCCGCGACCTCGTTGCCGGCGGGATAGACGCCCGCCAGCACGTCGTCGAAATGGCGGCGGATGGTGGTGTGGCAGCTGCAGCTCATGGACCGCAGCCGCTCGGGATCCTTGATGACCAGCCGGCCGCGGCCGGGCTCGACCGCGCCGCTGCGTCGAAATTCCTGCAGCACCCGGCTGACATAGGAGCGCCCCACCGCCAGCATGGAGGCGAGCTGGTCCTGGGTGAGGCGGATCGTCTCGTCCCCCGTGCGGTCGAGCGCGGCGGAGAGCCACTTGGCGGCGCGCTGTTCGATCGAATGGGCGCCGTTGCAGGCGACCGACTGGAAAACCTGCGCAAGCAGGCAGTCGGCATAGCGCGCGAAAAGTTGGTTCAGCGGCGGCGAGGTCTGCTTGGCCCGGTCGAGATCGGCGACGTCGAGGCGCAGCAGCGGCCCGCCGATCTGCACCACGGCGCGCGCATAGGCCGGCAGCCGGCCCTGCGAGACGATGCCGCCAACCGCGCCCTCGCGGCCGATGGAGGTGATTTCCACCATCCGCCCGTCATCCAGCATCACCATGAAGGAGACGAGAGTCTGGCCGCAGGGGAAATAGACCGAGCGCACATCGTCGCCCGGCTCGTACAGCACGGCTCCCGCCGGTCGGTCGATGCGGCGCAATTGCTGGCGCAGCAGCAGAAAATCCGCCGGGCGCAGCGCGCCGATCAGATTGTTTCCGCCCGAAGACGGCTCAATGCCTTGGCCTTCCGCAATCTCCGCATTTGCGATCGCGTCGCGCGTCATGCCACTACTCCCCCTTAATGACGGCGGTTAACGCGCGGCCCCGCGAAATGTTCACTGTTGCACGCAAGGTTCGCCACAGCCGCGCTACAAGGGCGCCAGATGTGGCGTCGAGCGATCCGGGTGAGGGTGTCATGACAACATTGCGGATCGGACCCGGCCGGGCGGAGCGTAGCCGTGGCTGATGGTGCGGCACCTGCTGTGCCGCAGGGTTATTTCTGGCGGCTGGTGCAATTCGCCCGGCCCCTGCGCCAGCACCGCTGGCTGGCCGACGCCTTCGGCGTGTCCATGTTCGCGGTGGCTCTTGCGCTGCGATTCGCCGTGGATAGCGTGCTGCCGTCGGGCTTTCCTTTCCTCACCTTCTTCCCGGCGGTGATTCTCTCCACCTTCTTCTGCGGCCTGCGCCCCGGGATCACCTGCGCGGTGCTCTCGACGCTGGCCGCCTGGTACTTCTTCATCGGCCCGATGACCGGCATGCAGCTGACCGGTCAGGCGCTGCTGGCGCTCGCCTTCTTCGTCGGCATCGCCACCATCGACATCATACTGATCCACTTCACCTTTAGCGCCGCCGACAAGCTGCGCGCCGAGCAGGTGAAGACGGCGCGGCTCTATGAGAGCCAGCGCACCATGTTCCAGGAACTGCAGCACCGCGTCGCCAACAACATGCAGTTCATCGCGGCGCTGCTGACGCTGCAGAAGCGCAAGGTCGCCGCGGACCCCTCGCGCGCCCTCACCGCGCTGGACGAGGCGCGCATCCGCCTCGACACCATCGCGCGCATTCACCGCCGCCTTTATGCCCCTGAGCGGCTCGACATGCCGACCGGGCAATATCTGCGCGAGCTGTGCTGCGACCTCATCTCCGCCGCCGGTGCCGAAAACGTCGGCTGCGTGGTGAAGGCGCCCGATCTGAGCCTGAACGTCACGCAGCTGACCACGCTGTCCATGCTGGTGGCGGAAGTCGTCACCAATTCGGTCAAGCATGCGTTCCGTGGCGAGCGTGCCGGCACCATCTCCGTCGACATCGTGCCGCGCGGGCCCGATCGCTACGAACTCGCCATCGCCGATGACGGGCACGGCCTGCCCGAGAATCTGGATCTCGGTGCGACCGGCGGGCTCGGCATGCGGATTATCCAGGGACTCGCCGCCCAGCTGGGCGGCGATGTCGAGATGACCAATCGCGGAGAGCCGGGTGGCGGGGCCGTGGTGCGGGTGGCATTCGCGCTCGCGTGATGCGACCGGCGCGCCCGGTGCGCGCGATCCCCGTTCACGTTTCCCGGCTTATGGCGTAAGAGCGTGGCCAGCCTGCGCACGGGGCGGGGGCATTCACCACCGGCGGGAACCCCCATGACCCAGACGTTCGACCTTCTCCTCAAGGGCGGCACCGTGGCCAATCAGGACGGGGTCAGCCGTCGCGATGTCGGCGTGAAGGGCGGACGCATCGCCGGCATCGGCTCCTTCGATGGGGCTCAGGCCGGCGAGACCATCGACTGCACGGGCCTGCACATCCTGCCCGGCGTCATCGACACGCAGGTGCATTTCCGCGAGCCCGGGCTGGAGCACAAGGAAGACCTCGAATCGGGTTCGCGCGCGGCGGTGATGGGCGGCGTGACGGCAGTGTTCGAGATGCCCAACACCAACCCGCTGACCACCTCCGGCGACGCATTGGCCGACAAGCTCGGGCGCGCCAAAGGTCGCATGCATTGCGACTTCGCCTTCTTCGTCGGCGGCACGCATGACAATGTGAAGGACCTGCCGGAACTCGAAATGCTGCCCGGCGTGCCGGGCGTGAAGGTGTTCATCGGCTCTTCTACCGGCTCGCTGCTGGTGGCGGACGATCCGGGCGTGCGCGCCATCCTCAAGGTGATCCGCCGCCGCGCCGCCTTCCATTGCGAGGACGAGCCGCGCCTTGCCGAGCGCAAGGGCCTGCGCGTGCCGGGCGATGCCGCTTCCCACCCGGTGTGGCGCGACGAGATCGCCGCGCTGACCGCCACCACGCGCCTCGTCAACCTCGCCCGCGAGGAGGGCAAGCGCGTACATGTGCTGCACGTCACCTCCGCCGAGGAGATCGTCTATCTGCGCGCCCAGAAGGATGTCGCCACCGTCGAGGTGACGCCGCACCATCTCACCATGGATGCGAGCTGGTATGAGCGGCTCGGCTCGCTGGTGCAGATGAACCCGCCGGTGCGCGAGGCGCATCACAAGGCGGCGCTGTGGCGCGGCCTTGCCGAGGGCGTGGTCGACGTGCTCGGCTCCGACCACGCGCCGCACACGCTGGAGGAGAAGGCCAAGCCCTATCCCGACAGCCCCTCGGGCATGACCGGCGTGCAGACGCTGGTGCCGACGATGCTGGACCATGTGAATGCCGGCCGGCTGTCGCTGGAGCGCTTCGTCGACCTCTCCTCCGCCGGCCCCGCGCGCATCTTCAACATCGCCACCAAGGGGCGCATCGCGGTCGGCTTTGACGCGGATTTCACTGTCGTCGATCTCAAGCGCCGCGAAACCATCCGCAATGGCTGGATCGCCTCCAAGCCCGGCTGGACGCCCTATGACGGGGTTGAGGTGACGGGCTGGCCGGTCGGCACCTTCGTGCGTGGCCACAAGGTGATGTGGGAAGGCGAGCTGATCGGGCCGTCGCTGGGCGCACCCGTGCGGTTTCTGGAGACGCTGGGCGGCGGCGCCCGATCCTAGGAGAAGGTCGTCCCGCGGCGCTCCGGCCGGGATGACGGCCTGCTAATACGTCACTTCCGCGAGATACAGCCCGGCGGAGGGCGCCATCGGGCCGCAGCGCGTGCGGTCCGCCGCCTCCAGCGCGCTCGTGACGTCGTCCGGCGTCCACGCGCCCTCGCCCACCTTCACCAGCGTGCCGACCATGGAGCGCACCTGATGGTGGAGGAAAGAACGCGCCTGCGCGTGCACGCGGATCTCGGCGCCGAACGCCGCCGGTACTGTCTCGACTTCCAGCCGGTCGAGCGTCTTCACCGGCGAGGCGGCCTGGCAGCCAATGGCGCGGAAGGTGGTGAAGTCGTGCCGGCCGACGAGGCGCGCCGCGCCCTGCGCCATCGCCGCCGCATCGAGCGGGCGCAGCACCCGCCAGGCCCGGTCGCGTTCCAATACGAGGTCGGCGCGGCGGACGATGATGCGGTAGACATAGCGCCGGCCGGTGGCGGAGAAGCGGGCGTGGAAATCGTCCGCCGCCTTTTCCGCCGCCAGCACGGCAATGGGATGGGGGCGCAGATGCGCGTTCATCGCGTCGCGCACCGTGTCCGGCCGCCAGTCCCGGCTCAGCTCGATATGCGCCACCTGACCCGTCGCGTGCACGCCGGTATCGGTGCGCCCGGCCCCCTGCACATGCACCTTCTCGCCGGCGAAGCGCGCGACGGCCTCGGTCAGCGCGCCCTGAACGGTGGTGCCCGTCGCCTGGATCTGCCAGCCGAGAAAGGGCGTGCCGTCATATTCGATGGTGAGCTTGTAGCGAGGCATGACGCTCTGTAGCGCCGCGACGGCGCGGCGTCATCATTTCCCGATTCCGCCAACCGACATGAGCGGGCATGACGGCGTTGCCATGGTTGCCCGGCCGGGACGCATGGGGCATCGTGCGCCCGCCTGAGCCTGGCTCGGCCATCTGAATTCGGGGCGGTTCGCTCCCGTCCCCACCGGAGCCCGAAATGCCCGAGCACGACCCTCTGGAAGCCGGCGACCATGTCGTCCTGATCGACGGTTCCGCCTATATCTTCCGCGCCTACCACGCCCTGCCGCCGCTGACGCGCTCCTCCGACAAGCTGCCGGTCGGCGCGGTGGCGGGCTTCTGCAACATGCTGTGGAAGCTGGTGCGGGCGCAGGGATTCTCGCCGGCGCCGACGCATCTGGCCGTCGTGTTCGACAAGTCCGAGCAGACCTTCCGCAAGGACATATACCCGCTCTACAAGGCGCAGCGTCCCGACCTGCCGGAGGATCTCATCCCGCAGTTTCCGCTGATCCGCGAGGCGACCCGCGCCTTCGACCTCGCCTGTGTCGAGCAGTCCGGCTTCGAGGCGGACGACCTGATGGCGACCTATGCGGAGCTTGCCAAGGCCAAGGGCGCGCTGGTCACCGTCATCTCCTCCGACAAGGACCTGATGCAGCTGGTCGATGGCACACGCGTGCGCATGTACGACCCGATGAAGGACAAGGCCATCGGCGTCGACGAGGTGTTCGAGAAGTTCGGCGTGGGACCGGAAAAGGTGGTCGACGTGCAGTCGCTGGCCGGCGATTCCGTCGACAACGTGCCGGGCGTGCCGGGCATCGGCATCAAGACCGCCGCGCAGCTGCTGGGCGAATATGGCGACCTCGACACGCTGCTGGCCCGCGCCGCCGAGATCAAGCAGACCAAGCGGCGCGAGAACCTGATCGAGTTTGCCGACCAGGCCCGCCTGTCGCGCGAACTGGTCACGCTCAAGCGCGACGTGCCGCTCGACGTGCCGCTCGACGACATCGCCGTGGTCGAGCCCGAGGGCAAGAAGCTCATCGCCTTCCTCAAGGCGATGGAGTTCACCACGCTCACCCGCCGCGTCGCCGAAGCCTATGAGATCGACGCTGGCGCCATCGAGCCGGATGCCGGGCTGCGGGCGGGCGGCTCGGAAACGGCGCTGCTCACCGCCGGGCTCGATCCCGACACCGGCGCCCCCGCCGCGCCGGGCGATGTCGATGCCACGCCTGCGGGCGAGGACGCGCTGACGCCGCAGGCGCTCGCCACCCAGCGAGTCGCGCAGGCGACCGCGACCCCGGTCGACCGCTCGAAATACGAGACGGTGCGCACGCTGGAGCGGCTGAAGCAGTGGGTCTACCGCGCCTTCGATCTCGGCGTGGTGGCGGTCGATACCGAGACCACCAGCCTCGACCCGATGCAGGCGGAGCTGGTCGGCATCTCGCTCGCGGTCGGGCCGAACGAGGCCTGCTACATCCCGCTCACTCACAAGGGCGGTGACGAGGGCCTGTTCAGCGAAGGGCTGCTGCCCGACCAGATCCCCGTCCGCGAGGCGATCGCCGCGCTCAAACCCCTGCTGGAACATCCCGGCGTGCTCAAGGTCGGCCAGAACCTGAAATATGACTGGCTGATCTTCATCCGCGCGGGCATCGAGGTCGCGCCCTATGACGACACGATGCTGCTGTCCTATGTCCTCGATGCCGGCGTGTCGCCGCACGGCATGGACCCGCTGTCGATCCGCTGGCTCGGCCACACCCCGATCAAATATGAAGAGGTCGCCGGCAAGGGGAAGGGCGCCGTCACCTTCGACCGCGTCACCATCGAGAAGGCGGTCGAGTACGCCGCCGAGGACGCCGACGTCACGCTGCGCCTCTGGCGCGTCCTGAAGCCGCGCCTCGTCGCCGAGGGCAAGGTGCGCGTCTATGAGCAGCTGGAGCGCCCGCTGGTCACCGTGCTCGCGAAGATGGAAGCGCGCGGCATCACCATCGACCGGCAATTGCTCTCGCGCCTCTCCGGCGAGTTCGCGCAGGGCATGGGCCGGCTGGAAGCCGAGATTTCCGCCATGGCGGGTGAGAGCTTCAATCCCGGCTCGCCCAAGCAGCTCGGCGATATCCTGTTCGGCAAGATGCAGATTCCCGGCGGGCGCAAGACGCCGACGGGCGCGTGGTCGACCGGCGCCGACGTGCTGGAGGAACTGGCCGAGCAAGGCCATGAGCTGCCACGCCGCATCCTCGACTGGCGCCAGCTGCAGAAGCTGAAATCCACCTATACCGACGCGCTGCCGTCCTACGTGAACCCGGAAACGGGCCGCGTGCACACCTCCTTCGCGCTCGCCGCCACCACCACCGGCCGGCTCTCCTCCTCCGAGCCGAACCTGCAGAACATTCCGGTGCGCACGGAGGAAGGCCGCAAGATCCGCAAGGCGTTCATCGCCGCGCCCGGCCACAAGCTGATCTCGGCGGATTACTCGCAGATCGAGCTGCGTCTGCTGGCCGAGATCGCCGACACGCCCTCGCTGCGCCAGGCGTTCCAGGACGGGCTCGACATTCACGCCATGACGGCGTCGGAAATGTTCGGCGTGCCTATCGAGGGCATGCCGGCCGAGGTGCGCCGGCGCGCCAAGGCGATCAATTTCGGCATCATCTACGGCATTTCGGCCTTCGGCCTCGCCAACCAGCTCTCCATCCCGCGCGAGGAGGCCGGCACCTATATCCGCAACTATTTCGAGCGCTTCCCCGGCATCCGCGCCTATATGGACGAGACGCGCGCCTTCGCCCGCGAGCACGGCTATGTCGAGACGCTGTTCGGCCGGCGCTGCCACTATCCCGATATCAACGCCAAGAACCCGTCCATCCGCGCCTTCAATGAGCGCGCGGCGATCAATGCCCGGCTGCAGGGCACGGCGGCGGACATCATCCGCCGCGCCATGGTGCGCATGGACGGCGCGCTGGAGGGGGCGAAGCTCTCAGGCCGCATGCTGCTACAGGTGCACGACGAACTGATCTTCGAGGTGCCGGACGAGGAGATCGGCGCCACGGTGAAGGTGGTGCGCGAGGTGATGGAACTCGCGCCCTTCCCGTCCGTGTCGCTGCGGGTGCCGCTCAAGGTCGACGCCCGCGCCGCCGACAATTGGGACGAGGCGCATTAGCCTTTGCGCCGTCATCCCGGCCGAAGCGCCGGGAGCGCGCGCCGCTCTATCACGATCCCGGAGCGGCCCGTCGGGCCGTCCGGGATGACGTCTTGAAGGGTATTAGCCGACGCTGAGCTCGACCGGGATGTTGCCGCGCGTTGCCTTGGAATAGGGGCACATCTGGTGCGCCGCCTCCAGCACCTCCTGCGTCTCTTCCTTCGACAGCGCCGGAGCCTTGAGCGAGAGCTTCGCGGCGAGGCTGAAGCCGTCATCGCCCTTCACCAGCGAGACCGCGACGGTGACGGCGGCGCCGGTGACGTCGAGCTTCTTCTGGCGGCCCACAGCCTCCACCGCCGAGCCGAAGCAGGCGGCATAGCCGGTGGCGAACAGGTGTTCCGGCGTCGTCTTGCCGGGGTCGAGCGTACCGTTATGCGGCATGGCGAGATCGACCGAAACGGAGCCGTCGCTGGTCTGCGAATGGCCGTTGCGCCCGCCGATCGCGGTGGCCGTGCCGGTGAAGAGAACAGTGCCGGACATGTCTTTCTCCTTTTGGTGGATCGTGGCGCCAGTCTGGGCCCCGCTTGCTAAGATGGTGCGACGCCCGGTCCCGGCAACCGCACCAGCCCGCCCGATTGCCGCCGTGCACGGCCTTGCCTATGTTCCCGTTTTGTTCAAAATCACACTTGCCCGGCGGCGTCGGACGGCTTACCTCTGGTGATCCGACCCGCCCGGCGGGCGGCCTGATGTCCTGTCCTCCGATATCCCGTCCATGGAACGTGCCTCATGCCGATCGCGATCCTGAAGGAGCGTGCGGTCGCCCGCATCGCGGGGGCTGACGCTGCCCATTTCCTCGACAATCTGCTCACCGCCCGCACGCCGGCCGTGCCGGGGGAGGCACGCTTTTCCGCGCTGCTCACGCCGCAGGGCAAGATCATCGCCGATATGATCGTCCTCGCCACCGAGGGCGGTTTTCGGCTCGATGTGCCGCGCGTGGTGCTGGCGGATCTGATCCGGCGGCTGCAGCTCTACCGGCTGCGGGCCAAGGTCGAGATCGGCGTGCTGGACGATCTTGCCGTCGCCGTCGCCTGGGGCGGGGCGGCGCCGCTGGTGGACACGCTGGCCTATGACGACCCGCGCCTGCCCGCGCTGGGGCGCCGCTTCCTGCTGCCGGCCGCCGAGGCGGCGCAACTGGCGAGCGCGCCGGAAGCCGACTGGCAGGCCCACCGCATCGCGCTCGGCGTGCCCGAGGGCGGCATGGACTTCCTCTATGGCGACGCCTTTCCGCATGAGGCGGACATGGACCAGCTTGGCGGCATCGATTTCGACAAGGGCTGCTATGTCGGCCAGGAAATCGTCAGCCGCATGCAGCATCGCGGCATGGCGCGCACCCGCATCATCCCCTTCGCGGTGTGCGGGCGTCCGCCGGCCGAGGGCACGCCCATCCTGGCCGGCGGCAAGACCATCGGCCGCCTCGGCTCGGGCATGGACGGGCGCGCGCTCGGCCTGGTGCGCCTTGACCGGCTGGAGGAGGCGCGCGCCGGCGGCCATGTCGTCGAGGCCGAGGGCGCCGCGCTGGTGCCGGAAAAGCCGGGCTGGATGTCCTTCGCCGTGCCCGGCACGGGAGAGGTGGCATGAAGGTCCACCGGCATGATGACGGCATCACGCGCTGCGCCTGGTGCGGCACCGACCCGCTCTACGTCGCCTATCACGACGAGGAATGGGGCGTGCCGGAATATGACGACCGCGCGCTGTTCGAGAAGCTGATCCTCGACGGTTTTCAGGCGGGTCTCGCCTGGATCACCATCCTGCGCAAGCGCGACGGTTTCCGCGCGGCATTCGACGGTTTCCAGCCGGAGATCATTGCCCGCTACACGCCGGAAAAGGTGGAGGCGCTGATGCTCGATGCGGGCATCGTGCGCAACCGCTCCAAGATCGTCTCGACCATCCGCTCGGCGCAGGTCTGGCTCGACATTCAGGAGCGCGGGCCCGGCTTCTCGAAGCTGTTGTGGGATATCAACGGGCCGGTGCTCGACAATGCCCGCAAGCCCGGCGAGCCGCCCATCATCACCTCGCCGGTGGCGGTGGCCATGTCGAAGGAACTGAAAAAGCGCGGCTTCAATTTCGTCGGCCCCACCATCGTCTACGCCTTCATGCAGGCGGTCGGCATGGTGGACGACCATGCCATCACCTGCCACCGCCATGGCGTCGCCGCGCAAGCGGCAGGGGCGGGGCGGTGACGTTCGGCGGTGCGTCCGCGCGTGTCTGGCAGCGCATGCTGTCGGGCCGGCGGCTGAACCTGATCGATCCCTCCCCGCTCGACATCGAGATCGAGGACATCGCGCACGGCCTCGCCCGCGTGGCGCGGTGGAACGGGCAGACGCGGGGCGAGCACATCTTCTCCGTCGCCCAGCATTCCGTGCTGGTGGAGCTGATCGCCCGCCGCCAGGCGCTTGCCCGCGGGACCGACCTCGACTGGCGCTGGCGCCTCGCCATGCTGCTGCATGATGCGCCGGAATATGTGGTCGGCGACATGATAAGCCCGTTCAAGGCGGTGCTGGGTGGGGACTACAAGGCGGTGGAGGCGCGGCTGCTGGCGGCGGTGAGCCTGCGTTTCGGTCTGCCGGCGACCTGGCCCGCGGATCTGGTGAAGCGGGTCAAGGCGGCCGACCGCGCCAGCGCCTTTCTCGAAGCGACACGCCTCGCCGGTTTCGAGCTGGCGGAGGCCCGCAAGTTCTTCGGCCAGCCCTTTCCGCTCGACATCGCCGCCGAGCGGGAGCATCTCACCCCCTGGAGCGCGGATGAGGCCAAGGCCCGTTTCCTCGCGCGTTTTCGAGAGCTGGCGGAGGATGCTGCCGCGCCGCCATCCGCTGTCCGGAGTGCCCCATGATCTATGTCTCGCCGCTGTCCCGCCTTGAGGAAACCGTGCTGCGCACCGGCGCGGCCCATGTGCTCAGCGTCATCAATGTCGCCACGCCGGTCGTGCTGCCGGCGAGCGTGTCGCCCGACAATCACCTTTTCGTCGGCTTCAACGACATTACCGCGCCGCAGGACGGGCTGATCCATCCCGCGCTCGACCATGTGGATGCCATTCTCGGCTTTGCCCGCCGCTGGCCGCGGCAGGCGCCGCTGGTGGTGCATTGCTATGCCGGCATCAGCCGCTCCACCGCCTCGGCCTATATCGCCGCCTGTGCGCTCAATCCCGCGCGCGACGAGGCGGACATCGCGACGGCCCTGCGCGCCGCGGCGCATGGTGGCGGCCATCGCCGCCATCGGCCGGGGGGCCGAGGCGATGGAAAACGTACCCTTCGCGCTCGCCGTGGAATGAGCCGCCGCTTGCCCTAAGGCGAGATCGGCGCCCGGCTCAGCGTGCCCATCAAAATCCGTCGAAGAGGGTCTGGCGCGGGCCAGAATCTTGCTGTATCAATATCTCAACGATTCTTGAGATATTGAGATGAAGATGGACGAAGCGCAGGCCCTGGCTGCCTTTTCCGCCCTGTCGCAGGAAACCCGCCTGCGGATCGTCAGGCGGCTTGTCGCCGCCGGGCCGGATGGGCTGGCGGCGGGCGCCATTGGTGACGCGCTGGACGGCGTCGCGTCCTCGCGCCTGTCGTTTCATCTCAGCCATCTCGAACATGCCGGGCTGGTTCAGTCGCGTCGCGACGGCCGCTCCGTCATCTACAGCGCCGCCTAC
>QFQD01000087.1 GCA_003241485.1 Ancylobacter novellus
ACCAGCAGGTCCGCCGCCGCGACGCGCGCGGTGAAGGCCTCGCCCGCGGCGAAGGCTTCGCCCTCCGCTCCGCCATAGGCGTGCGAAGCGCTGGCGAGATAGGCCGCGCCCAGCGCGTCGCGCTCGATGGGACACGCTCCAGAATCCAGCCCGGCGCCATAGGCGCCCGGCGCGGTGCCGAAGATGCGCGGCGCGCCCTCGCCGGCCGCGCGCAGCGGGTTCTCCTCGGTGAGTTCGTCCCGCCGCGCCACCGCGCGCAGGGCCGCATCCAGCAGCGCGATCTGTGCCGGGAACAGGTCGCGGAACAGGCCGGAAATGCGGAAGGTGACATCGACACGCGGACGCCCCAGCACGGCGGTCGGCAGCACCTCGATGCCGGTGACGCGGCCGGTCGCCGGGTCCCATGTCGGCCGGGCGCCGATCAGCGCCAGACCCTGGGCGATCTCCTCGCCTCCCGTGCGCAGCGTCGCGCTCCCCCACAGGTCCAGCACCAGCGAACGCGGCCAGTCACCATGGGCCTGCGCATAGGCGCGCAGCACTTCCTCGGCGCCGAGCCGCCCGAGGTCCATCGCGGTCGGCGTCGGCAGGCTGCGCGGATCGGCGGTGAACAGGTTGCGCCCGGTGGGCATCACATCGGTGCGCCCGCACCCCGGCGCACCGGCGGGACCGGCCGCGACGCGCCGGCCGTCCAGCGCGGCGAGCAACCCGTCGCGCTCGGCCTCCCCGCAGGCGCCGCGGCCATAGACATGGAACCCGTCCTTGAGCCGCATCTCCTTGATATCGCAGAGAAAGGCGTCGATCTGCTTCAACGCCTCGTCTGGCGCGGCATCGGCGGACAGGCCGGCATCGCGGGCAAAGCCGGTGCGGGCCGCCTCCTCGACGATGAGCCGCGCCAGAAGCTCGCGCCGTCGGCGGTCAAGCCCCTCGGCCTGCGCATACTCGTCCACCAGCCGCTCCAGCTCCGCGCCCTCGTCAGTGAGGTCGGCTTTGAGCGTCGGCGGCGGGAGATGGCCGAGCGTGACGGCGGCGATGCGCCGCTTGGCCTGCGCCGCCTCGCCGGGATTGGAGACGATGAAGGGATAGACGACAGGCAGCGCGCCCAGCACCAGCTCGGGAAAGCACGCCTTGGTCAGCGCCACATGCTTGCCGGGCAGCCATTCCAGCGTGCCATGCGCGCCCATATGCACCAGCGCGTCGGCGCCGTGTTGCAGCCAGAGACCGAAGGCGACGAGGCCGTGGCGGGGCGGCAGAGCGGGATCGTGATACTGCGCGCGCCGGTCGGCATAGGAGCCGCGATCCGGCGCGATGGCGACGGTGATGTTCGCGCAGCGGCACGCCCGGAAACGAAAGGCGCCGTCCGCGAAATCGGGGTCCTCTTCCGGCGCGCCCCAGGCGGCGGTGATCGCGGCCACGGCCTCCGCAGGGAACGTGGCGAGGTGGGCCCGGTAGTTCGCCAGCGTCAGCGCCTCGTCATGCTGGGTCAGCGCGTCCAGTAGCGCCCTCTCATCGGTCGGCGTGTCCTCCACGCGATAGCCCGCCGCCGCCATATCCTCCAGTAGCGCCCGCACGCTGGCCGGCACGTCGAGGCCGACGGCCCAGCCGGTGCGGCCCGGCGCGCCGGCATATTCCGGCATCAGCACCGTCACCCGGCGCTCCTCGCGCGGTGTCGCCTGCAGGCGGACGAGTGCCGCCACACGGTCGGCCACCTGCGCGATCCGGTCCGGCTCCGGCCGGTTCGCCAACGCAGTGAAGCCGGGCACGGCGGGCATCTCCAGCGGCGCCTTGAACGAGAGCGCGCCGGCGAGCACGCGCCCGTCGAGTTCCGGCAGCACCACATGCATGGCGAGGTCCGCGCTGGTCAGGCCCCGCGCACCTTCGCCCCACGCCTCGCGCTTGGTGGTGGCGAGGATGGCCTGCAGCACCGGCACGCCGCAGGCATCGAGCACGGTCTCTTCGCCCGGATCGGCCGCGGCGAAGGCGGTGAGCGTGACCAGTGCGGCGGGCGAGGCCTGCGCCAGAGCCTGCTTGAGGAAGGCGATGGAGGAAGGCTCGCGCAGCGAGGCGACGAAGAGGGGGAGCGGCGCCAGCCCGCGCGCCGCCAGCGCGGCACACAGCGCGTCTACCGGCGCGGTATCGCCGGCCAGCCACATGGAACGATAGAAGATGATGGGAATGACGGGAGCGCCGGCCGCGCCCTGCGCGCTCGCGTAAAACCCCGCCAGCGGCACCGGCTCGGGCGGCGGTGCCTCCAGCTCGCGCCCGGCATATCCCGCCAGACGGCGGAGCAGCGCGCGCATATTGGCCGGACCACCGGCGCGGAAATAGCCGAGCAGCGCCTCCAGCTCCGCAGCCGGCAGGGTGGAGGCTTCCGCCAGCCGGGGGTCGTCGCGGTCCTCGCCCGGCAGCACGGCGAGTTTGAACCCGCGCGCGCGCGCCTCGGCGCCCAGCCGCTCGACGCCATAGCGCCACCAGTCCAGCCCGCCGAGCAGGCGCACCACCACGATGCGGGCGTGGCTCCCCACGGCGTCGATCCACAGGTCCACCGACATCGGGTGCCGCAGATCGCGCAGATTGGCGAGGCGCAGGCTCGGCAGCGTCGCCTCGGCCTGCTGCGCCCCGGCGAGGGCGCCGAGGTCGCTGTCGGTGAAGGAGAGCACCACCACCTCGCCCGGCGTCTGGCCGAGATCGACCGGCTCGACGAGATCGTCGAGGCTGGTGGAGGTGGTGGTGAGGATGTGCATCGGCTCAGGCGGCGACGGGCGCGTCGTGCCCGGCGAGGATCGCCTCCACCTTGGCGCGGTCCAGCCCCTTGAGGCCTATGGCAACCAGCCGGCCCGCACGCGGCGTGCCGCCCCATGCGCGCTCATAGTGGTGGTCGACGCGCGGACCGACCGCCTGCACCAAGAGGCGCATCGGCTTGCCGGCGACGGCGAGGAAGCCCTTCACCCGCAGCACGTCCGCCTCCTCGGCGGCGCGGGCGACGCGCTCGGCGAACACCGCGGGGTCGATGATCTCCGGCACGTCCACCACGAAGCTGTCGAAGTCGTCGTGATCGTGGTCCAGCTCGTCGTCATGGTGGGTCTTGCGGTTCTCGATGTCGTCCTCGGTGCCGATGCCGAGACCCATGAGAATGGCGGGGTCGATCCGCCCGCCGGTGACGCTCACCACCTGAACGCCCTTGGGCAGTTCGGCATCGAGCGCGGCGCGGGCACGAACCGCGCCTTCCGTGTCGATGAGGTCGCCCTTGGTGAGGATGACGAGGTCGGCGCAGGCGATCTGGTCGTCGAACACTTCCTCGATCGGGTCGTCATGATCCAGCGAGGCATCGGCCGCGCGCTGCTCGCCGAGCGCATCATGGTCATGCGCCACGCGGCCGGCGGCCAGCGCTTCGCCGTCCACCACCGCGACCACGCCGTCCACCGTCACCCGGCTGCGGATCGCGGGCCACTGGAAGGCCTGCACCAGCGGCTTGGGCAGCGCGAGGCCGGAGGTTTCGATCAGGATGTGGTCGACCTTCGGCACGCGGGAGAGGATGGCATCGAGCGCCGGCACGAAATCGTCGGCGACGGTGCAGCAGATGCAGCCATTGGCCAATTCGACGATGTTCTCCTCCGGGCAGGTCTCGATGCCGCATCCCTTCAGGATCTCGCCATCGATGCCGACATCCCCGAACTCGTTGACGATCACCGCGAGCCGCTTGCCCTTCACATTCTCCAGCACATGGCGGATCAGCGTCGTCTTGCCCGAGCCGAGGAAGCCGGTGACGATGGTGCAAGGCACCCGCGCGAGGCTGGTCGAGTTGGTGCTGGTTGCGGGGGTCGTCATGCGGCGTCTCCACGAAAGCCAAATTGGTCCACGGGATGCGCCGGTCGCGGAGGAACCTCCGCGCGAAGCCGGGGGATAGCCCCCAATGGCTCTACCCGTTCGCCGGGCACCCCGCCGGCAAACGCGACCGAATCGACGGCAGGTCTCCTGGCTCGCGGGTCCTCGCCCTCGTCGCCGCCTTCCCGGAGTTGGCTCCAGTGGCTTATGGCGTGGGCTCGCCGCTTACAGTTGCGGGGGCAGCCGCGGAATAGGGCGCATGAAGCACCCGGCACCGCATTCCCTCTTCGTCCCTCCCCGGAAGGAGGAAACCGTCGATCCCGGCCACTAAAGGAGCGCGGGGTGTGAATGTCAAACCGGCAGCTCGTCATCGCCATTGCAGCACGGCGCCCGGTCGCTATAGTCGCGCGATGTCGTCGGTTCCCGTGAGGCGCACGGGACGCAAGACGGGAACGCGGTGGGGCGGAAACCTTGAAAAGGTGGACGCCGATTCCGCGGCTGCCCCCGCAACTGTAAGCGGCGAGCCCCTCTCCATCAGCCACTGGCGTTCGCGCCGGGAAGGCGGAGACGGGCCGAGACCCGCGAGCCAGGAGACCGGCCGTCGACGCCACCGCAACGGCCCTCGGGTGGAGGGCCAAGGAGACTGGACCATGAATACCCCGCACAGCCACGGCGTGGCTGCCTCCCACGATTCGATCCTCGCGCGCGCGCTCCCCATCACCTTCGCCGCCCTGCTCGGCGTGTTCGTGCTCGGCGGCGTGGGCTTCTCCCACATCAGCGCCGTGCACAATGCGACGCACGACGTCCGGCACGCCAACGCCTTCCCCTGCCACTGACCGTGAGGGGACGCGCATCATGTCGCTTTTCAGGACGATTCTGTTCGTCGCGGCGCTGGCCGGCATCGGCACGGGCCTTGTCGGCTCCGCCATCCATCTCTTCGCCACCGTCCCGCTGATCCTGCAGGCGGAGACCTTCGAGACCGCGGGCGCGGACGCCGCTCCCGCGGAGGCCGCGCCACACGAGCATGCACCCGGCGCCGCCGCGCACGAGCATGCCCATGACGCGGACGAATGGGGTCCCGCCGACGGGATCGAGCGCAACGGCCTCACCGTGATCTTCACCGTGCTCACCGGCTTCGGCTTCGGCCTCTTGCTGGTGGCGGCGAGCGAGCTCGCGGGCGGGCTTAAGAGCTGGCACCAGGGCGTGATCTGGGGCCTGGCGGGCT
This sequence comes from Ancylobacter novellus, assembly GCA_003241485.1. Lineage (GTDB taxonomy): Bacteria > Pseudomonadota > Alphaproteobacteria > Rhizobiales > Xanthobacteraceae > Ancylobacter > Ancylobacter novellum_A. The sequence continues at coordinate 5,048 of QFQD01000087.1, forward strand.
TTGCCGCCTTCACCCTCGCGCCCGGCCTCGGCCTGCCGCCGGAACTTCCCGCCATGCCCGCCGCCGATCTCGTTGCCCGGCAGGTCTGGTGGATCGGCACGGTCGCGGCGACCGCCGGCGGGCTCGCGCTCCTCGCCTTCGGCCGCTCGCCTCTGCTGGCGGTGCTCGGCGTCGCGCTCATCCTCGCGCCGCATGTCATCGGCGCACCGCAGCCTGACAGCCATGAGAGCCCGATCCCGGAATCGCTGCACCACAGCTTCATCGTGGCGAGCGTGATGACGAGCTTCGTGTTCTGGGCGCTGCTCGGCGGCCTCGCCGGCTGGCTGCGCCCGCGCCTTGCCGGCACGGCGGCCTGAGCGCCCTTATGGGCCTGACCCTTGTCCTCGGCGGTGCTCGCTCCGGCAAGAGCCGGCACGCCGAGGAGCTTGTCGAAGCACTGCCGCCGCCGTGGAGCTATCTCGCGACCGGACAGGCCTATGACGACGAGATGGTGGAGCGCATCGCGCTCCACCGCGCGCGGCGCGGCGCGGGCTGGGTGACGCTCGACGCGCCGCACGAGCTTGCCGCCTCGCTGCGCGACCTGCCAGCCGGCCGGCCCGTGCTGGTCGACTGCCTCACCCTCTGGCTAACCAACCGCCTCCTCGCCGAGGCCGATCTGGCCATGGAAAGCGCCGCCTTGGTGGAGGCGCTTGCCGCCCATCACGGTCCGGTCGTTGCCGTGTCCAACGAGACCGGGCTCGGCATCGTGCCCGACAATGCGCTCGCCCGCCGCTTCCGCGATGCGCAGGGCCGGCTGAACCAGATGGTGGCCGCACGCGCCGACACGGTGATCTTCATGGTCGCCGGCCTGCCGATGAAAGTGAAATGATGCCCGATATTTCCGAGGAAGACGCCGCGCGCCATCGCGCCAAGATGGAAAAGCGCAAGGCGGTGCAGGACGCGGAAGTCGCGGAAAAGACGGTCGAGAAAGGCCTGCTGATCGTCCACACCGGCGCCGGCAAGGGCAAGTCGACCGCCGCCTTCGGCCTCGCCTTGCGCGTACTCGGCCATGGCGGGCGCGTCGGCGTGGTGCAGTTCATCAAGGGCGCCTGGCACTCGGCCGAGCGCGACGCGCTGGAGACCTTCGGCCCGCGCGTCGAATGGCATTCCATGGGCGAGGGTTTCACCTGGGAGACGCAGGACCTCGCCCGCGACATCGCCAGCGCCCGCAAGGCGTGGGAGAAGGCGTGCGAACTGATGGCGGACGAGAGCATCGGGCTCGTCATCCTCGACGAACTCAACATCGCGCTGCGCTACGACTACCTGCCGCTTGAGGAGGTGTTGGCGCCGCTCGCCTCCCGGCGCGCCGGGCTCCACGTCGTCATTACCGGCCGCAATGCCAAGCCCGCGCTGATCGAGGCGGCCGATCTCGTCACCGAGATGGGCCTCGTGAAGCACCACTTCAAAGCCGGGGTGAAGGCGCAGAAGGGCATCGAGTTCTGATGCGCGCGGAAGCGTGATGAGGCGAGCGATTTGCGTCCTGCGATCTCGCAATTTCGCCGGGGGCTCCCTATCTCACAGGGGACGCCGGATATCGCGGCGTGGCTTGTTCACGGAGAAACGCTTCGATGCGTTCCACCCCTGTCGCTTATCTGTTCTGGTTCTTCGGCCTGATCGGCATTTGCGGCATCCATCGCTTCTATACCGGCCGCTACTGGACCGGCGCGCTCTGGCTGCTGACGCTTGGACTTCTGGGCATCGGTCAGATCATCGACCTGTTCCTGATCCCCGGCATGGTGCGCGAGGCCAATCTCGAACGCCGCGTGGACTATCTGGAAGCCCGGCGCGGCTGAGCCGTCGCCTCGTGGAGGGCGTGCGATGAGCGCGCCCTCTTTCCCGCGCGCCCTGATGTTTCAGGGCACCGGCTCGGATGTCGGCAAGTCGCTGATCGTCGCCGGCCTCGCCCGCGCCTTCACCAATCGCGGGCTCATCGTCCGCCCCTTCAAGCCGCAGAACATGTCGAACAACGCCGCCGTCACGCCCGATGGCGGCGAGATCGGCCGTGCGCAGGCGCTGCAGGCGCGCGCCGCCCGCGTGGCGCCCTGCGTGCATATGAACCCGGTGCTGCTGAAGCCGCAGAGTGAGATCGGCGCGCAGGTGGTGGTGCAGGGCCGCGCGCGCGGCAACGCGAAGGCGAGCGACTACCAGAAGCTCAAGCCGGCGCTGATGGCCGCCGTGCTGGAAAGCTATGAGCATCTTCGTCGCGAGGCCGACCTCGTGCTGGTGGAAGGCGCCGGCTCCGCCTCCGAGATCAATCTGCGGGCCGGCGACATCGCCAATATGGGCTTTGCCCGCGCGGCCAATGTCCCCGTGGTGCTGATCGGCGACATTGATCGCGGCGGCGTCATCGCCAGCCTGGTGGGCACCCGCGCCGTGCTGGCGGAGGACGATGCCGCGATGATCCGCGGCTTCCTGGTCAACCGCTTCCGTGGCGACCCCACGCTGTTCGCCGCCGGCATGGAAGAGATCGCCCGCCGTACCGGATGGGCAGCGCTCGGGCTGATCCCGTTCTTTCCCGAGGCGCGCCGCCTGCCGGCCGAGGATGCGCTGGGGCTGGAGACGGCGCCGCAATCAAAGCCCGGCGCGAGACGGCGCGTCGTCGTGCCGGTCCTGCCGCGCATCGCCAATTTCGACGATCTCGACCCGCTGGAGGCAGAGCCCTCGGTCGAGGTCATCCGCCTGCGCCCGGGCACCGCGCTGCCGGGCGATGCCGACCTCGTCATCCTCCCCGGCTCGAAATCCACCATTGCCGATCTCGACGACCTGCGTCGCAATGGGTGGGACATCGACATCGCCGCCCATGTGCGGCGCGGCGGGCGGGTGCTGGGCCTGTGTGGCGGCTACCAGATGCTCGGGCGCTCCATTGCCGACCCGCAGGGCGTCGAGGGGCCGCCCGCCACCGTGCCGGGGCTCGGCCTGCTCGATGTCGACACCGTGCTGGCCGGCGAAAAGCGGCTCGTCGCCGTGACCGGCACCGCCGCAGGCGCGCCCTTCTCCGGCTATGAGATGCATATGGGCGTCACCGAAGGCCCCGGCCGCTCCCGCCCCTTCGCGCTCATCGATCAGGAGGGGCCGGAAGGCGCGGTCTCCGTGGATGGGCGGGTGGTCGGCACCTATGCGCACGGCCTGTTCGCCGACGACCGCCAGCGCGCAGCGTGGCTCGCCCACCTTGGCGCGCCGCCAAGCGACCTCGCCTATGAGGCAGGCGTGGAGGAGACGCTCGACGCCCTCGCCGCGCATCTGGAACGCCATGTCGATCTCGACCGTCTGCTCGCGCTGGCGACCAGCTGATCAGATGGTCAGCGCCAGCACCGCGATCGCCAGCGCGCCGACCATCACCCCGTCCGCCGCGCGATACAGCTGCAAGGCCCGGCGGATATCCGCCGCCGTGCAGTCGCGCCGGCCGCCCTCGCCCATCACGCCATCGGTGGAGAGCTTGCCGCCATAATAGCGCGGCCCGGCAATGGCGATGCCGAGCGCGCCGGCGAGCGCCGCCTCCGGCCAGCCGGCATTGGGCGAGCGGTGCTTGCCCGCGTCGCGCAGCATCGCCCGCCAGCCATTGCGCACTGAAGCCCCCGGCACGATCACCGCCGCCGCCACCAGAAGTCCTCCAGCAAGCCGCGAGGCCGGCAGGTTGACGAGATCGTCGAACCGCGCCGCCGCCCAGCCGAACTGCTCGTGCCGCGCGTCACGATGGCCGATCATGCTGTCGGCAGTGTTCACCGCCTTGTAGGCCGCGCCGCCCGCGAGCCCGCCGACCGCCATCCACAGCGCCGGGGCGACGATGCCGTCGGAGAAATTCTCCGCGAGGCTCTCGATTGCCGCGCGCGCCACGCCGGCCTCGTCGAGCTTGTCCGGGTCGCGGCCGACGATCTGCGACACCGCCCGGCGTCCTTCTTCAAGGCTGACATCGAGCCCGTCCGCCACCCGCGCCACATGCTCGTGCAGGCTGCGCTGGGCGAGCAGCGTCGAGCCGACGAAAGCCGCGTAGAAAAAGCCCATAGGCAGCAGGAACAAGGCCTTCTGCACGGCGGCGCCGGCGGTCAGCGACACCGCTAGGATCACCGCCAGCGCCGCGACGCCGGCGAATTTGCGCTCCAGCGGCGGGTCGGTGTCGCGGTTGACATGGGTGTCCAACAAGGCGATCAGCCGCCCCATCCACATCACGGGATGGCGGATGCGCTGGAGCAAAATCGAGGGATAGCCCAATGCGGCCTCGAACAGCAGCGCGACCAGGGTTAAACCAAGGGTGATTTCGAGGGCCATCGGGGTGATTCTCGGGGAGGCTCTGCGAATCCGGCGGACGCGCGGATGTACCATTTCCGGCCGCGTGTTCCCATCAAGGGCCAGAAGCCATCGAGAGGCGCGCATCCACGCGATGAACATCTCCGTCCACCCCACGCTCAGCGTGCTGCCGCCGGATATCGAGACGCGCAAGCGTGCCCGGCTGGCGGAAGTGTTCGGCTTCGATCGCTTCCGCCCCGGCCAGCAGGAAGTGGTGGACGCCGTGCTGGCGGGCGTGCCGACGCTGGCCGTCATGCCGACCGGCGCGGGCAAGTCGCTGTGCTACCAGCTGCCCGCCCTCGTCTTCGGCGGCCTGTCCATCGTCATCTCGCCGCTGATCGCGCTGATGGACGACCAGGTGAACGCGCTGAAGCTGCAGGGCGTCGCGGCGGAGGCGATCCACTCGGGCAAATCCCGCGAGGACAATGTCGCGATCTGGCGCCGTGTCGCGGCGGGCGAGGTGAGCCTGCTCTATCTGGCGCCCGAGCGGCTGATGACCGAGCGCATGCTCGCCGCGCTCTCCCGCCTCAAGCTGGGGCTGGTCGCGGTGGACGAGGCGCACTGCATCTCGCAATGGGGCCATTCCTTCCGCAACGAATATCTCGGCCTTGGCCGGCTTCGCGAGATCTTCCCCGACGTGCCGCTGGTGGCGCTGACCGCCACCGCCGACAAGGCGACGCGCGACGACATTGTCGAGCGGCTGTTCGGCGGGCAGGCACGGGTCTTCGTCTCCGGCTTCGACCGGCCGAACATCTTCATCGGCGTCGAGGACAAGAAGGACCCGGCGCGGCAGATCGAGAGCTTCGTGCGGGCCCGCGAGGGGCTATCGGGCATCGTCTACCGCATCTCGCGCAAGAAGGTGGAGGAGACCGCCGAGCGGCTGGCCGCCGCCGGCATCCGCGCCCTGCCCTATCATGCCGGCCTGACGCCCGAGACGCGCGCCGCCAACCAGGAGGTATTCCTGGCCGAGGACGGCGTCGTCATGGTCGCGACCGTCGCCTTTGGCATGGGCATCGACAAGTCGGACGTGCGCTATGTGCTGCACGCGGATTCGCCCGGCACACTGGAAGCCTATTACCAGGAGATCGGCCGCGCCGGACGTGACGGCCAGCCGGCCGAGGCGCTCCTGCTCTATTCGGCCGGCGACATCGCCACCCGCCGCCGCTTCCTCGACGAGGAGCCCTCCCCGCCCGAGCGCAAGATGGTGGAGGCCCGCCGGCTCGACGCCATGGTCGGCTTCTGCGAGGCGGTGACCTGCCGGCGCGCCGTGCTGCTCGGCTATTTCGGCGAGCGGGCGAAAGCCTGCGGCGCCTGCGATGTGTGCCGCGATCCGCCGAAGGTGGTCGACGCCAGCCGCGACGCGCAATTGGTGCTGCGCATCGTCCGCGCCACCGGCGAGCGTTATGGCGCGGCCTATGTCGCCGGCATCGTCACCGGCCAGCGCAACGAGCAGGTGGTGGCCCGCGGCCATGACCGGCTGGCCGATTTCGGCACCGGCGGCGACAAGCCGGCGACCGAGTGGCGCGCGCTGCTGCGCCAGCTTGTGGCCACCAATGCGCTGCATGCCGACCCGCAGCGCTACGGCGCGCTGGTCCTCACCGAGATCGGCACCGCCGTGCTGGGGGGCACGCGCGCCTTCACCCTGCGCGCCCCGGCCAAGCGCGAGCGCTCCCGCTTCGCGCGCTCCCAGAGCGGGGCGGAACTCGCCCCGGCGGAGAGCGCGCTGCTCGGCAAACTCAAGGCGCTGCGGCGCGAGCTGGCCGCCGAGCGCAATGTGCCGGCCTATGTCGTGTTCGCCGACAAGACGCTGGAGGAGATGGCGGTGGAGCACCCGCGCACGCGCGCGGAACTGGCCGGCGTGAAGGGCGTGGGCGCCGCCAAGCTGGAGGCCTTCGGCACCGCATTCCTGAAAATACTGAAAGAGTTCTCTTAAGATTCTCTAAGAATTCACTGCCGCTATTTTTCGCATTTTGGAGAGTTCACGAAAGTCAATTCCGGTCCTAGATTAGTTCCCAACGGACGAGAAAAGTCCGCTCACGAACCCTGCTCCGGGATGGAAATGATGAAGCTTCAGCTGTTGACCACCGCTCTTGCCGCGACCTCGATGCTTGCCACGCTCGGCGCCGCCTCGGCGCATGGCCCCACGCGCCAGAAGGTCTCCGAAACCATCGAGATCAACGCCCCGCCGGCGAAGGTGTGGGCCGTGGTCAGCAACTTTCAGGATGGCGGCTGGATTCCCGTGGTCGCCAAGACCGAGGGAACCGGCGGCAATGCGCCGGGCGCCAAGCGCACTCTGACGCTGAAGAACGGCGCCACCGTCGACGAGGAAGTCGCCAAGCTCGACCCGGAAAAGATGACCCTCATGTACCGGATCGACCAGGTCGACGTGAAGGTGCTGCCGGTCACCAACTACTCGTCCTGGCTTGTCGTGACGCCGGCCGACGGCGGGGCGAAATCGACCGTCGAGTGGCGCGGCGCGTTCTATCGCGGCTACCCCAACAATGATCCGCCGCCGGAGCTGGACGACCAGGCCGCGATCAATGCCGTCACCGGCCTCTACAAGGCCGGGCTGGACGGGCTGAAGAAGAAGATCGAAGGCGGCAGCTGAGCGGTGCGGCACCGGGTCTTCGGCACCTTGTGCCCACCCGATGACGCCATGCCGGCCGAAGGCGGAGCCGCGGAGCGCCCTCGCCTTGTCCATGTCATCCCGGCCGCGCATTGGCGCGCGCCGGGGTCGCTCGCAAGCCTCGCCCCATCCCGGATCGGCCTGCGGTCGTCCGGGATGAGGGTGAGGGGTGCGCTCGCCCTTCTCGTCGCCACCCTGCTCGCCCCGCATCCCGCCCATGCCGATGAGGCCTTCATCACCTCGCAGCCGGCGGAGATGCTCTCCATCGTCGATCTCGATACCCGCAAGGTCGTCGCCACACTGCCGATACCCGGCAAGCCGGCCGGCATCGCCGTGTCCCCGGACGGCCGGCGCGCCTTCGTGACCTCGCCCGATGGCAAGGCACTCACCATTATCGACGCCACCACGCACACCATCGAGCGTCGCGTCGATGTCGGCGGCGGTCCGCTCGGCATCGCCGTGCATCCCGATGGCGCGACCGCCTATGTCGCCGACTGGTACCAGCACCGCATCGTCGCGGTGGATGCGGTCAGCGGCGCGATCACCGGCACGGTGCAGGTGGGCGACTCGCCCTCCGGCCTCGCCCTGACGCCGGACGGCAGCCTGCTCATCTCCGCCGACCGCGATTCAGACGCGATCAGCCTGATCGATCCGAGGTCGGCAAGCGTCCGTTCGGCGTCACCATCGATGCGCACGGCAAGCGTGCCTATACCGCCAATGTCGCCTCAAACGATGTGACCATCGTTGACCTCGCCGCCGCCAGGGTCGTCGCCACGGTCAAGGTCGGGCAGCGGCCCTATGCGGTGGCGCTGGCGAAGGGGCGGGCCTTCGTGACCGACCAGTATGATTCAACCGTCAGCGTGTTCGATGTCGAGACGCTGGCGCCGCTCGCCACCATTCCGGTCGGCGATTATCCCGAAGGCATCGACGCCAGCCGTGACGGCGCCTTCGTCTATGTCGCGAACTGGGAAGCCAATACGCTGAGCGTGATCGACACCACGACGCTGAAAGTGGTCGAGGACATCCCCGTCGCCGACGGGCCACGCGCCTTTGGCGTGTTCGTGCGTCGGACGGCGCGATGAGCGGGCAAGCCTGCATCGCGTTTCGCACGCGCCCGATATCTCGCTGGCGACCGTTTGAATTGGCGCGGCAACGCGCCTAAGCCTGAGGGCCGGCCGCACAGGCCGTGACGTGGACAGGAGGTCCCTCGCGATGGAACATGAATTCTGGCACCGCAAATGGCAGAATGGTGAGATCGCCTTTCATGAGGCCGACACCAACCCGCTGCTGCTGCGTCATTTCGCCGATCTTGGCCTCGCGCGCGGCGCGCGCGTCTTCGTGCCGCTGTGCGGGAAGAGCCGCGACATGCACTGGCTGCTCGCCCAGGGCTTCAAGGTCACGGGCGCCGAACTCAGCCGGCTCGCCATCGAGCAGCTCTTCGCCGAGCTGTCGCTGACGCCGACCATCACGCAGGAAGCCGCGCTGGAGCGTTTCGAGGCGGGCGGGCTCACCGTCTTCGTCGGCGATTTCTTCGATCTCGACCGGGAGAAGCTCGGCGCGGTGGATGGCGTCTATGACCGGGCGGCGCTCATTGCCCTCCCCGTGCCGCTTCGCGAGCGCTATGCCGGGCATCTCGCCGCGCTCACCCGCCACGCGCCGCAGCTACTGGTCACTCTCGACTACGACGCCTCGGACGCGGTGGGCCCGCCCTTCTCCGTACCCGAGCATGAGGTTCGCCGGCTCTATGGCGCGGCGTATCACATCACCGGGTTGGAGAGCCACGCATTGAAAGACGGCCTCAAGGGCGTGCATCCCGCGCGCGAAAGCGCCTGGCAGCTCACCGCCCGCTGAAGGCGCGGCGAGCGTCCTTCAGATTGCGTATTCGCCCGGCTGCTGGGCCGCCGGGGCACGGCAGTCGACGCCGGGGCCGCCACCGGCGAACAGCCGCGCGCGATCGAGCCGCACCGCCACCTGTTCGCCGATCGGCACCCGCACGGTCGGGGCGATGTCGGCCTCGAACAGAGCGGAACCCACCTCGATCTCGACGCGGCGAATGGCGCCATGCCGGCGGAAGCCACGCACCGCGCCCCTCAGGCCGGGCGTGCCCGGCAGGCCGAGCGACACGTCGTGCGGGCGCACATAAAGCAGGCCCGGCCCGTCCGGCACGGGCTGGGTTGCGGAGGCGATCGGGGTCGTGCCGGCAATGGCCACGCCGTCCTTCACCTCGACCTCGATGCGGCTCGACTCGCCCATGAAGCCGAACACGGCCGCCGTCTCGGGCCGGTCATAGACATCGTCCGGCGTGCCTATCTGCTCGATCTTGCCCTTGCCCATCACCACCACGCGGTCGGCGAGTTCGAGCGCCTCTTCCTGGTCGTGGGTGACGAACAGCGTGGTGTGGCCGGTGCGGTCATGCAGTTCGCGCAGCCATTTGCGCAGTTCCTTGCGCACCAGCGCGTCGAGCGCACCAAAAGGCTCGTCCAGAAGCAGAACCTTCGGCTCGATGGCCAGCGCACGGGCGAGCGCGACGCGCTGGCGCTGTCCGCCGGAGAGCTGGGCCGGGAAGCGCCCGCCGAACGACTCCAGCTGCACAAGTGCCAGCAGGTCCGCGACCCGCTTCTTGATCTCCGTGTCCGAAGGCCGCTCGGCGCGCGGGCGCGAGTGCAGGCCGAAGGCAACATTCTCCGCCACCGTCATGTGGCGGAACAGCGCGTAATTCTGGAACACGAAGCCGATGCCACGACGGCGCACCGGCACGGAGAGCGCGTCCTGCCCGTCGAACAGGATGCGGCCATGGCTCGGCTGCTCCAGCCCGGCAACGATGCGCAGCAGCGTTGTCTTGCCCGAGCCGGAAGGGCCGAGCAGCGCCACCAGTTCGCTCGGGCGTACGTCCAGCGACACGTCCGACAGTGCCGGGGCACCGCTGCCGAAGCTCTTGCCGACCTTGTCGATGGTCACGGCGACCGTCATGAATTCACTCTCAATAGATGTACTAAATCGAATTATCCGCAAGATATCTGAAAATTCGCCACTGTGAACCCCCGGCCGGCGCGGGTCCTCCTGAGAATAAGCGTGGAACCCGCCCGGCGGAACGGCCCGCGCGTGCCGGGCCGTCTCTTTCCCGTCGCCCGCGAAGCCTGTATGCCTCGCGCCATGAACGCACCCGCAGAAACCGCCACCCTTGCCCTGAAGCTCGACGGCTACACCGACCTGCCCGCCGGCAAGATCGCGTCCGTCGTGACGATGCTGGAAATGACCGCTCCGCCCACCCCGCTGCCCGAGCGCGGGACGGAGGGTCTGACGCTGGAACTCGTCCCCGCGCCGGCGACCGACTGGTACCGCGCGCTGTTCCGCCGCATCGGCGAGAACTGGCTGTGGTTCTCGCGTCTGCGCCTCACCGATGGCGAACTCGCCGCGATCCTCCACCACCCCGATGTGGCGGTCTACGCCCTGCGCCAGGACGGCGCGGATGTGGGTCTGGTCGAGCTCGATTTCCGCGTGCCGGGCGAGGTGGAGCTGGCGTTTTTCGGTCTGGTGCCGGAACGCGTCGGCAGCGGCGCGGGCCGCTTCATGATGAACCGCGCGCTGGCGCTGGCCTGGGCGCGCCGCCCGGTGCGGGTGCATGTGCACACCTGCACGCTCGATCATCAGGCAGCGGTGCGCTTTTACGTGAAGGCGGGCTTTCGCCCCTATGCGCGCGCCCTTGAAGTGGTGGACGACCCGCGCCTTGCCGGCCTGCTGCCGCGCGAGGCGGCGCCGCACGCGCCGCTCATCGACTGAACATTCGTCTGGCTGCCGCGCGCGGGAATAAGGCGGCCGCTCAGGCGCCGAGCACGGCCCGCGCACGGCCGGCAATGTTGCGCGGAGGAATTTCCACCGGGGCATCGCTGCGCTCGCGCTCGCCGAGCGCCTCGACCTTCTTGAGGTCCTCCAGCGCCGCGTCGAGCTGCGCTTTGGCCTCGTCCAGCTGCACTTTCAGCTCGTCCGCCGAGCGGCGCAGATTGTCGCGCCGTGTGGCCGCCGCGCGGGCATAGGTCGAATAGGCGAAATGCTGGGCATCGGTGATGCCGGAGCGCTGCTCCTCAGCCTCGATCTCACGGTCGAGATCGCGCGACATACGGTCGAAGTCCGCGATCATCGTCTGGATCTGCAGGAGGTGGCGACGCTTTTCCTCCGCCTGGAACCGCTTGAGGCGGGTGAGTGTGTCGAGCGACTTCATGGCCGGCTGTACTCCGCTCCGTCGTGCCGGCACGGCGCGTCTCGTCTCCCGCGGGAGCAGAACGCACGCGTCCGGTTCGAGCCGCCCTTACGCGGCGGCATCCGCATGATCGCCAACAGATGTTGCCGCTTCCTTACCCTTTTGGGCCCGCGCGGTACTTCGGGGAGGAATCTGCGACTCATCAACAGGATGGAAACGATTTGTTTACCGGCCTCGTTAATGATCGAGGCATCGTCCGGTGCAGGCTGTCGGTGCATGCGAAAGCAGAGTCGGCAGACTCACTTACGGTCATACCTTAAGATTCGACTCCAGCAGTCGGGTTGAAAAATTCTGGTTCTTAACCAGCTGCTTGCGGCAAGACTCGAAGATTTTTCGCGTCCCCGCTTGTGCACGGGAATCAGATTTTGTTAACCCTATTGCACGTAGTAACGAATCGGTGTGCCGGGCCGGGCGCGGGGAGGGGTCACGCTCGGGCCGGGAGTTTTCCGATCAGGCGCTGAACCCCCCGGGGCCGTGGCGAGGGAAGGGGATTGGCATGCGCGTCTTGCTCATCGAGGACGACCGCGCGACCGCGCAAAGCATCGAATTGATGCTTAAGTCCGAGAGTTTTAACGTCTACACGACGGATCTCGGCGAAGAGGGTGTCGATCTCGGCAAGCTCTATGACTACGACATCATCCTTTTGGATCTGAATCTGCCCGACATGTCGGGTTATGACGTGCTGAGGGGCCTGCGCGTCGCCAAGGTGAAAACCCCCATCCTCATCCTCTCCGGCCTCGCCGGCATCGAGGACAAGGTGAAGGGCCTCGGCTTCGGTGCCGACGATTACCTGACCAAGCCGTTCCACAAGGACGAGCTGGTGGCCCGCATCCACGCCATCGTGCGCCGCTCCAAGGGGCACGCGCAGTCGGTCATCACCACGGGCGACCTGGTGGTCAATCTCGACACCAAGACGGTCGAGGTCGCGGGAAACCGGGTGCACCTGACGGGCAAGGAGTACCAGATGCTGGAGCTCCTCTCCCTGCGCAAGGGCACGACACTGACCAAGGAGATGTTCCTCAACCATCTCTATGGCGGCATGGACGAGCCCGAGCTGAAGATCATCGACGTGTTCATCTGCAAGCTGCGCAAGAAGCTGGCGAACGCCTCGGAAGGTCACAACTTCATCGAGACCGTCTGGGGCCGCGGCTATGTGCTGCGCGAGATGGGCGAGCAGGAACAGCGCATCCCGGCCTGAGCCGGTCTGCAATCCCGAGCGGTGAGGCCCCTTGGCGCCTCCCTAACTGGAACCCCGCCGCAAGGCGGGGTTTTTGTTTTGGATTGCCGGTAAAGGTTGCGCGTGGATGCCCGGCATGGCCGGGCATCCCGTCGCCGGGCTACTTCGCGTTCTTGGCGATCCAGGCCTTGAGGAAGGCGATCTCGCTCTCCTGCGCCTTGATGATCTCCTCGGCGAGCTTCTTCAGTTCGGGATCCTTGCCGTATTGCAGCTCGATCCGGGCCATGTCGATCGCCCCCTGGTGATGGGGGATCATGCCGCGCGCGAAGTCGACATCGGCGTTCCCGCTGAACGGGATCGCCATGCCTTCATGCATGCGCGCATTGGCCTTCTCGAATGCCTCGGTGGAGGGAGCGGCCGCCCCAGCGCCCATATGCGCGCTGTGGTCCATCGGCATGGCGCCGTTCTGCATGGGCATGTTCTGCATAGGCATGTTCTGGGCGAAAGCGAAGCTGCCCGCGAGCGCAAGAGATGCCGCCAGCAGGGCGGTCTTGGCGAGATTATTCATGATGTATCTCCGTCAGATCGTGAGCGGACGCGGTCGGAATTGACCGCGCCCGGCGTGCGAAGATCAGGACGAACGTGGTGGCGGCACCGGAATGGCGGGCTCGCGGCCGGCCATCGAGCGGTCCGGCGCAACGAGCAGCGCGACGCTGCGGGCCTGCGGGTGGCGCGGCGTGGGCAGCGTGAGCGGCGGGGCGACCAGCTGGCTCACGACACAGCACATATGCTGGCGCGCGGGGTCGGGATGCAGCGTGGAGCTTCCCGCCGAAACCATGCCAGCCGAAACCATCTGGAAAGACGCGGACTGCGTGGCGCCGATTTCGGAAGCGCCGTTCAGGCCGGCGTCGTGGCAGGGCAGATCCGGCGCCGGCATGCGCACGGCCGCCGCCGGCCCCGCCATCGCGAAGGCCAGTGCCATCATCGCCAGTATCAGTCGCACAATGCGCAACGGCTTCACTCGCCCGGCCTATGCCTCAGGCGAGTTCTAGCAGGCGCGCGGCAGGAAGTTGAGGTGGGAGTAGCCCCTATGCCGCGTCTGTGAAGTCGCCCGACCCGTCAGGCCGCCTTCGGGCGCTGGGCGATGAGCGCGGCAATCAGCGCCACCGGATTGTCCACAGGCACCACGGCATCGAAGCCCGCCGGGTTGGCGATGCTGCCGGGCTGGTGGAAGCCAATGCGGCGGGCGCCACCCGGCAGCGGCTCGGACGCGATCAGCGAACCGGCATAGGCGTCGAGGTCGAACAGGAGAATGTCGAAACGCCCCCCCACGAGCCGCGCCGCGCGCGGATCGTCGGCGATCGAGACGTCGTGGCCCATCGAGCGGACGAGATCGCGCAGGCGCGTGCGCCCCTCCCCTGCGGGAGCGGTCAGCAGCACGCGGGAGGCCGCCGCGGCGGTGGGAATTGTCTCGCCCGGCTCCAGCAGCCGGTAGCGACCGGAATCGGTGACCAGCATGCGCGCGCCGCCGAGCCGCTCGACCCGTCCGCGCGGGGCGAGGCCGACCACCTCGTCCACCGCCAGCGCTTCGCCCTCCCCGCCCAGCATCAGCAGCATGCGGGCGCCGTCGATCCGGCTCATGCCGCGCAGCGCGGCGACGCGGACGGCTTCCATCTCCGTGCGCCCGGCCCGCACGAGCAGGTGCGCACTGTCGCGTTCACAGGAACTGGGCAGGCGCGGGCGCGCGGCGACAACGCCGATGGGCAGATCGATGAGGGCGGCCTGCGTCCCGTCGGCAAGGCGCGCTACACCGCCAATCAGATCCTCGCAAGGCTGAAACTCCTCGCGCCAGACCTCGGGCATCACCTTCACATCGGCGGAGACGCGCCGAGGCAGGTCATCGACCAGCAGCGTCGCGCGCACCTTGCCGTCTTCGCCGAAGAGAACGAGCGCGCCCTGCTCCGGGCGCGAGGGATCAAAACCCAGACGGGCGGCGAGGCGGATCAGCGGCAGCCCGCTGGCGCCCAGCGTGCCGACCTCCGCCATCTTGGCCAGTCGCGTCCAGCGGTCGCCCGCGAGCGGCATGACGTCGACAACGTGGCTCGCCGGCAATGCGAAGCTCATCTCCCGCAGGGAGAACACCAGCACCTCCGCGCAGCCGGAATCGGTCAGGCGCGCCGCGCCGGACCAGGAACGGCCGAGGCTCGGAACGGGGCCGCGACGGGCGGCGGAGGACACATCGGACGACAACATCGGCAACCGGCGGTACGAGACTGACACACGCGCCTCTCAAGGCGCGCGAGCCGAGTGTCATCCGGATCGCGTTAATGTCGTCTGAAGGTGCCGCAGGGAGAGGAAAGCGTCAGGCCAGCTCGGCCATGATGACCACGCCTTCGCCTTCAAGAGCGATGTTGATGCCATAGCCGGTGGCGCGGGCGAGCAGGCCCGTATAGTGCGGCTGGATGGCATGGGCATCGAGCGTGCCGCCCTCTGGCGCGTGACCGGCCAGCAGCTCGACGAGATGGGCGGGGATGCGCGAATGACTGCCCGCGGTGGTGAGGCGGAAACCGCCGGCATCGCCCTCCCCGGTCGCCACGACGGCGATGCGCCCGCCGCGCGGAATGGTGGAGGCCGCCACCATGATGAGGTTCAGCAGAAGCTTCACCTTGTTCTTGGGCGAGAGCACGCGCGGCACCTGCCATTCCAGGCTGGTGCGGTCGTCCTGAATGAAGCCGCGTGCCACGTTCTCGGCATCGCCGGTGTCGATCTGCGCGCCGGCCGACCCGGCCGCGCCGAAGGCGAGCCGGGCGAATTGCAGCCGGGCGGAAGCCTGCCGGGCGCTCTTGGCAATGAGATCGAGGGCGAACGCCTTCATGCTGGGGTCGTCCTCGTCCTCCAGCACTTCCAGCCCGTTGACGATCGCCCCCACGGGACTGATCACATCGTGGCATACGCGCGAGCACAGCAAGGCGGCGAGGTCGAGCTTGTCGAGGTCGACGGCGGTCGTCATCGTTTCCCCTTTGCGTCAGCCGGGAGAAGGGCGGCGGATCGGATGGGCGAATCGCCCGCGCGACGTGCGGACGGGCTGCGGGGTGTGATACACCGCGCCTCCGGCCGCGCCAACCGAGAGCGCGCGCCTTGGCCACAACAGAAGAAAGCGGACGATCCATGTCTCCCGGCTTCCCCGCGCCCTCCGGCGATCTCGCTTTGCTGGCCGCTTTCGCGCAGGCCGCGCTGAAGGCCGGGTCGGTCATCCTGCGCATTCGCGAGGAAGGCATGGGCGCCCGGCTCAAGAGCGACGAGAGCCCGGTGACCGCCGCCGATCTCGCCTCCGAGGAACTGCTGCGCGCCGAACTGGAAGCCATCCTGCCGGGCGTGCCGGTCATCGCCGAGGAAGCGGTCGCGGAAGGGCGCGGCGAGAGCCCGGCAAACACCTTTCTGCTGGTCGACCCGCTGG
Source organism: Ancylobacter novellus (assembly GCA_003241485.1). GTDB lineage: Bacteria > Pseudomonadota > Alphaproteobacteria > Rhizobiales > Xanthobacteraceae > Ancylobacter > Ancylobacter novellum_A. The sequence goes on from QFQD01000087.1 coordinate 20,889, forward strand.
ACGGGACGCGCGAATTCATCGGCGCCAGTGGCGAATTCACCGTCAATATCGGCCTCGTGGTCGACGGATTGCCGACATTCGGCATCGTCTATGCCCCGGCGGTCGAGCGGCTCTATGCCGGCGCCACCTTCGCGTCCGGCGCGGCGCAGGCGTTCCGTGCACAGCGTAGCGCCGGCAGCGCGGTGGATGCCGCGGGCTGGGAGCCCATTGCCTGCCGCCCCATACCCGCGCACGGCATTGTCGCGGTGGCCAGCCGCTCGCATCTCGACGCCGACACGGCCGCGCTGCTCGACGGGCTGGATGTCGCGGAACGGCTCAGCGTCGGCTCGGCGTTGAAGTTCGGGCTGGTGGCGGAAGGTCGCGCCGACATCTATCCGCGTCTCGGCACGGTCTGTGAGTGGGATGTGGCCGCCGGCCATGCGCTGGTACGTGCCGCCGGCGGCAGCGTGCGCCGTCCCGACGGCACCGCCCTGCCCTATGGCCGGACGGCGGAAAACTACCGCGTGCCGGCGTTTATCGCCTATGGAGCCGAGGCTTGACGGGTACACGCCGGCGTCAATCGGCGGTGCATTGCCACGCCCCGCCTTTCCCAGAACACACTCCGTGCTATTGATAGGCTGGAGCGCGCCGTCTGCGGCCGCCCCGGCTCATACGCTGTCACTGACCACAAACGCGAGACCGACGATGCCGACCTTGCGCGCCCTGTTTGCCTGCCTCGCCCTTCTCTCCGCCGTGCCTTTCCTTGCCGCTCCCGCCCAGGCGCAGTACCGGCAGCCGCAGCCGGCGCCCTCCAACACCTATTCGAGCGACGAGCTGGTCCAGCAGGGCCACGGCTTCTTCGGCGAGGTTTCGCGCGGCCTCGCGCTGTCCATCGAGAAGGCGGTCGGCCAGTGGGGCCAGCCCAATGGCTACATCCTCGGCCAGGAGGGCTCGGGCGCCTTCGTCGGCGGCCTGCGCTATGGCGATGGCACGCTGTACACCCGCAATGCCGGCGACATGAAGGTCTACTGGCAGGGCCCCTCGCTCGGCTGGGACTTCGGCGGTGACGGCGCGCGCACCATGATCCTTGTCTACAACCTGAATTCCATCAACGACATCTTCCGTCGCTTCGGTGGCATTTCCGGCTCCGCCTATTTCGTCGCCGGCTTCGGCATGACGGCGCTGGCGGCCGACAATGTGGTGGTGGTGCCGATCCGTTCCGGCGTCGGCGTCCGTCTCGGTGCCAATATCGGCTATCTGAAGTTCACGCCCCAGGCGACCTGGAACCCCTTCTGACATCGGATCGGGCAATTTCGACAGACGGCCGGGACGACCCGGCCGTTTTGGTTTCCGAGAGGGCGTTTTCCGACATTCATAACGATGTGTTGTCGGCAAGCCTTTTTGTGTTCGTAACCCTTGGGCCCTAATGTGGGCTGCCTGGGCCCATCCGGACCCCGCGTAACCGCGTACGAGAGTGAGATCGTCGCATGATCGCCGTGATCATGTACTGCGCCATCGGCTTCCTGACGGCAACGCTGCTGGCGTTGCTCACCCTGCCGGCCGTCTGGCGCCGCGCAGTGCGGCTGACGCGCAAGCGCATCGAGAACGCCCTGCCCGTCTCCATGGCCGAGATCCAGGCCGACAAGGACGAACAGCGCGCTGAATTCGCCGTTGCCGTGCGGCGGCTGGAAATGGACGTGCAGCAGCTGCAGGAGCGCACCAGCGACCAGTGGGGACAGATCACCCGCCAGGCCGAGGAACTGCGCGCCCGCCAGGCACGGATCGACGACACCACCGAGCGCCTCACAGCGCTGGAGGCGGCCCATGCCGAACTCACCGCGCACGACCGCCAGGTGACAGACGACCTCGCCATCCGCAGCCGCGATCTTGAGGAGACGCAGGCGGCCGTCGCCGCGACACGCAAGGAGCTCGCGGCCACCGCCCATACGCTGGAGCAGACGAGCGCCCGCGAGGAGCAACTGAAGGTCGAGCACATCGCCCTCACCACCCTTCGCGATACTCTCAAGGACCGCATCACCGATCTCGATCGTCACCTCAGTGCCGCCAATGCCCATCTCGCCACCGAGCGCGAGACGCTGCGCGTGACCTCGGAGAGCCTCTCCATCGAGGTGTCCAAGAATCGCGAGCTGCGCGACCTCATTGCCGAGGCCGAGCGTGAGCTCAGCACCGTTTCCGCCGAGGCCGCGACGCTGCGGGCCGAACTCGCCACGCTGCATTTGCGGGCGGATTCGCTGGAGGACCGCACGCGCAAGGCCGAAGCCCGGCGCGAGGCTGTCGAGCAGGAGGCGGCGCGCGTCACCAAAGAGGCCCTCGCCGCCCGCGAGACCGCCGAGAGCAGCGCCCGGCAGGCCAATGATCTGGCCCGCATGGTGCAGGCCGAAAAAGCCATGCTGGAGGGCGCGCTGGCCCAGGCGCGCGAGGATCGCGCGGCGCTGCAGAGCCGGCTCGACGCCCAGCCG
>QFQD01000088.1 GCA_003241485.1 Ancylobacter novellus
ACGCGCGGGGTTTCCGAGCCCTACCGCATGTTCACCTCGCGCGCCGAATACCGGCTGTCGCTGCGGGCGGATAATGCCGACCAGCGGCTGACCGCGCGGGGCGAGACGCTCGGCCTCGTCGGCGCCGAACGTCGCGCGAGCTTCGCGGCCAAGAGTGCGGCGCTGGCCCGTGTGCGCGACTGGAGCCGTTCGGTGTCGCTGACGCCCGGCGAGGGCGACCAGCACGGGCTGACCCTCAACCGCGACGGCCAGCGGCGCTCCGCCTTCGACCTGCTGTCGTACCCCCATGTGAGCTGGGCCGACATTTGCCGCATCTGGCCGGAAGCCGCGGGCGAGGACGTGCGCATCGGCGAGCAGGTGGAGATCGACGCGAAATACGCGGTCTATCTTCACCGCCAGGAAGCCGACATCGCCTCGTTCCGGCGCGACGAGGCGGCCGCGCTGCCGGAGATGGACTATGCCGGGCTGGGCGGCATCTCCAATGAGATCAAGGCCAAACTTGAATCGATTCGGCCTCGTACCATTGGCCAGGCAGGTCGTATCGACGGCATGACGCCGGCGGCGCTCGCTTTGCTGGCGGCGCATGCGCGCCGCGCGAAGTGAGCGCGGACGGCGCGAGGCTTTCGCCCGCGGCCCTTGTATGATGCGGGCATGAGCACCGATTCGTCCGACCGCGCCCGCGCCCTGCAGCTGACCCCTGTTTCACGTGAAACAGAGGATCGCCTCGTTGCCATCGTCGCACTTCTGGAGAAGTGGCAGCGGACCATCAATCTCGTGGCGCCGGCGAGCCTGCCGCAGATCTGGACGCGGCACATCGCGGATTCGCTCCAGCTCGTGCCACTGGCCGGCGAGGCGCTGCGCTGGGTGGACCTCGGCTCGGGCGGCGGCTTTCCCGGTCTTGTCGTCGCCTGCGTGCTGGCCGAGCGGCCGGGCGCGGATGTCACGCTGATCGAGAGCGATACGCGAAAGGCTGCCTTCCTGCGTGAGGCGGCACGCATCGCCGAGCTGCCCGCGACAGTTCTCCCGGCCCGTATCGAGCAGGTCGCGCCGAAGATCGCCGCCGGGGTGGAGGTGGTTTCCGCCCGCGCGCTTGCACCGCTGCCCAAGCTGATCGACCTGGCCTACCCCTTCCTTGCACAGGGCGCGACCGGCCTGTTTCTGAAGGGACAAGATGTTGATAACGAATTGACCGAGACAGCTAAATCTTGGAGAATCGATACCGAGATCAAGGAGAGCCTGACCGGCCATGGCGGGCGCATCGTGATCGTTCGTTCCGCCGCGCCGCTGTCGCCGTGACACTCGAAGATGACCTGCCAGAGATGAGCTCGCGCTCGCCATCGGGATCGCCAAAATGACCCACGAGGTTCCGCTCGTACCTGCCGCGCCGTTCGCGGCGCCCCGCGTTCTTGCGCTCGCCAACCAGAAGGGGGGCGTGGGCAAGACGACGACGGCGATCAATCTCGGCACGGCGCTGGCTGCCATTGGCGAGACCGTGCTGATCGTCGATCTCGATCCGCAGGGCAATGCCTCGACGGGCCTCGGCATTGATCGCCGCAGCCGGCTGGTGTCGACCTATGACGTGCTGACCGGCAATGCACATCTGCGCGAAGCGGTGCTTGAGACGGCAGTGCCCCGGCTCCACATCGCGCCCTCGACGATGGATCTCTCCGGCCTGGAGCTGGAGCTTGCCTCGGCGCGCGACCGCGCCTACCGGCTGCGGGACGCCATCCATACGTTGAACGGCGCGGAACCGTTGCAGGAGCGTAACGATCCCCATTATACCTATGTGCTGATCGACTGCCCGCCTTCGCTCAACCTGATTACGGTCAATGCGATGGCGGCGGCGAATGCGATCCTGGTGCCGCTACAATGCGAGTTCTTCGCGCTGGAGGGTCTCTCCCAGCTGCTGAAGACGGTGGAGCAGGTGCGCACCACGCTGAATCCCGGTCTCAGCATCCACGGCATCGTGCTGACCATGTTCGATTCCCGCAACAACCTCTCGACCCAGGTCGTCGAGGATGTGCGGCAGTTCATGGGCGACAAAGTCTATGAGACGATCATCCCACGCAATGTGCGGGTGTCCGAGGCGCCGTCCTATGGCAAGCCGGTGCTGCTCTACGATCTCAAATGCGTGGGGTCGCAGGCCTATCTTCGTCTGGCATCCGAAATAATTCAGCGTGAGCGCGCCCTGCGCGCGGCGGCAGCGTAGGGAGGGGCGCGATGGCGATGGCGGAAGATGGCGGGCGGTCGCGGCTCGGGCGGGGTCTTGCGGCCCTGATCGGCGACATGGCTGAGATGAGCGACCTTGGCGGCGAGCGCCAGGGGCGCACCACGCCGCCCGGCGCGGCGCGCAAGGTGCCGGTGTCCTTCCTGCGCGCCAACCCGAACAATCCGCGCCGCACCTTCGGCGAGGAGGATCTGGAAGATCTCGCCGCCTCCATTCGCGAGCGCGGCGTTATCCAGCCGATCGTGGTGCGGGCGGTTGCCGGCGCGCGCGACGCCTATGAGATCGTCGCCGGCGAACGGCGCTGGCGCGCGACGCAGCGCGCGGGCGTGCATGAGGTGCCGATTGTGGTGGTCGAGGTCGACGACCGCGAGGCGCTCGAAATCGCCATCATCGAGAATGTCCAGCGCGCCGACCTCAACCCGCTGGAGGAGGCCGCCGGCTATCAGGCGCTGGCCGAGCAGTTCGGCTATTCCCAGAACGATCTCGCCCGCGTGATCGGCAAGAGCCGCTCGCACGTCGCCAACACGGTACGCCTGCTCAAGCTGCCGGAATCGGTGAAGGAATATCTCGCCGATGGCCGGCTGTCGGCGGGCCATGCCCGCGCGCTGCTGACGCAGGAAGACCCGGAAGGGCTCGCCCGCGCGATCGTCGAGCGCGGCATGAATGTGCGCGCCATCGAGCAGCTCGCGCAGGAACTCAACGCCGCCAAGGCGGAAGCGGCCGGCAAGCCGGCGCGCAAGGCCAAGACCGCACCCGCGCTTGACGCTGACACGGCGGCGTTGCAGCGCCGGCTTTCCGATGCGCTGGGGCTGCAGGTCAGCCTGCGGCACGAGGGCGAGGCGGGCGAATTGCGCATCCGCTATTCCTCGCTCGACCAGCTCGACGAGGTCTGCCGGCGGCTTGCGGCCGGCTGAGCGTCAGCCGCGCCGGGCGGCGGTTGCGAGCTGAAACAGCGCCCGCTCGGCAATGGCCGGGCCGAGTGCGGCGTTGCGGCGGGCGGCCAGCAGGGCATCGTCCAGCGTGAGCAGGGCCGCTTCCAGGCGCGCGAGGCTCCAGCTGCGCAGCGCCTTCTCCACCAGCGGTTTGCGGCGGAAATGAATGGCCGGACGCGCGCCCTCGATGGCCCGCTCGGCGCTGCCGCCCGCTTCCATCGACAGCCGCATCTGATGCAACGCCTGGCCGGAGCGGCACACCGATCCCAGCACGATGTCCGCGCGCATGCCCTCATGCGAGGCCTTGGCGAAGGCGACGGACATTTCCGCCGGCTGGCCGGTGAAGGCGGCGTCGGCGATTTCGTCCAGTGCCAGGCTTGAGGCGTCGCCCACAATCGCGCGCACGTGCTCGGTGGTGATGCGCGGCTCGCCCATGGCGTAGAGCAGCAGCTTGGCGATCTCCCCGCGCGAGGCCAGGCGGTCGCCGCCCAGCAGCGCCATCAGCTCGCCGCGGGCGTCGCGGTCGATGGCGATGCCGGCCTCGGCCGTCATGGTGTCGACGAGGCGGGCGAGATCGCGGTCGGTGTCGGCATAGCAGGCGATGGCGAGGCAATGCGGCGAGGCTTCGCACACGGCGCGCAGGCCCGTGCCGCGCTTGAGATCGCCCGCTTCGATGACGACGACGGCATCGGTGGGCGGGGACGCCAGCAGCGCCTCGACGGCGGGAATGACGTTGCGGGCACCAACGCGCAACGAGATGACGCGCCGGCCGCCGAACAGCGCCACGGTCGAAGCCTCGTCGACCAGACGGCCGGGATCGCCGGAAATCTCGTCGCCGTCGAGGCGTATCAGGCCGAAAGGGTCGGTGGAGCCGGCGGAGGCGCGGGCGAGATAGGCGCGCGCGCGCTCGCGGACAAGCCCGGAATCCGGCCCGAACAGCAGAAGCACGGGCTTGAGCGGGTCGAGGCGCGAGAGCGCCGCCTCAACGTCGCCCGGACGAACCGCGACCACGCGACTAGCTCTTGGCGGGCTTCGCCACCCAGTTCGTGGAGGGTGACGTCGGCGCCGGCGCCGCGGGAGCGGGCGGGGCCGTGGAGGCGGCCGGCGCGATCAGGTAGGACACGACCTGCGTCTTGATCGTATCCGCCGCGACGGTGGAGGCGCGGTTCTGCGCATCGCGGACCGCGCGAGCCGCGGCGAAGCGCTGATAGCCGCTGTCGAGCGACGCCTTGCCGAAAGCCGAGCCCTGGGCGATGGGCGGCACCGGAGCGCCGCCGGCCGGTACGGGCTTGGTAGTGTCGTAGAGCCGCCAGGACACGTCGACAGAGACCATCTCGACCTCGGGGATGCCCGAAAGCGAATCCACCACCGCCGCGACGGTGCTGTCCTTGACGGTCAGCTCCAGCCTGTAGGGCGCGTTTGCCGGATTACCGGCACCGCCGGTCAGCGCATAAATCAGGTCGTTGCGGACCTCATTGCCGACACGGCCGGCGACGAAGACCACCTCGATCTGGCTGAGCTTCTCCGACAGGTCCGTGCCGTCGGAGGCTTTCTGCATATACATCGGCTGGAAACAGCCGCTGGTCGCGGTGGCGAGCAGCCCGGCACAGGCAAGCCCGAGCAGGCGGCGGCGGGACGGAAGCGGGTTCATCCGGGCGGTCATCCGTTCAGGCAACGACATTCACGATCCTCTGCGGCACCACGATGATACGCTTTGGCGGGCGTCCGTCGAGTGCCTGCGCTATGAGATCGAGGGCGAGGACGGCTTTCTCAACCTCGGCGGGGCTGGCATCCTTCGGCACGGCGATCTCGCCACGGCGCTTGCCATTGATTTGAATCGGCAGCGTAACGGTGTCGTCGACCAGCAAAGCGGGATCCACCGCCGGCCAGGAGGCCGTTGCGGCAAGGCCCTGGCGGCCGAGCAGGGTCCAGCATTCCTCGGCCAGATGCGGCACCATCGGCGCGGTCACGGCAACGAGGAACGAGGCCGCCTCGCGCAGCGCAAAGGACATGTCCGGAGCGAGCGCACCTGCCGCAGAGGCCTTGCGGCCGGCAAGGAGGGCGTCGCCGAACTGATTGGCGAAGCTGTGCACGCGGGCGACGGCGACATTGAAGCGCAGGCGCTCGACGTCTTCCTCGACCTGCGCTGCCAGACGGTGCGTGGCGCGGCGCAGCTCGGTCGATTCGGCACCGAAACTGTCAGGCGCGACGGCCTCCGCCGGCACCAGCGCGACGGCGTCGCCGACCAGACGCCAGATACGCTGGGCGAAGCGCCAGGCGCCCTCGATGCCGCGATCGGTCCATTCGCTGTCGCGCTCGGGCGGGGTGTCGGACAGCATGAACCAGCGCGCCGCGTCGACGCCATAGGTGTCGGCGACGACTTCCGGCGGCACCACATTGCGCTTGGACTTCGACATCTTCTCCGGCGCACCGACGGTGACCGGCTCATCCGTACCCACGCGGACGGCCGTGCCGTCCGGGCGCTTCTCGACCTCTTCCGGGAACAGCCATTTGCCGGCCGCGTCCTTATAGGTCTCGTGGACGATCATGCCTTGCGTGAACAGGCCGGCGAAGGGCTCCTTGACGGAGACCCGGCCGAGCTTCTGCAGCGTGCGGATGAAGAAGCGCGAATAGAGCAGGTGAAGGATCGCGTGCTCGATGCCGCCAATATACTGGTCGACCGGCAGCCAGTGGTCGGCGGCCGCTTTCTGCAGCGGCGCGGTGCCCGGCTCGGAGGCGAAGCGGGCGAAGTACCAGGACGAATCCACGAAGGTGTCCATGGTGTCGGTTTCACGCCGCGCCTTGGCCCCGCATTGCGGGCAGTCGACATGCTTCCAGGTCGGGTGGCGGTCCAGCGGATTGCCGGGCTGGTCGAAGGTGACGTCGTCCGGCAGGCGGACGGGGAGCTGATCCTCCGGCACGGGGACAGGGCCGCAGGCGTCGCAATGGATGATCGGGATCGGGCAGCCCCAATAGCGCTGGCGCGAAATGCCCCAGTCGCGCAGGCGGTAATTGACCGCCCGCTCGCCCACCGGCGCCTGGCCGAGGATCTCGTTCTCCAGCTTCAGCGCCACCGCCTGCTTGGCGTCCGGCACGGAGCGTCCGTCGAGGAAGCGCGAATTGAACAGCGTGCCGTCGCCCTCATAGGGGCCGTCCACCACCGAGAAGGTCGCGGGGTCGGTGTCCGGCGGCAGTACGACGGGGGTGATCGGCAGGCCGTATTTGCTGGCGAAGTCGTGGTCGCGCTGGTCGTGCGCCGGGCAGCCGAAAATGGCGCCGGTGCCGTATTCCATCAGCACGAAATTGGCGACATAGACCGGCACCGGCTCGCCGCCGAGCGGGTGCAGCGCGGTGAGGCCGGTGTCGAAGCCCATCTTCTCCTGGGTCTCGATCTCGGCGGTCGAGGTGCCGCCGCGCCGGCATTCCTCGATGAAGGCCTTGAGCTCCGGGCGCTCGGCCGCCAGCGCCTCGCTCAGCGGGTGGCCGGGCGAGAGGGCGAGGAAGGAAGCGCCGAACAGGGTGTCGGGGCGGGTGGTGTAGACGCGCACCTCGTCACGCACCTCGGGCGGCAGCCCGGCGGGCACATTGGCCAGCCGGAAGCGCACATGCAGGCCCTCGGAACGGCCGATCCAGTTGCGCTGCATCAGCCGCACCTTGTCGGGCCAGCGATGCTCCAGCGTGTCGAGGCCGGCGAGCAGCTCCTCGGAGGCGTCGGAAATGCGGAAGAACCATTGCGCCAGCTTGCGGCGCTCGACCAGCGCGCCCGAGCGCCAGCCGCGCCCGTCGATCACCTGCTCATTGGCGAGCACGGTGTTGTCGATCGGGTCCCAATTGACTTCGCTCTCGCGCCGATAGGCGAAGCCGCCCTTCAGGAAGTCGAGGAAGATGCGCTGCTGCTCGCCATAATAGGAGGGATCGCAGGTGGCGATCTCGCGCGACCAGTCAAGCGACAGGCCGAGCAGCTTCAGCTGCTCGCGCATCGTCGCGATGTTCTCGTAGGTCCAGATGCCGGGATGCGAGTTGCGCTCGATGGCGGCGTTCTCGGCCGGCAGGCCGAAGGCGTCCCAGCCCATGGGATGCAGGACGTTGAAGCCCTTCATGCGCTTGAAGCGCGCGACCACGTCGCCCATGACATAATTGCGCCCATGGCCGATATGGATGCGCCCGGACGGGTAGGGGAACATCTCGAGCACGTAATATTTGGGGCGCGGGTCGTCATTGCGGGTGCGGTAGATACCCCGTTCGTCCCAGATCTTCTGCCAGCGGGGCTCGGCCTCGCGGGCATTGTAGCGCTCGGTGCTCATAGGTTCGTCTCGGGCAGAATGTCTTATTGGCGGGCGTCGTCACGGCACCTTGTACCGTGAATGGGCGAAGGCGCGCGACTAGGCACGAGTTGAGGCGTCGGGTCAACCGGTTGCACCGCCGGCGCGGCCCGCGCGAACGGTTTCGACGTCTTTTGCCGGATCGGCCGCCGCCAGGTTGACGGAGGCGCGCACCGTGTTGCGGCCGGCATGTTTGGCCTCGTAGAGCGCCCGGTCGGCGGCGACGTAGAGGCTGCTCGGGGAGAGTTCGGCCGAGGGCTGGCAGGAGGCGCAGCCCACGCTGATCGTCACATGGCCAAGAATGTTGGCAATATGCGGGATGGCGAGGCCTTCGACGGCGCGGCGGAGCCTCTCGGCCACTTCGGTCGCCGTGCTGAGTTCAGCGTTGGGCATCAGCACCGCGAATTCCTCGCCGCCGACGCGCGCCACCATGTCGGAGTTGCGCACCGTGGAGGAGAGCGTCTGGGCGACGGCGCGGATGCAGCGGTCGCCTTCCTTGTGGCCGTAGTGATCGTTGAACAGCTTGAAGCTGTCGATGTCGAGAATCAGCATCGACAGCCGTGACGAGCTGTTCCACTGCAGGGCCAGGATGGCATCGAAGCTGCGCCGGTTGGCAATGCCGGTGAGGGGATCCAGGCTCGCCAGCGAGTTCAGCCGCCGGTTGGCGCTGCGCAGAGCCGTCTCGCGCCGGGTCAGCTCGCGCGCCATTCCTTCAAAGGCCTTGGTCAGCGGCTCCAGCTCGGTGATGACGACGGTGGAGGTCGTCGATTCGATCTCGCCATGCCCGAAGCGGATCAGCCGGTCGGCCAGCGCCTGAACCGGAGCGACAACCAAACGTTCGCCGGCCAGCCACAGGCCACCGAGAATGAGAATACTGGCGACGATGATGGTGAGACCGGCTCTCCAGGTAGCACGCTCGGCGGGACCCAACACCGTGTTCTGCTCGACGCCCACCAACAGGTGCATGTTGGAATCGGGCAGCCGGGCATAGGCGAAGATCCGCTGTATGCCGTCAGGACCCTCGGCGAGGAGCGTGCCGCGGGTGTTGGTCATCGCCCGCGCCACGGCCGGGGAATTGGAGAGATCGTGTCCCGGCGCGAAGCGGCCCGATGGATAGGTCTCCATCACGACGCCTTCCGGGCTGACAAGGATGACGTCGGTGTTGGGGCCGAGGTCGGTAAAGATGCTCTCCGGGAAAAGCGCGCGGAGATTGACGCGGGCCACGAGCACGCCAACGACCTCGCCGCTCTCGAGCGTAATCGGCTGGGCGGCAAAGATCGCGGGCTGCGCGCTGATGAGCCGGCGCCGGACAGGCTCGATACTGGTGATGCCTCGCATCGCGATCCGGAAATAATCACGCCCGCTGAGGTCCAGCCCCACTGAGGCCGAACGGCTGCTGCAGCGCACGATGCCGTTCGTGTCGACCAGCGACAGCGTCTCGACGACATTGATGGACCCCGCCACGCGCGTCAGGCTCGCGCATTCGGCGGCGGAAGGCGAGTTGCCGGCGTTCTCGACCGGCGCGGATGACCCGGCCGCTGCTGCGGGCGGGAGAGGGGCGTTCAGTCCCGGCTGAAGCGCATTGACGTCGCTCGCCAGGGTGACGAGCGTGGCGCGCATCGCCGCCAGCGCCTCGTTGTATCCGCCCATCGTGACGTTGAGCCGCTCGGCCACATGTTTCTCGCCGGCGGCCAGATCTTCGGCATAGAGGCGCGCTAGGCTGAAGGTGCGCTCACCGATCACCAGTGTCATCGCGAGGGCGGCGAAGGCGAAAAGTCGTACACGCAGACTGACGCTGCGAATCCTTTCCGTCTTCACGCCAGACCCGAAGAATGGCGATCCCTTCTGCGGGGTAGGGTCGGCATCCCCACGGTTTTCCACGATGGCTCTCGAACTCTTTTAACTCCAGAGAATCTAAACGCCTTTGCAGGGCGCTGCAACGTAAGGGAAGCGGCGGCGCGCCGGACGCTTCACTTGACAAGCCGGGCGCCCCTTCGCATTGCCTGAGCTTCGTGGCAGGAGGCAGGCCGATGGAACAGGATGCGCAGTCCGGCGTGGTCGGGCGGCTGGCCGAGGTGCGCGGCCGGATCGAGCTGGCGTGCCAGGATGCCGGGCGGGCGACAGGCGATGTGCAGCTGATCGCCGTCTCGAAGACCTTCGAGGCCGAGCATATCGCCCCGGTGATCGCGGCAGGGCAGCGCCTGTTCGGCGAGAACCGCGTTCAGGAGGCCAAGGGCAAATGGCCGACGCTGCGTGAGGGCCGTCCTGACATCGAGCTGCATCTCATCGGCCCGCTGCAGTCCAACAAGGTGCGCGAGGCGCTGGCGCTGTTCGACGTCATCCAGACGCTCGACCGGGAGTCGCTGGCGAAGGAACTCGCCAAGGAGATCGCGCGGGGCGCGGCAGAGGACGGGCGCCCGGCGCCGCGCCTGCTGGTGCAGGTGAACACCGGCGAGGAGCCGCAGAAGGCCGGCGTGGCGCCGCTGGAGGCGGATGCCTTCCTTGCAAGGTGCCGCGAGATTCATGGCCTCGCGATCGAGGGGCTGATGTGCATCCCGCCGGCGGATGAGCCGGCCGCGCCGCATTTCGCCCTGCTCGGCGAGATTGCCAGACGCAACGGGCTGAAAACCCTGTCCATGGGCATGAGCGGCGATTTCGAGACCGCCATCGCCCTCGGCGCCACCCATGTGCGGGTGGGCAGCGCCATTTTCGGCGGGCGTTAGCGCACGCCCACCACGAGCGCCGTGCGCGGCGACAGCACGGCCAGCAGGCGGCGCAGATCCGCCCGGCGGAAGGCGATACAGCCGGCCGTCGGCTCGAAATCGGGCCGCGCGAGATGCAGGAACACCGCCGAGCCGCGCCGTGCCCGGCGGGGGCGGGCATTGTGGTCGATCACGATGACGAGGTCGTACAGCCCGTCGGCGCGCCACATTTCCTCATGCGAGGGCCGGAAGGGCAGGCGGACGGCGCGGTTGTAGCGCCCGTCCGTCGGCGCGTCGCACCAGCCATCGTCGGGGCGGGTCCGGCGAACCGGCAGCAGCGTCCGGGGACGCGGGCCGTGGTCGGCGCGGTAGCGTAGCTCGCGCGGATACCAGGTGCCGGCCGGGGTAGCGCCATCTCCCTCGCGCTTGTCGTGACGGATGCCCGCCCGACCCAGCGCGACCGGAAACGCCTGCCCGCCCGCGAAGAGCCAGCCGCGCGTTGGCGAACCCACCTTTGCCGCCACCCGCAGCCTTGTGCGTGCGATCGGGCGCGCCGACGTGCTCTTGGGCGTGGATTTCGATGGGATTTCGTGCCGAAGGGCCTTCTTATTCACGCGTTTTCCGTTCACGATCACGTCACGTACCCGCCAGTGCTTCGCGCGCGGGCTCGCCGCTCTTGCCGAATGCCTCCGGCCTGCCTACTCGGGACTCACGGCAATCTGCCGATCCGCGCGAGCATTACCGCGTGGCGCGGCGTGAACAAGAGGTTCGCATAGCGGACGACAGGGAAGCGGATATGGCGAACGCTCAACGAATCCTGGTGGTCGAGGACGACAAGGATCTGCGGGATGCGCTGGTCGAACAGCTCTCGCTCTATGATGAATTCGAGGTTGTGGCCGTCGACAGCGCGCAGGCGGCGGTGAACGAGATCGAGACGACCCGCATCGACCTGATGCTGATGGATGTGGGCCTGCCCGACCTCGACGGTCGCGAGGCCGTGCGCCGGCTGCGGCAGGCCGGCTTCAAGGCGCCGGTCATTATGCTCACCGGGCACGACACCGACAGCGACACCATCATGGGGCTGGAAGCGGGGGCGAACGACTACGTCACCAAGCCGTTCCGCTTCGCCGTGCTGCTGGCGCGTATCCGGGCGCAGATGCGCTCGCACGAGGCGAGCGAGGACGCGGTCTTCACCATCGGGCCGTACACGTTCCGCCCCGGCGCGAAGATGCTGGTGACCGACCGCAACTCGAAGATCCGTCTCACCGAGAAGGAAACCGCGATCCTGCGCTATCTCTACCGCGCGGGAAAGAAGCCGGTGGCGCGCGAAATCCTGCTGCAGGAGGTGTGGGGCTACAATTCCGGCGTGACCACGCACACGCTGGAAACGCACATCTACCGCCTGCGCCAGAAAATCGAGAAAGATCCTTCCCACCCCCATCTTCTTGCAACGGAAGCCGGCGGGTACAAGCTGCTGCCCTGACGCGGGCCGAACTGATTCGCTCCGAGAGGCCCTAAGACCGGAGAACGGTCCGCCGCATGTCCATCGAGGACGATATCGCGCTGCTCGAAAGCGTGCCGATGCTGAACCTGCTCGGCCGCGACGCCTTGCGCGTGATCGCCATCAGCGCGGACAGCCGGCCGCTCGCGCCGAACGAGGTGCTGTTCCGCGAGGGGCAGTTCGCCGAGGCGGCCTATGTCGTCGCCAGCGGCCTCATCTCGGTGGGCCGGGAGAACGCGGCGCTGGCGAAGCGGGCCGGGCAGACCGTGCGGGTCGGCCGTGGCGGCCTGCTCGGCGAGATCGCGCTGATTACCGAGACCAAGCGTCCCGCCACCGCTACGGCGGTGGAAGCCTCCGTCGTGCTGCGCATTCCCCGGGTGATCTTCATGCGCACCATCGAGAGCTATCCGGACGCGGCGGCGCGGCTGATGCAGGCCGTGACCGACCGGGTGCAGGACACGTTGAGCCAGCTCGATGGCGTGCGCCGGCATCTGGAAGCGATCGAGCCCGCGCCGCGCCGGTCGCGCTAGGGCGGCGGACGATGATCCCGGTGGCCCCGCGCATCTGGCTGGACGAGCGCGAGATCGAAGAGAGCTTCGTGCGCGCCTCCGGTCCCGGCGGGCAGAACGTCAACAAGGTTTCCACCGCCGTGCAGCTGCGCTTCGACGTGCGCAATTCGGCGACGCTGCCCGAGCATGTGAAGACCAAGCTGGAACGTCTGGCCGGTCGACGGCTGACCAATGACGGCGTGCTGGTGCTGGTGGCGCAGCGCTTCCGCACGCAGGAGCGCAACCGGGAGGACGCGCTGGCGCGGCTGGTGGAACTGGTGCGGGAGGCCTCGATCGTGCCGGTCACCCGCCGGCCGACACGTCCCACGCTTGGAAGGCAAGGCCAAGCGCTCCGGCGTCAAGGCGATGCGCCGCGACAAGCCGGGCGGCGGCTCGGACGACTGACCCGTTACGCCGTCAGCCTCAGAAGTCCGAGGCGATGCCCTTCACTTCCCAGTCGCCATAGCGCACCGGCTCGGGGCCGCCCCGGCCGTCGATTTCCTTGGGTGGCGATACCGCCTGAGCGGCCGCGCGGCGGGCGGCGGCTTCCGCCAGCGCGCGCTGGGCGGCCGGGGTAAGCGGCGCGCGCTCCGCTGGGGCGGGCGGCGCGGAGGGATGGGTG
>QFQD01000008.1 GCA_003241485.1 Ancylobacter novellus
GGGCGCGATGACCACGCTGGGCATCGCCTATACCGGCCAGTTCGGCGACGGCGTCCAGCAGAACGGCTTCAACGCTACGCTCAAGGTCAGCTTCTGAGGATGAGGGCCGGGGAGGGGAAGGCCGGCCTAGCGTGGGCCGGCCTTCCCCGCGAATCCCCCGGTCTGCCGCAGGGCCTCGCCGAGAATCATCGCCCCGGCCACGGCAACGTTCAGCGAGCGCAGATTGGGTGCCATAGGCACGATGATTCGCGCCTGCGCCAGCCTGTGCACATCTTCCGGCACGCCCGCGCTTTCGCGGCCGAGCAGCAGTACGTCGCTCGGGTCGAAGGAGAAATCGACATAGGGCACGGCACCGCTCGTGGTGCAGAGCACGAGCCGGCGGCCCTCATCTTCGCGCCAGGCCTGGAAGGCCTCGAAGCTCGCATGCCGGCGGATGGCGGTGCGGTCGAGATAATCCATGCCGGCGCGGCGAAAGCCGGCATCGCCCACGGGAAAACCGGCCGGCTCGATGATGTGCAGCGACAGGCCGAAACAGGCGGCGGTGCGCGCCAGCGTGCCAGCATTCTGGGCGATGTCGGGCTGGTAGAGGGCAAGGGCGAGCGTCATTGTCGGCATGCCGGGCTGGAGCGTTGCGGGAAGCCGGCGTGTCGTGTGCGCCGGCAAAGGGCGGTAAGTGCCGTCGCCAACTCTACGGCATGTGACGAAAGGGTGGGGGGCAGGACGGACTGCCGCACTGTGTTCATCTGGACAAGCAACGGTTCGAGTGCAATTAGAGGCACTCGAAGGTAGGGTCGACCGTGGACCGTGCTTTTGCACCGCCATGTTTGCGCGAGCGGCAAGATTCGCAGCACCGGCGGGGCGCGTTCAGCGGTCAGTGGCATAAGGGGAAAGGGAACCATCGTGGCAGCAACCGAGACGGCGGGAACCACGCGCCGCGACTTCCTCTATATAGCGACCGGCGCCATGGGCGCGGTCGGCGCCGCCGCCCTGGTGTGGCCTTTCGTTTCCCAGCTGCAGCCCGATGCCTCGGTGCTGGCGCTGTCGTCGACCGAGGTCGACCTCTCGCAGATCGCCGAGGGGCAGATCGTCACGGTGAAGTGGCGCGGCAAGCCTGTGTTCGTGTGGAACCGCACGCCGAAGGACATTGAAGAGGCGAAGGCGACCCAGCTTTCCGTGCTGATCGATCCGATCGCGCGCAACGCGAATCTCGCGCCCGACGCCCCGGCCACCGACGCGAACCGTGCCGCCGAAGGCGAGGGCCGCGAGAAGTGGCTCGTCGTCATCGGCATCTGCACGCATCTGGGCTGCGTGCCGATCGGCCATATGGGTGAATATGACGGCTGGTTCTGCCCGTGCCATGGCTCCGAATATGACGGCGCGGGTCGCGTGCGTCGCGGGCCGGCGCCGGAGAATCTGGCGATTCCGCCCTACAAGTTCGTGTCCGACACGAAGATCTCCATCGGCTGAGCCGGCTTCAGGGATACTGACAGATGAGCGGACACTCCACGTTCGAGCCGAAGCACCCGGCACTCAAGTGGTTCGAAAGCCGACTGCCACTGGTCGGCCTGATCCATTCCTCCTTCGTCGCCTACCCGACGCCCCGTAACCTGAATTACTGGTGGACCTTCGGCGGCATCCTGTCGCTGATGCTGGTCTGCCAGATTCTGACGGGCGTTGTGCTGGTGATGCACTACACCCCGCATGTGACGCTCGCCTTCGACTCGGTCGAGCACATCATGCGCGACGTGAGCTATGGCTGGCTGCTGCGCTACATGCACGCCAACGGCGCGTCGATGTTCTTCATCGCGGTGTACATCCACATGTTCCGCGGCCTCTATTACGGGTCCTACAAGGCTCCGCGCGAGGTGCTGTGGATCCTCGGCTGCATCATCTACCTCCTGATGATGGCGACCGCGTTCATGGGCTACGTGCTGCCGTGGGGCCAGATGAGCTTCTGGGGCGCCACCGTCATCACCAACCTGTTCTCAGCCTTCCCGGTGGTCGGCCCGACCATCGTCGAGTGGCTGTGGGGTGGCTTCGCGGTCGATAACCCGACGCTGAACCGCTTCTTCTCGCTGCACTATCTGCTGCCCTTCATGATCGCCGGCGTCGTCGTGCTTCACGTCTGGGCGCTGCATGTGGTCGGCCAGAACAACCCCACGGGCGTTGAGCCGAAGTCGCCGAAGGACACCGTGCCGTTCACCCCGTACGCGACCATCAAGGACGGGTTCGGGATGGTCTGCTTCCTGATCTTCTTCTCGTGGTTCCTGTTCTACATCCCGAACTATCTCGGCCACGCCGACAACTACATCCCGGCCAACCCGCTGGTAACGCCCGCGCACATCGTGCCGGAATGGTACTACCTGCCGTTCTACGCCATGCTGCGTGCCGTTCCCGACAAGCTCGGCGGCGTGCTCACCATGTTCGGCGCCATCGCGGTGCTGTTCTTCGTGCCGTGGCTCGACACCTCCAAGGTCCGCTCGGGCGTGTACCGCCCGCTGTTCAAGCAGTTCTTCTGGATCTGGATCGCGGTGTGCATCGGGCTGGGCTGGCTCGGCTCGAAGCCGGCCGAGGGCGGCTATGTCATCGCCGGCCGCATCCTGACCGTGTGGTACTTCGCGCACTTCCTCATCATCCTTCCGCTGCTCGGCCTGTTCGAGAAGCCGAAGGCGGTGCCGGCCTCGATCACCGAGGCCGTGCTGGGAAAGAACAAGGGCGGAGCTCCCGCCTCGGCCGGCGTGTCGGCGCCGCAGACGAAGGGTTGAGCGGAACATCATGAGCAACACCATGTCCTTCCGTTCCTCCCTTCTCCGTCCGCTCGCTGCCTGCGCGCTGGTGCTCGGGATCGGCTTCGCCCCGGCGCTGGCCGCCGAGGGCGCGCCCAAGCCGCACCGCGAGGACTGGAGCTTCGCCGGCCCGTTCGGCAAGTTCGACCGGGCGCAGCTGCAGCGCGGCTTCCAGGTGTTCAAGGAGGTCTGCTCCTCCTGTCACTCCGCGCATCTGCTGGCCTTCCGCAACCTGGCGCAGGAAGGCGGGCCGCAGTTCAGCGAAGCGCAGGCCAAGGCGGTCGCCGAGGGTTACCAGATCCAGGACGGCCCCAACGACGCGGGCGACATGTTCGAGCGCCCCGGCCGGCTGTCCGACCACTGGCCCTCGCCGTTCCCGAACGAGCAGGCCGCGCGCGCCTCGAATGGCGGCGCCTACCCGCCGGACTTCTCGACGCTGGCCAAGGCGCGGACCTATGAGGTCGGCTTCCCCGGCTTCCTGATCGACATCTTCACCCAGTATCAGGAGCAGGGGCCGGACTACATCCACGCCCTGCTGAACGGCTACAAAGAGGCGCCGGAAGGCTTCTCGGTGCCCGAGGGCGCGCATTACAACGCGTACTTCCCCGGCCACGCCATCAAGATGCCGCAGCCGATCTCGGACGACCAGGTGACCTATACCGACGGCACCCCCCAGACGGTCGACCAGTATTCGCGCGACGTGACCGCCTTCATGATGTGGGTGGCCGAGCCGCACCTCGAAACGCGCAAGCGTATCGGTTTCCAGGTGATGATCTTCCTGATCATCTTCGCGGGCCTGCTCTACTTCACCAAGAAGAAGGTGTGGAAGAGCGTCGAGCACTGAGCAGCGTTCGCGTCCGACCCACATATGCAAAGGGCCCCGAAAGGGGCCCTTTTTGTTTCCAACGGCTCCGCACGACGTCAGCGCCGGCGCGCATATTCGTCGGCCGTCTCGCGATAGACCTGTTCGATCTGCGCACAGATGGCGTCCGGGCTGTAGAGCGGCGCGCGCGCAAGGCCTGCCTCCGCAAGGGAGTGGCGCAGGGCCTCGTTTTCGAGCAGCTCGACGATCGCCGCGCCAA
Source organism: Ancylobacter novellus (assembly GCA_003241485.1). Lineage (GTDB taxonomy): Bacteria > Pseudomonadota > Alphaproteobacteria > Rhizobiales > Xanthobacteraceae > Ancylobacter > Ancylobacter novellum_A. The sequence continues at coordinate 3,869 of QFQD01000008.1, forward strand.
ACGCCTCGTCGTCGCGGATCAGGCCGAACGTGCCATTCTCCAGCACATCGCGCGCGCCCCCGTTGGGGGTGGTGACGATCGCCGTGCCGGAGGCCATGGCCTCGATGTAGGGGATCCCGAACCCCTCATAGAGGCTGGGATAGGCGAACACCCAGCTCTGCGCCAATCCTTCCGCGAGATCCTTATCGGACGCCTTTGCGAGGTGGACGACGGAGGGATGCGGCGGGCAATGGTCGCTCACGAAGAAGAGCTTCGCGTCGGGGTGGCGGGGAAGCACGCGCTCGATGAAGGTCTTGTAGAGCAGGGCGCCGCGCTTTCGCCCCTCCCAGGTGCCGACATAAAAGACCGACGGGTACGGTGTTTTCGGGCGCGGCGCGAAAATGGACATGTCGACGCTGAGGCCGATGTGGTAGCGGCTGCCATAGAGCTGCTGGGTCTCGGTGCCGATAGCGATGGACGTCGTGGCAAGGCGCGCCGACAGCTTCTCGAATTCGTAGACGATCCGCTGCATGGCACGGCGCTTGAGTGACTGCGCCGTCCGCGATTCATGCAGCGCGCTGCCGTTGAACGTCCGCACCACGGGAGCGTTACGGCGCACGAAGAACCAGTCGTCGCCATGGAAATGCAGCACGTCGAAGCCACTGAAATCGACCGTGTTCAAAAGCACAGGGCTCACAAGCAGCCGCGTCAGCTTGCGCCGGTTTGTCGGGTTCAGAATGCTGCGATGTTGGTACATGGCGCCTGTCGGCGGCGTGCCGGAGCTGAAGACGGTCAGCTCGCAATTGCCGCGCTGCGTCAGGGACTGGGCCAGGCGATGAACGGCGGCTTCCACGCCGCCCTTCTTGCCGAAATCTCCCGGCAAGGTGGCATGGTACATCGCGATACGCAGTCGACGCATGAAAATATCCTGCCGAAGAATCGATAGAGTATGGGAGACGGTATCAGGCCGGGCGATGCTACCACGCCGGCGTGAGACGAGCGGCGTTACCTCACGTCTCCAGCCGCTCCACGAACACGCAGTTCGTAACCTCGAAACTGAGCCGTCCGTCTGCATCCAAGGCGGTGTCGTGGGTGAACACCAGGCCCCATTCCGGCCTTGACTGGCTCTGCTTCTTCGACACGACCTCGCTTTCAAAGGTCAGCGTGTCGCCCGCGCGCACGGGGCGGAGCCAGTGCAGGTTCTTGAAGCCGGGGGAGGGGCCGACGCGCGGCACCTTGCGCCCCTCGCGGCGCAGCCTCTCGTGCAGCCGGGCGCAGGCCTGTGCCCGCAGTTTCGAGGCGATGGCGGCCGTGTACCAGCCGGAGGCCACAAGTCCGCCGAAATGGGTGCGTGCGCCGGCGCCCGCCTCCAGATGGAAGGCCTGCGGATCCCAGGCGCGGGCGAAGGCGACCATCTCTTCCTCGCGGAAGGTGTGGGCGCCCAGCCGGGTGGTCTCGCCGATGTCGATGTCCTCGAAGAAAAGCATCGCTCTCGCCCCTCACGCTGGCCGGAAGCCGGGATTGCGCCGACCCAGCATGACGGTGCCGACGAGATCCATCATCACGTTCTTGTCGGCGTCGATCAGTTCAAAGCGGAATTTGACCAGACCGAGCTCCGGGCGGCTCTTGGAGGAGCGCGTCTCCAGCACTTCCCGGCGCAGGCTGAGCACCGTGCCGGGATGGACAGGTTTCAGGAAGCGCGCCTCGTCTATGCCGGGAGAGCCGAGGCATTCCGTGTCGTTTAGGAAGCCGTCAGCGGCAAGACGCATGACGATGCAGCACAGATGCCAACCCGAGGCGGACAGCCCGCCCAGCCGCGTCGCCTCGGCCGCAGAATCGTCGAGATGGATCGGGGCGGGATCATAGTCGCGCGCGAAGGCGACGATTTCCTCGCGGCCGACCACATAGCGGCCACAGGTCGCGACGTGGCCCTCGTCGAAGTCTTCCCAGAACCGCATGTCCCTCCCGCCCATCCCCCACGCGCGCCCGGACGTCCGGTCGCGCGACTTTTGCTCTTACCTCTTGGGAACGCGATCTCACGGGAGCGCGTTCACCGGGTCAAGGGGCGTGATGGGGCAGGCGGGCCCTCAGTTGGCGAAGCGGAAGTGCAGCACGTCGCCATCGGCGACGACATATTCCTTGCCTTCAAGCCGCAGCCGGCCGGCATCGCGCGCGCCGGCCTCACCCTTGCCCTTGACGTAATCGTCAAACGCAATGGTCTCAGCGCGGATGAAGCCCTTTTCAAAATCGGAGTGGATGACGCCCGCCGCGGCCGGGGCCTTGGTGCCGGCGGTGATGGTCCAGGCGCGCGCTTCCTTCGGGCCGACGGTGAAATAGGTGACGAGCTTCAGCAACTCGTAGCCGGTGCGGATGATGCGGTTGAGGCCCGGCTCCTCGAGGTCGATGGCTTCGAGATAGTCCTTCTGCTCCTCGGCCGGCAGAACGGCGATCTCGCTCTCGATCTTGGCCGAGACAACCACCGCCTTCGCGCCTTCCTCGGCGGCGCGGGCGAACACCTCGGCGGAGAGGGAATTGCCATTCTTGGCCGAGGCTTCCTCGACATTGCAGACATAAAGCACAGGCTTGGAGGAGAGCAGGCCGAGCATGCGGAAAGCCTTCTCCTCCTCCGGCTTGACGTCGACCAGCCGGGCCGGCTTGCCGTCGCGCAACAGGACGAGGGCGCGGGTCATCAGCTCAAGGCTCTCCTTGGCTTCCTTGTCGCCGCCCTTGGCCTTCTTCTCCAGCGCGCCCGCACGCTTCTCCAGGCTTTCGAGATCGGCCAGCATCAGCTCGGTCTCGATGGTCTCGATGTCCGACACCGGGGCGAGCTTGCCCTCGACATGGGTGACGTCCGAATCCTCGAAGCAGCGCACCACATGGGCGATGGCGTCGCATTCGCGGATATTGGCGAGGAACTGGTTGCCGAGGCCCTCGCCCTTGGAGGCGCCGCGTACCAGACCGGCGATGTCCACGAAGGTCAGGCGGGTGGGGATGATCTGCTGCGAGCCGGCAATGGCGGCAAGCGTCTCAAGACGCGGATCGGGCACGGCGACATCGCCGACATTCGGTTCGATGGTGCAGAACGGGTAGTTCGCGGCCTGCGCCGCGGCTGTCTGCGTCAGCGCGTTGAATAGGGTCGACTTGCCGACATTGGGCAGGCCGACGATGCCGCATTTGAAGCCCATGGTGCGATGCTCTGTCCGATAAGATGTTGGCGCCGTGGTTAGGCAAGAGATGGTGCCGGCGCAAGAGGCACGAGGTGCCCGCGCGCCGGCTCAGGATTTTCCGCCGCCGGGCGGGTTGATGGTGCCGAAGCCGCGCGCCTCCATGAGGAGATGCAGGCGGCTCTGAAACTCTTCGAGCTTGCGCGCGACGAGAAGGCCCGCCAGTTCCGCGCAGCCGTCGCACACCGCCTCCACCCAGCCCTGCTCGGCCTTGGCGAAGTCGTTCAGCACGTAATTGTGCACCAGCGCCTTGTCACCGGGATGGCCGATGCCGAGACGCACGCGGCCATAGTCATTGCCGCACTGCGCGGTGATGGATCGCAGGCCGTTGTGGCCGGCATTGCCGCCGCCGATCTTGGTGCGCACCTTGGCGGGCGGCAGGTCGAGCTCGTCGTGGAAGGCGAGGACGTCGCGCAGTTCGATCTTGTAGAAGCGCTGCGCCTCGGCGACGGCGCGCCCGCTCTCGTTCATATAGGTCTCGGGCAGCAGCGCGAGCACCTTCTGGCCTTCGATCTCGCCCTCGCAGGCGGCGCCCTGAAAGCGTCGGCGCCAGGGCGAGAAGCGGTGGCGACGTGCAATCGCGTCGACCGCCATGAAGCCGATATTGTGCCGGTTGCCGGCATATTTCGGCCCGGGATTGCCGAGCCCGGCGAACAGGAACACAGATCAACTCCCTGGAGCGCGATCCGAACGGCTGGCGCGCCCATGCGAGGGTACGCCTCCGGTAGAAACGACTGGAGCCGGAAGCGGGCTTCCGGCTCCAGGAGCGATGGCAAGCGCGCGGGCCGCGACGGCCCGGCGGATCAGCCTGTCCGGATCAGGACTTGGCGGCGTCCGCGGCGGCAGCAGCCGCCTCATCGGCCTCGGCCTCCTTGAGGCCGGTCGGGGCGGTGATGGTCGCCAGCGTGTCGTCGCCATGGCCGGCCCAGGTCACGCCCTTCGGCAGGGTGACCGCCGAGAGGTGGATGGAGTCGCCGAAGCTGTACTTCGCGACATCGACCTCGATGGCTTCCGGGATCGCATTGGCCGGAACATGCAGCGACACCGTGTGCGCGACGATGTTCAGCGTGGCGCCCTGCTTGATGGCCGGCGCGGTGTCGTTGTTGAGGAAGTGCACCGGCACATCGACCGTCAGGCTGCTGCCCTTGGTCACGCGAAGGAAGTCGACATGCAGCGGCAGATCCTTGATCGGATCGAGCTGGTAGTCGCGCGGAATGACGTGGTGCTTGGCGCCGTCAACGTCGATGTTGAACAGCGTGGTCAGGAAATGGCCCGCATAGATGGTGCGGGTGATCTCGGTGTAGTCGAGCGTGATGCCGACGGGCGCCTTGCCGGCGCCGTAGATGACGGCGGGTACGCGACCGGCGCGGCGTTCTGCACGGGCGGCCCCCTTGCCGCTCTTCGTACGCGCCGTCGCCTTCAGTTCCTTGATGGCGGTCATGGCTAGCTTCCTTGACAGGTTGTGAAAAGGAGAAGGCCGCTTGCGCGGCCCGTTCCTTCAGGCTTTCGGTTTGCGTCGTGGCGCGCCTCCAGGGGTGCGGAAAAGGCCACGGACGCGCGGGCTAATACCAGCAAAAGGCTTGCAGGGCAACGCCGGAGCGCCGCTCGCCTGCTTTCGCCGAGGCTACGACCTAGAACTTGCCGAGCACGCCGGCCTTCACCACGCCGCTGGCATTCGAATCCGCGGGCGTGGTGCGCTCCACCGAAATGAAGCGCTCATAGGAGCCGAGCGGGGCGCGTAGCTCCAGGCCGGTCGTCACATTGCGCGCATTGTCCATCTCGACGCTGGCGCCGAGCTTCTCTTCCCCGAGGCCGAGAGGGGCCAGAGGCACGCTGTAGGAACTGCCGACGGCGAGATTGTCGGAGAGGGTGGGCGTGCTGGTACTTGCCGAGGCGCCGATCTTGCCGGTCGAGTAGATCGACAGATTGTCCTGCTCAAGCCCGACGCGCCCCTTCACCTCACCGGAAGCGCCGCCCTGGCTGGCGTTCAGCGGGCCGGAACTTGGCGCCGAGCCGCTGGCCGTCGTGGTGATGGCGAGGCTGGCGGGGCCCTGGTTGACCTCCAGGCTGGTGGGAAGGCTGCTCGCCTTCTTCACGACCTTGGGCTTGGGCACGGAAATCAGCTGGTTGGGCGCCGGCTCTTCCTTGGGCGGCTCCGGCGTGTCGCCACCGAGGCCGAGGGTGAGGATGGTCCAGAGCGAGGGGGCGTGGTCGTCCTGTTCCGGCTCGGCCGCCGGCGCTTCCGCAACTTCTACGGCGGCTTCGGGCGGAGGGGCGCCCGCATGGGCCTGCGCAGCGTCATAGGCCGAATCGCCTTCAGCCGGAGGCGAAATGGTGACGGCGATGCCGCTCCACGGATCGGCGGTGGAGCTTGTAGCCGACGTGGCGAGCGTCTGCGCGCCAGCGGGCGCCGCCAGCGTCAGGGCCAGCAGCGAGGGAGCGGTGAGGCGGAGGGCAAGCGGAAGGCGAGCCGGAAGCGGGCTGCGCGCAACGGAGCGCATCATGACGTCGTCCCGATCAATCAAGCGAGCGGGAACCGTGGCGTCGAAATGTGGGGCGATCATGGCGCGGTGCACAATGATCGCTGCTTATTATTAGATTTCCGGGACTTAGGTATTTTAGTGCCGGTCGTGAGGCCGCGCGGAATCCGTTCAGTTGAACAGGCTGGACACGCTTTCCTCATGTGCGGTGCGCCCGATCGCCTCAGCCAGAAGGCTGGCAATGGAGACCACGCGGATGTTGCGGGCGACCCGTACCGCCTCGGTCGGCTGGATGGAATCGGTGATCACCAGCTCCTTGAGGTTGGAGGCGGTGACGCGCGAGACTGCGCCGCCGGAAAGCACGCCATGGGTGATGTAGGCGTGCACTTCCGTAGCGCCGCGCGCCAGCAGTGCATCGGCCGCATTCACCAGCGTGCCGCCGGAATCGATGATGTCGTCGACGAGAATGCAGCGCTTGCCCTGCACGTCGCCGATCACGTTCATCACCTCGCTCTCGCCCGGCCGCTCGCGGCGCTTGTCGACGATGGCGAGCTGGGCGTCGATGCGCTTGGCCAGCGCACGCGCACGCACCACGCCGCCAACGTCCGGCGAGACGACCATCAGGTTGGAGAGATCGAAGCGGGACTTGATGTCGGCAACCATCACCGGGGCGGAGAACAGGTTGTCGGTGGGAATGTCGAAGAAGCCCTGGATCTGGCCTGCATGCAGGTCGACCGTCAGCACGCGGTCGGCGCCGGCGTGGGTGATGAGGTTGGAGACCAGCTTGGCGGAGATGGGCGTGCGGCCGGAAGAGCGGCGATCCTGGCGGGCATAGCCGAAATAGGGGATGACGGCAGTGATGCGGCGGGCGGAGGAGCGGCGCAGCGCATCGGTGATGATGAGCAGCTCCATCAGGTGATCATTGGTCGGAAAGGAGGTGGACTGCAGGACGAACACGTCCTTGCCGCGCACATTCTCCTGGATCTCGACGAAGATCTCCATATCGGCGAAACGCCGAACGACCGCCTTGGTCATGGGAGTGCGGAGATAGGCCCCGATCGCCTCCGCCAGCGGCCGGTTCGCATTACCGGCGACGAGTTTGATCGACCCGTTATTGTTCGACATTTCCGGCGCGCTCCAAGCCGTACTCACATCCGCAAGGCCGTCTTATGGCCGTCGCGCAGCCCTGATAGGCGGGCCGGCCCGTGCTGTAAAGCAGAGTCAAGGCCGGCGTGACGGCTTGTCCCGCGCGACGTAGCGTCATGTCGCTCAAGGATGCGCGGCGAAAGTGAGGGCCGTGCCGGGTGCCGCCACGTCGGTATCGGCCACGGCGGCGCCCGGTTCGTCCGGCTCGGCGGCGGCGACAGCGGAGGTGTCGCCCGGCTGCACCGGCGGCGCGGCTTCGATCTCCTCCGGGCCCGCCGGGGTGGCCGGGCGCGAGGGGACCGGACCGGCGGCGAGGCGGGTGGAAATTTCGTCGAGGCTCTTGGCGGCGATGCGGCTCACCGTCTCGTCGTCGAGCTTGTTCCAGACATCCTTGCCGGCGCCGACCTTCTCGGTTCCGGCGACGCGCAGCACACGCTCGCGGTCGGCATCGAACACGTCCCACACCCAGTCGACTTCGCCCTGGCCGTTCTGCACGGCGGCGGCGAAATAGCCGCGTACGCGATAGGGGGCGTCCTTGCTCTGGCGGGAGACGACGGCGACCTGCTGGGTCTTGGCCTCGGTGGCAAGGCTCGCGACCAGCTTGTCGAACACCGGCTGCGGCGGTCCGTCGATGGATTCGAAGGCGATGGCCTTGCTGCCGGAGATGGCGCCGGAAGCAACCGGCTTGCCGGTGCCGTTGGTCTGGCAAGCCCCAAGGGCAAGAGCGGCGAGAAGCGCCGCGGTCGTCGGCAGGCGCCGGCCAAGCTGCCGGCGGAGTCGAGCGATCATGAACCCATCCCCTGAGAGCCGATCGCGGTGCGTATCCCTCGGTGAGGAGAGTCGCGGCCGTCGTCGGCGGTCAGGCAAATGGTTAAAGCTAATTAACGATTAGGTCCAGAGGGGCGTCGGTGAGGCACTCATTACCGTTAATGCCGACGAGGAAGGTGCGGCCGAGGCACATGGCCGTCCCGCTGTCGCTGTCCATCAGGATCATGTGGGCGAACATGACCATGCCGGCCTCCAGCACCCATTGATTGCCGGCGTAGAACATCGGCGGGTCCATCCAGGAGGGCGTGAATTTCGCGCCCAGCGAATAGCCGCAGGCGGCAAGACGGTGCTTCTCCAGCCCGTGACCGTCCATGACATGGGCATGGGCGGCGAAGACATCGCCCGCCGTCTTGCCGGGCACGATGGCGTGGGCGCAGGCCTCCAGCGCCTGTTTCGCGGCGGCGAACAGCTCCAGATGCCGGTCCCGCGGCGGGCCGACGATGACGGTTTCCATCATCGCCGCATGGTAATGGCGGTAGGCGCCGGCCCATTCCAGCGTGATCTGGTCCTCGGACTCCAGCTTGCGGCGACCGGCCTTGTAGCGGCACAGCAGCGCGTCGGCGCCCGAGCCGATGATGAACTCGTTGGCGGGGTAGTCGCCGCCACCTTCAAAGATGGCACCCTGCATCGCGGCGAGTACGCTGCCCTCGTCCACGCCGGGCGCGATGGTCGCGATCGCCGCGTCGCGCGCGGCCAGCGCCAGCTTTGCCGCCTGCCGGACATAGATGATCTCGGCCGGCGACTTCACCGCGCGCAGATGGTCGACGAGGCGCGAGGCGTCCTCCAGCGTGGCGAAGCCGTCAAAGGCGGCATCGAGCTTCTTGCCATTGGCGGCGGTGAGGCCGTAGCTCTCATACTCCACGCCAATGCAGCCTCCGGCGCCGCCGAGGCTCGCCACCATGTCGCGCAACTGCTGCTGCGGGGAGGCGTCGGCGCGGTCGGTCCAGATGCGCACATCGTCGAGCAGAGAGGTGTGCTGCGCTTGCCGCAGATCCGCCGAGCGCGTGAGCAGCGCCAGGCGCCCATCCGCCCCCAGCCAGAGCGACTGGAAGAAGCAGAAGCCGAACGTATCGTAGCCGGTCAGCCAGTACATGGATTCCTGCTGGAACATCAGCAGGCCGTCGAGCTTGCGCGCGGCCATCTCGGCCAGCAGGCGCTCCTTGCGGCGGGCAAATTCCGGGGCGGTGAAGTGCAGGGCCATGGGAGGAGCCGTCAGACCAGGGTGATGGCGGCAACGAGCCGACCGTAATCGGGCTCGTTGCGGTGGGTGGCGCGACGATAGCTGTAAAAGCGGGTTTCGTCCGAATAGGTGTCCAGCCCGAGATCGTCGATGGTGCCGACGCCGAGCCCCGCCAGCCGCGCGGCAATGTAGCCCGGCAGGTCGAACCGCGCATGATGGGCGCGCTCGGAGGCGGTGAGGAAGCGCTCATTGGCGGCGTCGAGGGCGGTCAGCTTCTCGATGAAATCGGGGCCCACCTCGTAGCTCTGCTGGCGGATCAGCGGGCCTATGGCGGCGACGATGCGCTCGCGCCGGGCACCGAGTTCCTCCATCCGCGCAAGGGTGGAATCCAGCACGCCGCCGACCGCGCCCTTCCAGCCGGCATGGGCGGCGCCGACGACGCGCGCCTCGGGGTCGGCGAACAGCACCGGCCCGCAATCGGCGATGGAGACGGCGGCCGCGATGCCGGGCGTCGCGGTGGCGACCGCGTCAGCCTTGGGCCGCTCGTCCCATGGGGTGTCGACCACGACGCAGTCGGGCGAGTGGATCTGCCAGGCGGTGAGCAGGTGCCCGGCTGGCACGCCGAGCGAGGCGGCCATGCGGGCGCGGTTCTCCGCCACGCGGTCCTGATCGTCGCGCGAGCCCGTGCCGCCGTTCAGCCCGGCATAAATGCCCTCGGAGACTCCCCCCTCGCGCGTGAAGAAGGCGTGGCGAATGCCCGGCAGTGCCCTGAGCGCGTTGGATTCGACCTTCATGCGGGATCTTCCCTGTATTCCTCGTCGGGTGCGAATCCGGCGACGAGATCAAGCGCAGGATGCACCAGAGCGAGCGTCTTGAAGAGAGTGCCCATCTCGTTCGCGCCCGTGCCGGCGAGACGCGAGCGCGCGGCCTCGATTGCGGCGCGGGTGGGCGCATCAGCATCGCGCTTCAGCCGCTCGGCCCGCGCGTCGAGGCCCAGCCGCTCCAGCAGCGCGCCCTGACCGATGGGGCCGAAGGCGCGCGCACCGGCAGCGGTCGCGGCGCGGGCGAGCGCGGCGAAGTCGACATGGGCAGTCACGTCCGCCGCGCCGGGATGGGCGAGCACATCATCATAGGCATGGGCGCGCAGGGCCTGCAGCGTGTCGCCGAAGCCGCTGGCATGACCATAGTCGATCACCAGCGCCGCGCCGCCGGTCGTGGCGAGGCGGGCGCCGAGTTTTTCCGCGACGGTGAGGCTGGTGGGGCTGATTTCGAGGATCGCGCCGAGCGGGGCGTCCCGCAGCCTGTCGTTCGCCCGCTTGTCCAGCCGCGCGCCGGGGCGCAGGCCGAAAGCGAGCGCGCCGTCCTCGCCAAGGCCGACCATGCGCTCGGCGATGCCGTCGGGCGTGCGCACGAACTGCCGGATCGGCAGCGCGTCGAAGAATTCGTTGGCGAGCAGGATGAGCGGGCCGGCGGGCACGGCGTCGAGCGAGGCGGCCCAGTCGATCCGGTAAGCCGCCAGTGTCGCGGCCTGCTTTTCGCGCAGGCGCGGGGAGGCTTCCACCAGCACGACCCGCGCGGCGTCGAGAAAGCCGGGCACGATGCGCGCGGCGCGCAGGGCGTCCGCCATCATGGTGCCGCGTCCGGGGCCGAGTTCGGCGAGGATGAAGGGCGAGGGCCGGCCCAGCCGCATCCAGCTGTCGGCCGCCCACAGGCCGATCAACTCGCCGAACATCTGGCTGATTTCCGGCGCGGTGACGAAATCGCCCCCCGTGCCGAAGGGTTCGCGCGTCGTGTAATAGCCGTGCCTTGGGTGGAACAGGCACAGCTCCATATAGTCGGCGACGGTGATCGGCCCGCCCTGCGCGATGAGGGCGGAAATCTCCTCGCGCAGCGCGCTCATGCCGCGATGCCGGCGTTCAGCGGCGGGCGGTGGCGGGCGCGCAGGATGAGCCAGACGCCGACCGCCAGCATGGGCAGGGACAGCACCATGCCCATGGTGACGAAGCCGCCGGCGAGATAGCCGAGCTGCGGGTCCGGCTCGCGGAAGAATTCAACGAAGATGCGGGCGCAGCCATAAAGGAACACGAAAGTGCCGGCGATCAGGCCCGGCCGCCGCAGCGCGCCGGCACGAATGGCCAGCATGAGGACGGTGAAAATGAACAGCCCTTCCAGTCCGGCCTCATAGAGCTGGCTGGGATGGCGCGCCAGCGGGCCGCCATGGGGAAACACCATGGCCCATGGCACGTCGGAGGGGCGGCCCCACAGCTCGCCATTGATGAAATTGGCGAGGCGGCCGAGGAAAAGCCCGACCGGCACGACCGTGGCGGCGATGTCGAGCATCGAGACAAAGGACAGGCCCCGCCGGCGCGAGAACAGGTACATGGCGAGGATGGAGCCGAGGAAGCCGCCATGGAACGCCATGCCGCCATGCCAGACCGTGAGCGCTTCCAGCGGATGAGCGGCGTAATAGGGCAGGTTATAGAACAGCACATAGCCGATGCGCCCGCCGAGAATGACGCCGAAGGCGATCCACACCACCGCGTCGTCGAACTCCTCCGGCGCGATCGGCGCCTTGCCGCCCCACAGCTTCGGGCTGGAGCACAGCCGCTTGGCAAGCCACCAGCCGATCAGCAGGCCCGCCACATAGGCAAGCGCATACCAGCGGATCGCGAACGGTCCCAATTCGATCAGGATCGGATCGATCTGTGGGAAGGGCAGGGCGAAAAGCGGCGGGGCGAGCATCGGCATGGGGGAGCGGACAGACTTTTATGGGGACATGATGGGCATGACGGCGCGCCGGAGAGGGCGCGCCCTGGCACGGCGCTGCTCTTGCCTGCGGGGCGTGACAGGATCAAGGCAGGCCAGTCCTAGCGCGACATGGTGTACCGACCGTTACCGCCGCTGCGGCGGCCCTCGCGCGTGGGGATGCCCACATGCGCGCGGCAACCTGCCCTTGCGCAGTGCAGCACGCCGCCCCATTCTCCCCTCAAAGGCGCGTTACCATGCGCGCCTAGCCGGGAGTGAAGGACATGACCCAGACCACCAGCCGCATCTTCGACGATTTCGCCCGGCTGATGAACGACGCGGCCGGCGTGGCCAGCGGCGTGCGTCGCGAGGCGGAAACCGTGATGCGGGCGCAGGCCGAGCGCATTCTGCGCGAGCTCGACGTGGTCACGCGTGAAGAGTTCGAGACGGTGAAAGAGCTCGCCGCTGCGGCGCGTGAGGAAAACGAGCGGCTGGAAGCGCGCATTGCGGCGCTCGAAGCCAAGCTCAGCCCGCCGGATTCGCTCGGCTGACCCCGACCCCTTTGTGGACGCGGTCCCGCAGGCCGATATCCGGGCTTGCGGCGGCGCACCGAATCTCAACACCATGGCGCAAGGCCCCGCTCCGGGGGCCGGGGCCAACCTTCGCAGCGGGGGACGACTCCAGCGCGATAATGTCGATGGCGGCACTTCGTCCCTCCGGGCGGGATTGCCGGATTGGCCTTCAGCGCTGGATGCAACCCACTGCGTTCGTGACATCCTCGCGAGGTCGTGCATGACCTATACCGATTTCGAAGCCGACACCCGCCTCAATCCGCTGGATCTGATCGAGCGTATCGCTGCGCTCAACGAGTGGTCGTTCGAGCGTTCGGCCGAGGACGAGATCACCATCTCCGTCGATGGCCGCTGGACCGACTGCCATGTCTCCTTCCAGTGGATGGACGAGGTGGAGGCGCTGCATGTCGCCTGCGCCTTCGACCTGAAGGTGCCGGAGAAGCGCAAGACCGAGGTGCTGCGCCTGCTCTCGCTGATCAACGAGCAGATGTGGATCGGCCATTTCGACCTCTGGTCGAAGGAGGGCGTGATCATGTTCCGCCATGCGCTCCTGCTGGCCGGCGCCGAGGCGACCGACCGCCAGTGCGAGGTGATGATGGAATGCGCCATCGAGGCGGTGGAGCGCTATTTTCCGGCGTTCCAGTTCGTCGTCTGGGCCGGCAAGTCGGCGCGCGAGGCGATGGACGCCACGCTGTTCGAGACTGTCGGCGAGGCGTAAGTCCGGCAGCGCCGTCACCGAAATGGTGGATGCCCGGTTCCCGGCCGGGCACACAGCCGGCAAAGGCGCTATGCTGGCCGCCGGGTCCCCGCGTGGGGCGTTGAGGTCAAGAGTTTCGTGATGGCTACACTTTCCGACATTCCCGGTCGCGTGATGCTCGTTGGCGCCGGCAAGATGGGCGGCGCGATGCTGGAGGGCTGGATCAGCCTCGGGCTGGATCCGGCGCAGGTCGCGGTGATCGATCCCGCTCCGCCGCCGGAAGTGGCGGAACTGCTGGAGCGTCGCGGCGTCGCGCTCAACCCGCTGAATGGCGGGCCTCCGGCGGTGCTGCTGCTGGCGGTGAAGCCGCAGGTCGCGCCCGAGGTGCTGGCCAAGGTGGCGCCGCTCGCCGGCCCGCACACGCTGGTCGTGTCGGTGATGGCGGGGCGCACGCTCGCCTTCATCGAAGCGGCCTTCGCGCCGGGCACCGCGGTGGTGCGCTCCATTCCCAATACGCCGGCCGCCATCGGGCGCGGCGTGACCGTCGCCGTGCCGAACGCGGCGGTGACGCCCGACCAGCTGAACATTGCCGACGGCCTGCTGCGCGCCATTGGCGGCGTTGAATGGGTCGAGGACGAAGACCTGATCGACGTGGCGACCGCCGTCTCCGGCTCCGGCCCCGCCTATGTGTTCCTTCTGGCGGAAGCGCTGGCGCAGGCGGGCGCCAAGGCGGGACTTCCCGCCGACCTCGCCGACCGGCTGGCGCGGCAGACCGTTTCCGGCGCCGGCGAACTCATCGCCCGTTCGGGCATCGATCCCGCGCAGCTGCGCAAGAACGTGACGTCGCCGAACGGCACCACGGCCGCGGCGCTTTCCGTGCTCATGGACGAGACGCGCGGCTTCGGTCCACTGCTGGTCGAGGCGGTGATGGCGGCGGCGCGGCGCTCGCGCGAACTGGCGGGCTGAGCAGGGCCCGGTTGCGCGGGGTCAATGACGGCATGCGCGCGCCGTGCCCTTCTCCTTTCGGCTCGCGAGTCCTAGATTAAGGGCAGGCGACGTTCAGGACAGGAGGTCTTCATGGCACGCTCTCCCGGAACGAAGGCGACCAAGACAGCGGCACCGGCCGCTGCGGCCACCGCGAAAAAGGCCCGCCCGACAAAGCCGGCCACATCATCGGCTCCCACGTCATCGGCTCCCGCGTCGGTGACGGTGGAGCAACTCCGGGCACAGGCCCTTGGTGGCTTCCTCGAACTGCTGGCCGCGCGCCCCTTCGAGCGCATCGGCCTTGGTGACGTCGCGGAACGAGCGGGCGTCAGCCTGTCCGAACTGCGTTCCGCCTATGGCTCGACCTTCGATATTCTCGTCGCCTTCATCCGCGACACCGACCGCAAGGTGCTGGCGGCCTCGACCGACGACATGGCCGACGAGCCGCCGCGCGACCGGCTGTTCGACGTGCTGATGCGGCGGCTGGACGTGCTGGCCCCGCACAAGGCGGCGCTGCGCTCGCTGGCGGAATCGGCCAGGCGCAACCCGTTCTTCGCGCTGGCGCTCAACCGGCTCGCCGTGCGCTCGCAGCAATGGATGCTGGCGGCGGCGAAGATCGACGCTGCCGGGCTCAAGGGCGCGGTCCGTGCGCAGGGGCTGGCGCTGGTGTTCGCCCGCGCGGTGCAGACGTTCCTCCACGACGAGGACCCCGGCCTTGCCCCGACCATGGCCACGCTCGACCGCGAACTTGCCAAGGGCGAGCGCGCGCTCGGTCTGATCGAGGGGGCGGTCAGCTTCGCCATGGCCGGGCGGCGACGCGCGAAGGCCGGTGAGGCCGAGGCGCCGGAAGCCCCCGCGGCGGCATGATGATGCGTAAAGCAAGAGGGAGCACGGTTCCGTGAGTCTGGCGCCGCTGGAACAGATTTCGATCGCCGATTTCCTCAAGGTGGATATCCGCGTCGGCACCATCATTCAGGCCGAGCCGTTTCCCGAGGCGCGCAAGCCGGCGATCAAGCTGGTGATCGATTTCGGCCCTCACATAGGCTGCCGCAAGTCGACCGCGCAGATCACCGTGCACTACGCGCCGGAAGATCTCGTCGGCCGGCAGGTGGCGGCGGTGGTGAACTTTCCGCCGCGCCAGATCGGCCCGGCGATCTCCGAAGTGCTGACGTTGGGCTTCCCGGACGAGGACGGCGCGGTGGTGCTGTTCGCGCCCGACCGCGAGGTGCCGAACGGGGCCCGGCTGTTCTGAGGCTGGCTAGACCGGTATCCGCACTGTCGCCCGCAGGCCGCCGAGCGGGCTCTCATTGAGCGTCACGTCGCCGCCATGCGCGCGCGCGGCGTCGCGGGCAATGGTGAGGCCAAGGCCCGAGCCGCCGGCATCCTGATTGCGCGCATCGTCGAGCCGCACGAACGGGCGAAATACGTCCTCGCGCCGGTTCGCCGGGATGCCGGGACCGTCATCGTCGACAGTAACGGTAAGCCAGCGTTCGTCGCGCGTGCCGCTGATGACCATGCGGGTGCCGTGGCGCCGGGCATTGGCCGCGAGATTGGCAAGGCAGCGGCGGAAGGCGTCCGGGCGCAGCATCACCATCGGGTCGTCGCCGAGGAAGCTGGCCGTGACGTTGGCGCCGTGCCGCTCGACGTTGAAGCGGGTGTCCTCGATGATGCGCGCCACGTCGGTGTAGATCGGCGTCTCGCCGGTGTCGTCGCGCGCGAAGGCGAGATAGGCCTCCAGCATGCTCTGCAGCTCGTCGACATCCTTGCGCAGCCCCTCCGTGTCCGGGCTGTCGCCGAGCAGCGCCAGCTCCAGCTTGAAGCGGGTGAGGATGGTGCGCATGTCGTGGCTGACGCCTGCCAGCATGGTGGTGCGCTGCTCGATCTGCCGCTCGATGCGCCGGCGCATCTCAAGGAAGGCAAGCGCCGCCCCGCGCACCTCGCGCGCGCCGCGCGGCCGGAAGCCGGTGACGTCGCGCCCCTTGCCGAAGGCGATGGCGGCATCGGCCAGCGCCTCGATCGGTTTGATCTGGTTGCGCAGGAACAGGATGGCGACGGCGAGCAGTACCAGCGAGGTGCCAACCATCCAGACCAGGAAGATGTGGGAGTTGGAGAGATAGGCCTGGCTGCGGCGGGCGAAGACGCGCATCACCGTGCCGTCCAGCTGCACGCGCACTTCCAGCAGGTTCGACTTGCCGACCGTGTCGGTCCAGAACGGCCGGCCGAGCCGCTTGCCCAGCTCGCTGGTGAAGGCGGAATCGAGAATGGAGAAGAACGGCTTCGGGCCGGGCGCGGGCAGGCGCTCGCCGGGCAGGAACTCCACCGTCAGGCCCATCGCGGTCTGGGCGATTTGCCGGATGCGCTCCTGGTCCTCGGGCGTGGGAAAGTTGACCGCGAGGTCGGCAACGGCGGCGATATCCTGCGATACGGCGGCGGAGAGGCGCCGCGTGACCGCGTTGTAGTGGCGCTCCATGAAGACGAAGGCCAGCACCGACTGCAGGATCACCATCGGGGTGACGATGATGATGAGCGAGCGGGCGAACAGGCCCTTCGGCATGATGCGGTTGAACCACGCGCCGAAGCGGGCATTGTTCTCGCGCATGCGCGCCTGGGTGTGGCGCAGCCGCGCGCGGGCCGCGCCGACCATATGGGTTTCGAGCAGGCTCAAGGCGCGACGACCAGCCGGTAGCCGACCCCTCGCGCGGTCTGCACATAAGCGGGGTTGGCCGGATCCTTCTCGATCTTGCGGCGCAGGCGGTTGACCTGCACGTCGACGGCGCGGTCACCGGCGGCGGCGCCCGGTGCCACCAGCGCCTGCCGGGGCACCGTGTCGCCCGGCCGCTCGCTGAGCACGCGCAGCATGTCGCGCTCGCGGTCGGTGAGCCGCACCGGCTCGCCGTCGCGGGTGAGTTCGCCACGCTCCAGATGGAAGGCGAAGGGGCCGAAACGCACCACCTCGATCGCCTGCGCCTGCGGCGTCGCGGAGCGCTTGATGATGTTGCCGATGCGCAGCAGCAGCTCGCGCGGCTCGAACGGCTTGGCGAGATAGTCGTCGGCGCCGATCTCCAGCCCCTGGATGCGGTCCTCGGCATCCGAGCGTGCCGTCAGCATGAGGATCGGCACGGCCGATTCCGCCCGCACGGACCGGGCCAGCTCGAAGCCGTTCTCGCCGGGCATCATTACGTCGAGGATGAGCAGGTCGAAGGTGAGCCCGCCGAGCCGGGCGCGGGCGTCCGCCGCGGACTCGGCGGTCGTCACGCGGTAGCCGTGCTCGGTGAGGAAGCGCGAGAGCAGGTCGCGGATGCGGCGGTCGTCATCGACGATCAGCAGGTGTACGGCATCGTCGGCCAGCGCGGCGCGGCTGGTGGCCGCGGTAGTGGCGTTGAGCATCTAGGTCTCCCTCAACCCGCCGGGCGCGTCGACGGTGCGTTCCGGGTGCCGGCGTCCTTGGCGGGGCCGCCCTTGGCCGGAGCGCTTTTGCCGGCGCGCGATTCCGCCGCCTGATCGGCGCGGGCGATCAGCTTCTCCACGGCGCCGCGATCCTCGGGGTCGATCATGGCGACAAGAAAGCGGCGGCCCTGGTCGCGCGAATCCGCGCCGCACTCGTCCAGCGCCCGGCGGATGCGCCGCGACTGGATGGCGACGAATTCCTGCGCCAGCGCCTCGCCCTTGGGCGTGAGATGGAGCAGCCGCTGGCGACGGTCGGAGGCGCCGGCGCGGCTGTCGATGAAACCCTGATCGACCAGCTCGCGCAGCACGCGGCCGAGGCTCTGCTTGGTGATGCGCAGAATGTCGAGGAGGTCCGTCACACGCATACCAGGGTGGCGATAGACGAAATGCAGCACGCGGTGGTGGGCGCGGCCGAAGCCTATGCCTTGCAGGATCTCGTCCGGATCAGAGACGAAGTTCCTGTAAGCAAAGAAGAAAAGCTCGATCAGGTCGACCAGCGACTCGCCATCGCCCACACCGGCGGGGCGGCCGGGAGCGACAGGTTCGCCCTTGGAGGGGCGCGATTGCAGCGAGACATTTATGTCAGCCATGTTGACTTTTTTCGTTATGATCGTTACCCAGATGTCCCGTTCAACGAAAGGATCGTTCGGCCCGGCCGGGTGATCCTGACATGAACGGGTTAGACCAACTGCCCCTGCGTGGGGTGGCGAACGATAACGGGACTTCGGCTGCGAGGCAAAGTATTGCGCTCGTCAAACCACGCCGAAGCCACCACGCTGAAGGAACAGAAGGCCGCGACGTCTCCATGGGCGTCCGTGGCCTGTTTGGGAGATGCAACCATGGCAAGCGAGCCTTTCGACAAACGCAGCGGCTGGATCTGGTATGACGGCGCCTTCGTGCCGTGGCAGGATGCCCAGGTCCATGTCCTGACCCACGGGCTGCATTATGGCAGCTGCGTATTCGAGGGCGAGCGCGCCTATGGCGGCGAGATTTTCAAGCTCGACGAGCACACGGCACGTCTGAAGGAGAGCGCCCGGCTGCTCGACTTCGAGATTCCCTATGGCGAGGCGGAGATCAACGCGGCCTGCCGCGAGCTGTTGGCCAAGCAGAACCTCAAGGACGCCTATCTGCGCCCCGTCGCCTGGCGCGGCTCGGACATGATGGGCGTCTCGGCGCAGCACAACCAGATCCACCTCGCCATCGCGGCGTGGGAATGGCCGAGCTATTTCGATCCGGCCGAGCGCCTGAAGGGCATACGCATCGGTCAGGCGAAGTATCGCCGCCCCGATCCGCTGACCGCGCCCTCGACCTCGAAGGCGGCGGGCCTGTACATGATCTGCACCATCTCCAAGCATGCCGCCGAGCGCGAGGGCTATGCCGACGCGCTGATGCTGGACTGGCGCGGCCGCGTGGCCGAGTGCACCGGCGCCAACATCTTCTTCGTGAAGAACGGCGTCATCCACACGCCGGAGGCCGATGCGTTCCTGAACGGCATCACCCGCCAGACCGTGCTCGACCTCGCCAAGCGGCGCGGCATCGAGATTCATGAGCGGGCGATCATGCCTGAGGAGCTGGAGAGCTTCGACGAGTGCTTCATCACCGGCACTGCCGCCGAGGTGACGCCGGTGTCGGAAATCGCCGGCCGCCACTACCAGCCGGGCCCGGTGACCAAGACGCTGTTCGACGACTACATGGCCGAAGTGCAGCCCAAGAAGGCCGCGGCCTGCCGTGTGGCCGGCATTTTCATGTCCGGGCTAGCTCCACCGGCCCGCCGCGTCGTCGTCCGCCTCCTTGGCGGCGACCCAGCTGTTGGCGGCTTCGCGCTCCTCCAGTTTCCAGAACGGCGCGCGGGTCTTCAGCCAGTCCATCAGGAACTCGGCGGCCTCGAATGCGGCGGTGCGGTGCGACGAGGTGGTGACGACCAGCACGATGTTGTCGCCGGGCACCATCCGCCCGAAGCGGTGGATGACGGTGGCGCCGAGCAGCGGCCAGCGTCCGCGCGCCTCGGTGACAAGGCGGCCGATCTCTTCTTCCGCCATGCCGGGATAATGTTCCAGCGTCAGCGCGATGAGCGGGGCGCCGCCCGGCGCGTCGTCATTGCGGCACAGGCCGGTGAAGGTGACGACGGCGCCGACATCGGTGCGCCCGTGCGTGAGCGCGGCGGCCTCGGCGGCGGCATCGAAATCCTCGGACTGGATGCGGACGGTAAACATGCCGCCCTCCTGTTCAGCCGCCGGTCATGGGCGGGAAAAAAGCCACTTCGCGGGCGGTGCCGATCGGCGTGTCGGGCTTGGCGTGCTTGCGGTCGAGCGCGGCGCGCACCACGCGCGGATTCTCGAAGGCGTGTGCATAACCCTCGCCGCGGTCCTTGAGATGGGCGGCCAGCTCGGCGACGGTGCGGACGGTGGCGGGAACGTCGATGTCCTCGCCCTCCAGCCCGATGCGCTCGCGCACCCAGGCGAAATAGAGAATCTTCAACGCTCGTCCTCGATCAGATGGCGCGCGCCGGCGCGGAAATAGTCCCAGCCCGTATATAGGGTGAGAACTGCCGCGACCCAGAGCAGCATGACGCCGACCAGCGTGATGCCGGGCACGAGGAGATCGGCCGCCGGTCCCGCCAGCAAGACGCCGACCGCGACCAGCTGCGCGGTGGTCTTCCACTTGGCGAGGCGGGTGACGGGGACGCTGACGCGCAGTTCGGCGAGAAATTCGCGCAGGCCCGAGACGAGGATCTCGCGGCACAGAATCACCACGGCGGCCCAGAGCGACCAGCCGCGAATGGTCCCGTCCGAGGCCAGCATAAGCAGAGAGGTCGAGACCAGCAGCTTGTCGGCGATTGGGTCGAGCATGCGGCCGATGGCCGATTGCTGCTGCCAGGCGCGGGCGAGATAGCCGTCGAAGAAATCGGTGATAGCCGCGACGATGTAGAGACCGAGCGCGATCCAGCGCAGCCACAGGCCGCCGGCGAGGATGTCGGACCAGAACAGGCAGGCGGCGACCAGCGGCACCGCCACGCAGCGGCCATAGGTCAAAAGGTTTGGCAGCGAGAAGGCATGGCCCCGTTTCATCTGAACCGGCTCCTCCACCGTCGGCTGGCTGCTCACAACATCGACCATGCTCTACTGGTCTCCCAGGAAAGGGACGTAGCCACGCGGGTGCCTTACGTCAATCGCAAGCGCCCATCTTGCGGGCGCGCTGTGACCATCGCGTGGCGGCCAGCGTGGAAGACGGCGCGGCGTTGACCGCGCTATCCCGGCTTGGCGTGGAAGAAATCATACACGGCGCGTGCTGTCGCTGCGTTAACGCCGGGCACGGCTTCGAGATCGGCGAGCGAGGCGCGCTCGATCGCCTTCAGCGTGCCGAAATGGCGCAGCAGGGCGCGCTTGCGGGTGGGGCCGATGCCGGGAATTTCCTGCAGGCCAGCCTGGGTGATGTCCTTCTTGCGCCGGGCGCGGTGCGAGCCGATGGCGAAGCGGTGCGCCTCGTCGCGCAGGCGCTGCACGAAATAGAGCACCGGGTCGCGCGCCTCCAGCCGGAACGGTTCGCGTCCGGGGATGTAGAAGGTCTCGCGGCCGGCATCACGGTCCGGCCCCTTGGCGACGCCGACGAGCGGCACGTCGTGAATGCCGAGTTCGGCGAGCGTCTCGGCCGTGGCCTTCAGCTGGCCGGGGCCGCCATCGATCAGCAGCAGATCCGGCCAGGCGGTGGAGGCGGCCTCGGCCGGTTCCGCGGCGTCCTTCTCTCCCTCCGGGAGGGCGGGCGCGTCGGCGGCGTCACCGCCTCGCGGATTTTCGCGCAGCAGCCGCGAGAAGCGCCGCGTCAGCACCTCGCGCATCATGCCGTAGTCGTCGCCGGGGGTAAGCTCGGTCGAGCGGATGTTGAACTTTCGGTACTGGCTCTTGGCGAAGCCTTCCGGCCCGGCGACGATCATCCCGCCGACCGCATTGGTGCCCATGATGTGGCTGTTGTCGTAGACCTCGATGCGCTTCGGGCTCGCGGGAAGCGAGAAGGCGCGCGCCAGCTCGTCCAGCAGCCGGGCCTGACTGGCGCTTTCCGCCAGCTTGCGGCCGAGCGCCTCGCGCGCATTCTGCAGCGCATGCTCGACAAGTTCGCGCTTCTCCCCGCGCTTGGGTGTCGCGATCTCGACGCGATGGCCGGCGCGGGTGGCCAGCGCTTCCTCCAACAATTCGCGCTCGCCAATGTCATGGCTGAGCAGGATGAGGGCAGGGCAGGGCTTGTCCTCGTAGAACTGGGCGAGGAAAGATTCCAGCACCTCGCCGGGGCCGAGCGAACGGTCGGCACGCGGGTAAAGCGCGTGGTTCCCCCAGTTCTGGCCGGTGCGGAAGAAGAACACCTGCACGCAGGTCGCCCCGCCTTCCTGATGGATGGCGAACACGTCCGCCTCCTCCACCGAGCGAGGATTGATGCCCTGCGTGCCCTGCACCGCGGAGAGCGCGGCCAGGCGGTCGCGCAGAACGGCGGCACGCTCGAATTCCAGCTCCTCGGCCGCGTGCTCCATCTCGCGGGCCAGATGCTCCTTCACCACGCGGCTCTTGCCGGACAGGAACTCGCGCGCCTCGCGGACATATTCCGCGTAGTCGGTATGGTTCACCTCGCCGGTGCACGGGCCGGCGCAGCGCTTGATCTGGAACAGGAGACAGGGGCGGGTGCGCGCCTCGTAGAACGAATCCGAGCAGGAGCGCACCAGGAACGCCTTCTGCAGCGCGTTGATGGTGCGGTTCACCGCCCAGACCGAGGCGAAGGGGCCGTAATAATCGCCCGGCCGGTTGCGCGCGCCGCGATGCTTGGTGATCTGCGGCGCGGCGTGGTCGCGGGTGATCAGGATATAGGGAAACGACTTGTCGTCGCGCAGCAGCACGTTGAAGCGGGGGCGCAGCTGCTTGATGAGGTTGGCTTCCAGCAGCAGCGCCTCGGTTTCCGTTCCGGTCGAGACGAACTCCATCTCGGCGGTGGCGGCGACCATGCGCATGATGCGGGCGGTGAGGCCGGTGGGGCGCGTATAGGCGACAATGCGGCGCTTGATGCTCTTGGCCTTGCCGACATAGAGCACCGCGCCGTCCGTGCCGACCATGCGGTAGACGCCCGGCCCGTTCGGCGCGTGCTTGATGGCGCGCTGAATGGCGGCCCGGCCAATGGCCACAGAGCCCGCGGCGGGTTCGGCGTCGTCCTGCGCCAGGTCGTCGGCAAGAAGCAGCGCCTCGTCCTCGGCCTCGGTGAGGTCGAGATCCGCGTCGAGGTCGGGGTCATTATCGGGAGGTCGGGCGATCATGCGGGCCTAAAATAAGGATTCGGGGGCGCCGCGAACAGAGGTGGCTCTGGCGAAAGCGCTGCCGGCCCCGCTTACCACGCTGTGGGGTGCATGTTAGAAGATTTCCATGGGGCCCATGGGGGCAGGACATGGAGAGCCGAGAGTGCTGAAGAATCTTAAGGCCGTCGGTGAAACCTATATGCCGCGTGCCTTTGCCCTTGCCAGCACGCTTGCCGACTGGCGCGTCGCGCGCAATCCCATGAGTGACGTCAATCTGCTGCCGCTGCT
Organism: Ancylobacter novellus; assembly: GCA_003241485.1. Taxonomy (GTDB): domain Bacteria; phylum Pseudomonadota; class Alphaproteobacteria; order Rhizobiales; family Xanthobacteraceae; genus Ancylobacter; species Ancylobacter novellum_A. The sequence continues at coordinate 26,708 of QFQD01000008.1, forward strand.
GGCGTCCACGGACGAGCTGGCATGCGACATCGGCGCCAATCGCGGTCTGTTCAGCTTCTGGATGCTGCATCTTGGGCTGCGCGTTGCCGCCTTCGAGCCCAATCCGCATATGGTGCCCATTCTGCGCTATCGATTTCCCCGCGCGCTCCGCCAGGGCCGGCTGCGCATTTACGATATTGCGCTCAGTGACAGTGATGGCGACGCGGTCCTGCACGTGCCGAAGGGCTTTTCGCCGCTGGGTACCATCGATGGCGGGCTGATCGAACGAGACCTCGCTATGGACGAGATCGTGGTGGCGCGCCGCCGGCTGGACGATTGTATCGAAGAGCCGACCGGGTTCATCAAGATCGACGTCGAGGGACATGAGCACCGCGTGCTCGAAGGCGCCCGCCGACTGCTCATGCAATCCCGGCCGTCCATTCTGGTGGAGGCTGAGGAGCGGCACCACGCCGGCGCGGTGGCGGACATGCAGCAGATGCTCCATCCCATGGGCTATGAGGGCTTCTTCGTCGACACCAACGGGCTGCGGCCGATCAGCCAATTCGACCCCAATGTTCATCAGCGGCTCGACGCGCTGAATGCGGAGGGAACGGCCGCGCTTCCGGGGCACCGCTACGTCAATAATTTCGTCTTCGTCGCCCGTCCGCAGGTGATCGAGCGCCTGCACGCCTGGAGACCCCACCGGGCGCTGACCGGCATTTGAGGCGGCGCCTTGAGGCAAGGCTGCGTTCGGCAACGGCCAGCCATGCTCAAGGACCGTTCCCATCCCCGGTCAAATGGGATTAAGGGGACGACATGCCCGCGATATCACAGATCCCCGCCCGTCCCGCGATACCCCTGGCCGGCTATGCCTTCGGCGCGGCCGGTGCGGTGCTGTTCGCCTCCAAGGGCATCATCATCAAGCTCGCCTACGCCGAAGGGATCGATCCCGAGACGTTGCTGGCGCTGCGCCTCGCCTTCTCGCTGCCGTTCTATCTCGTGATCGGTGCCATCGCCGTCCTCGGCATGCGCCGCCGGGGCGAGGCGCTGCCGAGCCTGAAGATCCTCGCGCAGTCGGCCGGCATCGGGGCTCTGGGCTACTGGTTTTCCAGCTATGCCGACTTCCTCGGGCTGCAATACATCTCCGCCTCCTTCGCGCGGCTGATCCTCTTCACCTATCCGCTCTTCGTGGTGCTGTTCGGGGCGCTGTTGTTCGGCCAGCCCATTCGCCTGCGCGCGCTCGGGGCCTTCGCCATCGCCTATTCCGGCATCGCCATGATCTTCGCGCAGAACTTTTCGACAGCCGGAAGCGATGCGGTGCGGGGGGCCATGCTGGTGGGGGCGGCGGCAATGAGCTTCGCGCTTTACCTGCTGATGACCCGCCGGCTGCTGGATCATATAGGCTCGGCGCTGTTCACCTGCGTGGCGATGATTTCCGCCTGCGTCGTGGCGGTCGGCCAATTCGTGGCGGTGCGTCCGCTGGATGCGCTGCTGGTGTCGCCGCACATGTTCGAGTTGGCGCTGATGATCGCGATCGGCGCGACGGTGCTGCCGACCTTCCTGATGAACGCGGCGCTCAAGCGTATTTCGGCGCAGGCCAATTCGATGATCTCGACGGTCAGCCCGGTGGCGACGATGGCGCTGGCGTTTGTGTTCCTCGGCGAAACCGCCTCGGTGACGGAACTGGTGGGTGCCGGTCTGGTGGTCGGCGGCATAGGCTGGTTCACCCTCGCCGACAGCCGCAGTCGCAATCGCTGAAGGCCGCCCGGCGCCGCCTCATTCCGGCGCGAGCGCGTCCGGCGTCTGCCACGCGAGATGCTGGCCACCATCGACCGCGAGCATCTGCCCCGTCACGCTCTGCGCGCGGGCGAGGAACACCACCGCGTCGGCGATCTCCTCCGGCGTCGGGCCGCGCCCGAGCGGCACCGCCTCGGCCTGCCGGGCGAAATCGTCCGCGCTCTGGCGCTGGTTGGCGAGCGTCGGGCCGGGCGCGACCGCATTGACGCGCACGCGCGGGGCCAGCGCCTGCGCCATCAGCCTTGTCGCATCCCACAGCGCGTTCTTGGTCAGGCTGTAGGAAAGAAAGGTGGGGGTCGGCTTCAGCACGCGCTGGTCGATCAGGTTGATGACGCAGCCTTTCAGGTCCGGCGGCAATTGCGTGGCGAGCGCCTCGGCAAGGAAGGCCGGCGCGCGCAGATTCACCGCGAAATGCCGGTCCCAGCGGGCGATGTCGAGCTGGCCGATGCCGTCCGGGTGAAACTCGGAGGCGTTGTTGACGAGCAGGCGCACGATGCCCAGCGCGGCCTTGGCCTGCGGCAGCAGCCCGGCGACGGCGCCGGCATCGGCCAGCTCCGCCGCCACCACGGCAACGCGCCCGCCGGCGGCCTCGACGGCGCGGCAGGCGGCATCCGCCGCCGGGCCAGGCTTGCGGACATGAATGACGATGTCGTGGCCCGCCGCGGCCAGCGCCACGCTGATCGCCCGTCCGATGCGCACCGCGCCGCCCGTCACCAGGGCGACGGGGCGCGCAGCACCGGAATGGCGCGTGCCGGGGGCGGTGTCGAGGTTCGGATCCATGTCGCTTCAATGCCCCGCGTCGCTGGCAACGTCTACCCGTTTGACCTCATTACGCCGGTACCGGCCCGCTAGATCACCGGTCGGCGGCGGGTGCTGGTGTGGCAGGTGTCTGATAACCACGGCGGCGGGGAAGCACAGGCACGTCAACGAATGCATCCTGCTGCTGAAACAGCTGGCTAAGGCAAAAGTAAATCCACCAAATTACCGATGAACCAAGCGTTAAGCATAATGCATCCTTTAGGCCTGCTCTAAGATTCTGCTCATACATTTATGAGAGCGTCAGCGTTACCAGAATTATGGACCGGCGCCGGGCGCCGTGACGTGACGCAGGAGACCTTCATGAACAGCAAGATGATTGCGGGACTGGCGCTGGCCACGGCCCTCATCGCCACCCCGGCGGCGGCCGCGGACCTCAGCTACCCCCAGCCGAACTACGGCTATGCGGCGGCCCCGGCTTTCACCTGGACCGGCTTCTATCTCGGCGCCAATGTCGGCTACGGCTTCGGCGAGGCGGACTTCTCCGATGACACCGATGGTTTCGTCGGCGGCATCCAGGCGGGCTACAACTGGCAGTTCGCCAACAACTTCGTGCTCGGCATCGAGGCCGACCTGCAGGGCACGAATGTCGGCAGCCCGACCTATGAGCTCGACTATTTCGGCACGGTCCGCGCCCGTGCCGGCTTCAGCATCAACCAGGTGCTGCTCTATGGCACGGCCGGCTTCGCCTATGGAAAGGGCACCTATGAGCTGCTCGGCCTGTCGAACTCCCAGACCAGCACGGGCTGGACGGTCGGCGGCGGCGGCGAATACGCCTTCAACAGCAATTGGAGCGTGAAGGCCGAATACCTCTATGTCGATCTCGGCAGCGAGGCCTACGCCACTGTCCTCGGGCCGATCGAAGTCGGTACGACGACCAACATCCTGCGCGCGGGTGTCAACTACCGCTTCTGAGGCCGGAGCGGTGCCCTCGCGAGGGCACCCTTTGCCTGAAAGAGACGGCCGCCTTGGCTTCCCGAAAGGGCGATGGGGCGGCCGACGTGCATTGAAGACGCGGCAATGCGGTCTGGTGTGACGGAATTTGTGTTGTTCCTGCAACAGGTAATCGGCATTCGCAGAGTGAAAATGGCGAAATTGTTACAGCCCGACCCACTTTGACGACTGTACGAATACCTCCAGTGAATCAATAATCACAAGCTCTCGTGCCCTGATCTCACCAAGCCGTGAAGACCCAAAATACCGCCGCATGCGCTAATTTCGCCGCAATCTAGCCCTCGACACGCCTATGTGGCCGCCTATCTCACTTCTCGAACTTAACTTGAGTTCCGTTTGCAGTTGCTCGGAGAGTACCATGAAGAAGATCATCAGTGCGGGCGTTGCCGCCGCCGCCCTCCTCGTCGCGGCGCCCGCCTTCTCGGCCGACCTCGCTAAGTCCTATCCCGTCAAGGCGCCGGTCATGGTCGCCGAGCCGGTCTTCTCCTGGACCGGTTTCTACCTCGGCGGTAACGCCGGTGGCGCCTGGGGTTCGGTGGACGGGGATGCCGGCATCCTCGACATGAGCCCGAGCGGGTTCATCGGCGGTGGCCAGATTGGCTACAACGTCCAGCTCGACAACAACGTCGTGGTTGGTATCGAAGCCGACTTCCAGGGTTCGGACGTGTCCGACACCTCGTTCGGCATCCAGTCGAAGATGGACTATTTCGGCACCGTCCGCGGCCGTATCGGTTACGCCTTCGACCGCATCCTGCCGTACTTCACCGGCGGTTTCGCTTGGGGCCACAACAAGGTGACCGACCAGTTCACCGGCTTCGAGACCAGCAACACCCTGACCGGCTGGACCGTCGGCGGCGGCGTCGAGTACGCCCTGACCAACAACTGGACCGTCAAGGCCGAGTATCTCTACATGGATCTCGGCGACGACTACTACGACAGCATCGGCGCCAACAGCGGCCTGACCGCTTCGGTCGTCCGCGCCGGCATCAACTACAAGTTCTGATGCCTCGGCCGGCAACGGCCACGACAGTCAAGGAAAACCCCGGGTGGCAACACCCGGGGTTTTCTTTTTCGGCGGTCGAAACGAGGTCCGTGCCTCAATCGGCGGGATGGGTTGCCTCGAAAGCGGGCACGCGTGCGGCAAAGCTGTCCAGCCACGCGACCAGCGCGGCGTGATCCTCGCGCCACGTGCCGTTGAAGCGGAAATCGAGATAGCCGAGCGCGCAGGCGAGCGTGATCTCGCCGACATGTGCCGCGCCGGACAGGCCCTCGGCCGGGCGCGGGGGAGCGGCCTCGAACGCATGAAGCGCCCGCGCGACCTTGCCGGCCTGCCGGTCGATCCAGCTGGCGCTGCGCTGCTCCGCGCTGCGGAAGCGTCCCTCATAGACCTGAAGCAGCGCCGCATCCATCAGGCCATCGGCCAGCGCCTGGGCGGTAAGCGCCTCGAAGCGGGCGGGCCCGGAGGGCGGAATGATGCAGCCACCGCCGGCCTGCGCATCGAGATATTCGACGATAACCCGCGAATCGTAGACCGGTGCGCCGTCGTCGGGCAGCAGGATCGGGATCTTGCCGAGCGGGTTCTGGCCGCGCAGCGAATCCTCGGGGTTGCTGGTGTCGGCGGGCAGGACGTCGAGGTGGATGCCACACAGAATGGCGGCGATCTTGGTCTTGCGGCCAAAGGGCGAGGCCGGCGAGGAACGCAGCTTCATCGAACTATCCGCTCAGGACAGGGTGCCGGCCATGCGCGTCGCGCGCCCGTCCGGCCGCCCTTACGACCGGGGCGGCATGCCCCGGCATCACGTCCGATCTATCAGTCCGCCTGCTGCAGGTCGATTGCCTTGGGGCCCTTGCCGCGCTTGTCCGGTTCGATCTCGAAACTGACGCGCTGGCCTTCGATGAGGGTGCCGAGGCCCGAGCGCGTCACGGCCGAGACATGCACGAACACGTCGCGCCCGCCATCGTCCGGGCGAATGAAGCCGTATCCCTTTTCCGTGTTGAAGAACTTGATGGTTCCCGTCATTGCCATGCGCCCGCTCTCCTGCGCGCCGGACAGGACGGGTCCCGCCCGGCGGATCAAACTGCCGGACAGCTAAGCAAGACCGATGCCGGAAGGGGCGGGCCGTCAGCGCTCCGGGGTGAGCCAGCTGATGCGCAGGCGCCCGGCGCCGTCGGTGGCCAGCACGCGGGCAAGAGCGCCGAGCGCGAGGCGCAACTCGTCGACCAGCGTGAAGGGCGGGTTGACGATGATGAGGCCGCAGCCGGTCATCGCGTCCATCTGGCGAACCGCCCGGAGGTCGAACTGGATGTTCAGCGTCTTGGGAATGTGGGCATGCTCGATCTCGCGGCGAAACGCGTCGACCGCGCGCACATCCTTGATCGGGTACCACAGCGCGTAGATGCCGGTGGACCAGCGCCGGTACGCTTCGGCGAGGCCCTCGGCCATGCGGTGGAACTCGCCGGGCTGCTCGAAGGGCGGGTCGATCAGCACGAGGCCGCGCCGCTCCTTCGGCGGCAGATACGCCCCCAGCGCCTGCCAGCCATCGGTTGGCAGCACCTTGGCGCGGGAATCACGCCCGACCGCCTCGTCGAGCGCCTCGCGCACGCCGGCCACGGTCTCGCAGAACAGCAGCCGGTCCTGCGGGCGGGTGAGCGCCTGCGCGATCAGCGGCGAGCCGGGGTAGCGCCGCAACGTGCCGGCGAGGGCGGCATCGTCGGTGGCGGCGACATTGACCGCGCGCACGACATCGAGCCAGGGCTGCAGCAGTGCGGCCACCTCGGGCGTGAAGGAGGCCTGCAGCACGGCGCCGATGCCGCCTTCCCACTCTCCGGTGCGCTGGGCTTCCTCGCCCTGCAGATCGTAGAGTCCCGCCCCGGCATGGGTGTCGAGCACGCGAAAGGGCGCGTCCTTGCGGCCGAGATAGGCGAGGATGCGCGCCAGCACCACATGCTTGACGACATCGGCGAAATTGCCGGCATGGAAGGCGTGGCGGTAGTTCATCGTGGGCTATCCGGGTTCAGCCGCCGCGAGTCGGCGGCATGACGATGCGCGACGTGCGGCAGGCGCGCCGGTCGACCTCCGGGCAGGAGGAAAAGCCGAGCGCGGGCGTCAGGCAGATGCGCACCTCGCTGAGACGACGGCTGCTGCATTGCACGGAGATCATATCCGGCGCCAGACCCGGATTGGCCGAGAGGAAGGCGCCTTCGACCTCGGCGGGCGTCACGGTGCGGTAGTCGTCGAGCTGGCGGAAGGTCTCGGGAATGGTGACCGCCGCCTGGGCGCGGCGCACCGTGTCGAAATAAGCGACGGGATCGAGGCCCGAGCAGGTGCCGTGCGTGCGCCACTCATGCAGCACAAGGCGGCGGCTCGGCATGATGTCGAGCATCGAACGCACCGTGGCCTCGGGCACGAAGGGCGCCGGGGACTGGCAGGATTCCGGCCATCCGCGCACATATTGCGGCCAGAGCCCGTGCACGACGAAGGCGAAGGGCCGCGCGCCCTCGCACTGGGCCGGCTCGGCCCGGTCGCCTTGCGATTCGCAATAGGTGGGCGACCAGGACAGCGCGAGCACATAGTGGTCGAACACGCCCGGCTCGCCGCGATTCTGCGCGAGTGCGGGCGCTGCGAGCAGCAGGAGTGCGAGGACCAGCAGCCGCCCGAAGCGGCGGGGCATCACGGCCGCGCTCTCACCGCCGCCGGCTCACGGCTGCGCCATGCGGCAGTTGGGGGCGTAGTTCCACGAGCGGTCGAGGCCTTCGACGCACCATTCGACGCCCCAGGAGAAGCCGATGAAGCCGCCATCCTCGATCAGCGAATAGTAGATGCGGTGGCGCTGGCCCTGCACGAACCGGCCGCTGGGCGCCTTGCCGCCCGTGTACTGGGTCGGCGCGGAAGGTGCCGTGCCCACATCGCCGGTGACCACGACATCGGCCGTGCAGTAGCGGCGCGGCTGGTATTCCTCGCCCCAGGGGCGGAAGGCGATCTGGCGGATGTGATCGAAGCTGTCGATCTTGAGGGACGAATTCCAGAAGCGCGATTCGGTGGTGGCGAAATGGCTCTGGATGCGCGACAGCGCGGCCGGCAGGTCGCAGGCCGGCACGTCGCCGCTGTAGTTCGGGCCCGAGAGCCAGAAATTCTTCTCAAGGAAGCTCGCCGCCTGCGCGCCGGCAAGGGACGAGGCCAGCATACCGAGAGCGGCGACGCCGGTGATGGCCTTGCGCAGCAGGCCGCTTGCTTCGTTCCGATCGGCACGCATCGCACGTCTCCCAAACCCGTTGGTCGCGAAGATGCGTCGGTGGCCGGGGCCGGTCAATAACGGCAAGGACACACCGGCAAAGATTCCGACAGTTCGGGACACACGTCCTCAGATCAGGCGGATGACATAGAGCTTGCGGGTGGTCTCCACCACTTCCCACACGCCCTTGAAGCCGGGGCGGATGACGAAGCTGTCGCCGGCCTTCAGCGTCACCGGCTCCTTGCCTTCCTCATGCAGGATGGAGACGCCGGTGAGGAAGGAGCAGAACTCCCATTCCTCATAATCGACCTGCCAGGCGCCGGGCGAGGATTCCCACACGCCGGCGAACAATGCGCCATCCGGCAGGGTCTCGAAATTCCAGGTTAGGTGACGCGGCTGGCCGGCGACGATGCGCTCGGGCAGCGGGACGGTCTCTTCCGGGGCGCCAAGCGCGTCGAGGTCGAAGGGAAGCAGCAGCGGCGACATATTCGACGGCGACATGGGGCCTCGCGTGGGAGAGTTTGAAAAGCCGAACCGAAACAAGAGCGGCGCGGCCATCCTGTGCGATGTGCCGCGCCGTCTCAAGCCGCTTCGATCCGCCCCCCGGAGGCTCGAAGGCGGAGCGCCTATTCCGCCGGAGCGGGATGGGCACTTTCGGGAAGGCGTTCGCCGGCCTCGGCGAGGGCCAGCCGGGAGCAGGCGAAGAGGAAGCCGGCGACGATGACATAGGCCAGTGCCACGCCGGGCGTGACGGCGATGCCGACCATCTCGCCATGCATGAAACCGAAGAAGGTCAGCACCGCGCCGGCCAGCGCGAAAGCCGAGGCCTCGACGAATTTGCGCTCGACCACGAACACGCCGATGGCGCCGAGCACGAGGCCGACCAGGATCGCGCCGCCGCCCATCACCTCGATGCCGTGATAGAGCACGCCGACGGCCCCCATCTTCTCGATGCCGATGGCGGCGGCGGAGGTGCCGGCGAGGCCCAGCGAATTGTCGATCAGCAGCTTGGCCCAGGCGGCGAGGTGGGGCGTGATCGCCAGCACCACGGCGGGCGCGTGCTTGGCCGGCGTGGTCTGGAACGCCTGCGCGCCGATGAGCATGCCGATATAGAGCAGGATCGGCGAGATCGCGACGACCGGGATCAGTGCCAGCAGCAGCGCGATGATGCCGAACCAGGACAGCACGATCACCATCAGCCCGGTGGCGGCGGAATAGCCGATGCGCCCGCCCATCGACTTCCAGCCGGGATGGCCGATGTAGACGGCGTTGATGAAGGGGTTGCCCATCAGGCAGCCGATCAGGCTGACCACGCCGTCGGCGGTGAGCACGCGGGTCGTCGGGTAATGGTCGCCGGCCGCCTCGGCGCTCTCCACATTGTCCATCGCCTCGACCAGATCGTAGATGCCGAAGGGAATGGCGGTGACGAGGATGACGCCGAGATAGTTGAAGCCGTGGAACACATGGTCGAAGGCCGGCAGCGGCACCGAGAAGCCGAAGCTGGAAAGCGCCGCGCCCACATTGGCGACGCTCATGCCGCCATAGTTCAGCCCGAGCGCGGTCGAGCCCCAGGCAATGACCATGCCCACCGCGATGGCCACCAGCCCGGCGGGAATGCCCTTGGGATATTTCACCCCGCCGAACCAGCTGACCATGATGATGGCGAAGCAGGTGAGGCCGATGACCGGGGTGGTGAAGATCTCGAAGGCCGGGCGCATCGAGATGAAGGCGATGGAGACGCCCGCCAGCGTGCCGAGCAGCGCCGCGCGCGGGGTGATCTTGCGGATATAGGGGGCGATGAAGCCGCCGATCATCAGGATGAAGCTCTGGAAGAACACCCAGACGAGCCCAGCCTCCCAGCCCTGGATCGGGTCGCCCGTGGCGGCGCCGATGGGCAGCATGATGACGAAGGTGACGACGAACATGTGCGGCACGGAAATGCCCGAGGGCAGGGCGCAGACATCGTCGCGTCCGGTCTTCTTGGCCAGCTGGTAGCCGAGAAAGGCGTAATAGGCGGTGGAAAGGAACATCATCAGCCCGACCGCCGGCAGGATGCGGCCGAACACGATCTCCGGCGGCATCTTCAGCACGAATTGCAGCAGGCCGGTGAGCACCAGCATGTTGACGAGGATGTTGGTGCCGAAGCCGAACAGGGCATTCCAGTCGCCACGGGTCCACAATGTCGGCCGCATGCCGATGCGGGAGGGCGATATCGGGGTCATCTCACTGGCGGACATGGACAAAAATCCCCTTTGCAATGGTTGGGCGCCGGGCGGCGCGGACGGAAATGCACGCGAGGAAGCGTCAGGCGGCCTGCGCCTTGTTGCCGAGCGCGGCCAGGAGGGCCGAGGAGGCGGAAACCCAGCCGAAGATGCCGCCCTGCGCCTTGATCATCTCAAGGCCGATGCGGTGGAACTCCGGGAAATAGGAGGCGCAGCAATCCGCCAGCGCCACGCAGCGATAGCCGCGATCATTGCCTTCGCGGATGGTGGTGTGGACGCAGACCTCGGTGGTGACGCCGGCCACCAGCAGCGTGTCGACGCCGCGGTTCTTCAGGATGAGTTCGAGGTCGGTCTGGTAGAAGGCGCCCTTGCCGGGCTTGTCCAGCACCACCTCGCCAGCGGCGGGATACAGCTCCGGGATGATGTCGTGGCCGGGCTCGCCGCGAATGAGAATGCGTCCCATCGGACCGGCGCAGCCGATGCGTGCGGTGGGCGCGCCGCGCTCCACCTTGGCGGGCGGGGCGTCGGCCATGTCGGGGCGATGGCCCTCGCGGGTGTGGATGACCAGCATGCCGGCGGCGCGGGCGGCCTTCAGCACCGCCTTGCACGGGGCCACGGCCGCCTGCAGCAGGGAAACGTCATTGCCGAGCGTCTCGCCGAAACCGCCGGGTTCGAGGAAATCGCGCTGCATGTCGATGATGACCAGCGCGGTGCGGGCGGGATCGAAGGCGAGCGGCGCGGGTTCGGCGGCAAGATACGTTTCTGGCATAGGTAGCTCCGGAGGCGCATAAGCATCGGAAGACGCGCTGCACGGAGCGACCGGAGGTCATCCGCCATGCATACACTGATGTATGCATGGTATGTGCCAAGCCGGATTGTGTTGTATCGTATTGATATTGCGTGCGTTTATGGGCGATCTGAATGCGCGTCTGTGCTCATTCTTCGCCTGCGGCGCCAGAAATTGATTAAATTTTAGTCATTATCGACGCCTGCGCGATTGCGGAGCCTATTGCAGCCATCCGCTGTGCGCGTTCTTTGTCGCTTCAGATCTGCGGGACGGCTTGCCGGGCTGGTCCATCCGGACGACATATCCGCCGTCCCTTGCCGGAGCCCGCCCATGCTTATTGCCCATCTCTCCGACCCGCATGTGCGTCCGCAGGGCCAGCTTTATCAGGGTGTGGTCGATTCCAACGCCATGTTCGCGGCAGCGCTGGCGCATCTCGCGGCGCTCGATCCGCGCCCGGATCTCGTGCTGCTCACCGGCGATGTCGTCGAAGAGGGCACGGCGGAGGAATATGCGGTGGCGGCGAAGATGCTGGCGGATATCGGCCTGCCGCTGCTGGTCATCCCCGGCAATCACGATGAGCGGGAAGCCTTCCGCACCTGCTTCAAACCCCACGCGCATCTGCCGGCCACCGGCCCGCTGCATTTTGCGGTCGGCGACCATGGTCCGGTGCGCATCGTCGCGCTCGACGTGACCGTGCCCGGCGAGCACCATGGCGATGTCGACGAGGCGGCCGCCCGATGGCTGGAGGCGACGCTGGCCGCCGAGCCGGACCGGCCGACGCTGGTGATGATGCACCAGCCGCCCTTCGCCAGCGGCATCCACTACATCGACGAGTATAATTGCCGGGGCGGCGAGCGGCTCGCCGCCATCCTCGCCCGCCACGCCAATGTCGAGCGCGTGCTGTGCGGCCACATCCACCGCTTCATGCAGCTGCGCTTCGGCGGCACGATGCTGCTGACGGCGCCAAGCACCGCCACCGCGATCGCGTTGCGCCTCCGGCCGGATGCCGAGCCGGCCTCCTATGTCGAGCCGCCGGCGATGCTGCTGCACCAGTGGCGGCCGGGCACCGGGCTGGTGACGCATTTCGTGCCGATCGGCCGCTTTCCCGGCCCGTTCGATTTCTTCTGAGCGCGCTCGCCCGCTCTTTTCACGGCGGGTGCGACGCCCCATATTCGCGCCATGGCCAAAGCTGCACGTCCCGGCGGATTCGCGGAGCGCTCCCAGCGCGCCTTCGAGCCCGCGCAATCCGCCACCCTTGATCCCGTCCTCGCCGAGAAGCTCGGCGTGGCGCCGACCTCGGGTGCCTCCGCCACCGTCGCCGCGCTGACAGCGCTGATCGAGACAGGCCGCCCGGAAGTCGACGGCCAGGTCTGGGTGCCGCATCGCCCGGCCCGGCCGGAGAAATCCGAAGGCGGCGTCAAGTTCGTGCTGAAGTCGGACTACACGCCCAATGGCGACCAGCCGCAGGCGATCGAGGAGCTGTGCAACACGGCGAAGCAGGGCGAGCGCGACCAGGTGCTGCTCGGCGTCACCGGTTCCGGCAAGACCTTCACCATGGCCAACGTCATCCAGCGGCTGCAGCGCCCGGCGCTGGTGCTGGCGCCGAACAAGACGCTGGCGGCGCAGCTCTATGGCGAGTTCAAGAGCTTCTTCCCCGACAATGCGGTGGAGTATTTCGTCTCCTATTACGACTACTACCAGCCCGAAGCCTACGTCCCGCGTACCGACACCTTCATCGAGAAGGAATCCTCGATCAACGAGCAGATCGACCGCATGCGCCACTCGGCCACGCGCTCGCTGCTGGAGCGCGACGACGTCATCATCGTCGCCTCGGTGTCCTGCATTTACGGTATCGGCTCGGTTGAAACTTACGCCTCGATGACCTTCAAGATCGAGGTTGGCGAGCGCATCGATCAGCGTCAGGTTCTCGCGGATCTCGTGGCGCTGCAGTACAAGCGCACCCAGGCCGACTTCGGTCGTGGCACGTTCCGCGTGCGCGGCGACGTGATCGAGATATTCCCCGCGCATTACGAGGACCGCGCCTGGCGCGTCTCGCTGTTCGGCGACGAGGTCGAGAGCATCCAGGAATTCGACCCGCTGACGGGCCAGAAGTCGCAGGAACTGAAATTCGTCAAGCTCTACGCCAATTCGCATTATGTGACGCCGCGTCCGACGCTGATCCAGGCGACACAGGGCATCAAGGCGGAGCTGAAGCACCGGCTGGACGAGCTGAACGGCATGGGCCGCTATCTCGAAGCCCAGCGGCTGGAGCAGCGCTGCACCTTCGACCTTGAGATGATGGAAGCCACCGGCAGCTGCGCGGGCATCGAGAACTATTCGCGCTGGCTCACCGGCCGCCAGCCGGGCGAGCCGCCGCCCACGCTGTTCGAGTATGTGCCCGACAATGCGCTGATCTTCTGCGACGAGAGCCATGTGACCATCCCGCAGATCGGTGCGATGTATCGCGGCGACTTTCGCCGCAAGGCGACGCTGGCGGAATACGGCTTCCGCCTGCCGAGCTGCATGGACAACCGGCCGCTGCGCTTCGAGGAATGGGAGGCGATGCGCCCGCAGACGGTGCATGTCTCCGCCACGCCCGGAAAGTGGGAGATGGAGCGCACCGGCGGCGTGTTCGTCGAGCAGGTGATCCGCCCCACCGGGCTTGTCGACCCGGAAGTCGAGGTGCGCCCGGCCCGCACGCAGGTCGACGACCTGCTCGGCGAGGTGCGCCAGACGGCCGCCAAGGGCTATCGCACGCTGGTCACGGTGCTGACCAAGCGCATGGCGGAGGACCTGACGGAATATCTGCACGAGAACGGCATCCGCGTGCGCTACATGCACTCGGACATCGACACGATCGAGCGCATCGAGATCCTGCGCGACCTGCGGCTCGGCGCGTTCGACGTGCTGATCGGCATCAACCTGCTGCGCGAGGGTCTCGATATCCCCGAATGCGGGCTGGTGGCGATCCTCGACGCCGACAAGGAAGGCTTCCTGCGCTCGGAGACCTCGCTGATCCAGACCATCGGCCGCGCCGCGCGCAATGTCGACGGGCGGGTGCTGCTCTATGCCGACAACATCACCGGCTCGATGGAGCGCGCGATGGCGGAAACCGAGCGTCGTCGTGCCAAGCAGATCGCGTGGAATGTCGAGCATGGCATCACGCCGGAAAGCGTGAAGAAGGCGATCGGCGACATTCTCAACAGCGTCTATGAGCGCGACCATGTCACCGTCGATGCGGGGCTGGCCGACGGTGCGGCGACCTATGGCAACAACCTCGCCACGGTCATCGCCGACCTTGAGAAGCGCATGCGCGCGGCGGCCGCCGATCTCGATTTCGAGCAGGCGGCGCGGCTGCGCGACGAGGTCAAGCGGCTGCAGGCGACGGAGCTTGCCGTCTCCGACGACCCGCTGGCGCGGCAGGACAGTGTGGACGACCGCACTGGCGGCTATCGCGGCGAGCGTAAATATGGCCGCTCGGCCAATATGCCGGAAAAGAAGGGCCGGGCGGGCGGCAAGTCCGGGCCGCGCTCCTCGCCCGGCCATGTGTCTTCCGGGCATGAGGCGCGGGCGGACGAGGCGCAGGCGCGCTATGACGCCGGTGGCACCGGTTCACGCCTCGTGCGGCCTTCGCTCGACGAGATGGGCCCGGGCACCGATCGCGTCGAGCCGCTGCGCGTGGAGGAATGGGTGCGCCCCGAGCGCCCCGATCCGATGACCAAGGGCCACCGCAAGGGCGGCCGCCGCAAGGGGCGTTGATCCGCCGTACCGCCGATCAGGACGCCGGGGTTTCCGGCGTCTTCAGGCGCTTCTTCAGCCAGACGCAGGCATGGCCGGGCGGGAAATCGTCGATGCGGCCGAATTCCTCATAGCCCTGCCGGACGTAGAATTCCGGGGCCTGGAAGTTGAACGTGTCGACATAGGCGCCGATGCAGCCGCGCCGCAGCGCTTCCTTCTCCGCCGCCGCGAGGAGACCGGCACCGATGCCCGTGCCGCGACAGGCGGGCGAGACCCACAGCCAGTCGATGAACAGCCAGCCATAATAGGTGCGGCCCTTCAGGCCGCCCTGCACGCTGCCGCCTGCGCCGCGCGCCATCACCCACAGGTCGCGCGCATCGGGCGGGCCGGCCTTGGTATCGTTGAAGGCGTCGAGGCCCCGGTCGATCATCGCCCGGACTTCCGCGCCCGGGCTTTCCTCGATGTTGAACTTCATGCGCCTCTCCTTGGGCGGCGGCTTTGTCGATCGCCGGCCGCAGGGTCGAGACGCCTTCTAACCTGTCCCGGCGTCAATTCCCAAACCGGCGAGTTTCCCGCATGTCGAGATCGGCATATGCTTGCCCGTGACGCCGGCCGCGTGCGGCGGATAGTGGGTTGGGGAACAACATGAATTTCGGTCAGGCCGTATCCAGCGTGCTCGGCAACTACGCCACCTTCTCCGGGCGCGCGCCGCGCTCGGAATATTGGTGGTGGGTGCTTTTCTCGATCATCCTGAACTGGGTGACGGCGTTTCTCGACACTGCCCTGTTCGGCACCTTCGCGCTCGTGCATTTCGGCGACGCGACCTATGGCGGCGTATCGACCATGTTCACCCCGATCAGCACCATTGTCGGGCTGGCGCTGATCATTCCTTCGCTCGCCCTCGGCGCCCGGCGCTTCCACGACATGGACCGCACCGGCTGGTGGCTGCTGATCGGCCTGACCGGCATCGGCGCGCTGGTGATCTTCTTCTGGTTCATGGTCAAGGGCACGACGGGCCCGAACCGCTACGGCCCGGACCCGCTGCCCTGAAACAGCGGCGGCGGAGAAGCGCGACGCGCGCTCCGCCGCACCGGCCTCACTTGCCGGAGAGGTCGATATAGTCCGGCTTCTGGTCGAAGGGGATGAGGCGCACGGCCTTCGCGTCCAGATCGAGCTGCTTGAAGTTGATCAGGCGCGGGGTCGGGTTCGCGTAATCCCAGATCGCGTATGTGCCGTTGGTGAGGTCGGAAACCGAGCTCCATTCGGTGGTTTCAAAACCGGAGACGCCGCCGCCAGCTGCTGAATCGGCGCTGGTGGCGATGGCGCCGGGCGGAATGTCGAAATTGTTGAGGATGTGCCGCGCCGCCTTCATCGCGTCGGGGCCGGTCGCCAGTTCCGGCAGGTTCTGGACGAAGGTGAAGGCGCGCACGAAGCGCGAGGGCGAGAGGAAGTCACCCGGCAGGCCGTGCAGCCCGGCGCCGGAGCTCGGCGGGGCAATGGTGAGGTCGCCGATCTTGCGCGGCGCCGGCTCGTTCGGCGACAGGTTGCCATAGAGGCCGAGATGCGCGAGATGCCACGGGAAGGCCGGGGCATTGGTCATGATGCCGGTCGGGTTGTCGTAGATGTTGAGCGTGCCGCCGACATATTCGACCACGATGCTCTTGCCACTGGCGTCATGCAGCGTGACGTGCACCGGCACCGCGCTCTTGAACACCACTTGCGGGGCGTTCGACACCTTGATCTTCGGCAGCGCCGCCTTCACCTCGTCCACCGTGGCGAAATTGGTGAGCATCCAGGTGAGCATCTCGAACGAGGCGATCGAGTTCTTCGCCTCGCCGGGGCCGACATCCTGAAAGCGTGCGAGGCCGGGGAAGAACAGCAGGCCGCCTGCGAGGCCCTTCTCGTTCAAGCCGTCGACGAGGATCTCGAGGCCCAGCCCATTGGCACCCATCGCGGCATATTTGCCCTTCCACTCAAGGCCGGTGCCGGCCGAGCCGTCGGGTCCGGTGCCCTTGATCGCCAGGTTGCGTGGGAAAACGATCAGCTGCGACTGCAGCGGCAGGGCGAATTCAAGCGTGCGGCCATAAACCCTCGCACCGTCCTTCGCCTTCAGCAGGAAAGAGGTGCAGGCATTGGCGGCTACGGGCATGCCGGCCATCGCCAGTGCGGCGGCGGCGGCGACAGACTTGCGGACAATTGTTCTCAGCATATTGAAAATCCTCCCGCGCCGGCTGACGGCGCGGAAGGATCATGCAGGCAAAGTTCCTGTCGGTCGATGCTCTCCGCGTGGAGGGTCTCAGCCTTGGCTGTCAGACGCGTCCCTGCTGGATGGCGCTGAGCTTCCAGTCGCCACCGCGCTCGCGGGTGAAGGTCCAGAACTCGACGGCCTGAACCGGGCGGTCCGGGTCGCCCTGCACAAGCCGGCCAGTGGCGCGCTCGAAGACCGCGTCCTTCAGCTCGTAGCGCATGGCGACGGTGGCGAAGTCGCGGTTGTCCTCGCTCCACGCTTCCGACAGGTCACCCTGCAGCAGCTTCACGTCGGTGAGGCGGTTCTCAAGGCCGTCGCGGGCGAGGTCGTCCAGTTCCTCGCCGAGATAGCCGAGCATTTCCGGCGTGGTGAGGCTGGCAAGCGTGGCACGGTCGCTGCGCCCATAGGCTCCCTGAACCTCCGCCAGCGTGCGCTCGAACGTGTCGAAATCACCCGCTGCGAGCTGCAGCGGCTTTCCGCGCGGGCCGCCGCCGAAGCCGAAGCGGGCGGGCCCCGCACCGCTACCGGACGCCGGCGCCGGCGTGTCCTCAAGCCCGTTGCGCTGCAGCGGGGAGGGGCCATTGGCGCCGGGGGTCGGGCCGCCGGCATAGGAAGGCTGGTTGCGGCTGCGCATCCAGCCCATGACCAGACGGACGACGAGGAAGATCAGCCCGACCTGCAGCAGCAGGCCGAGAATGCCGGAAAGGCTGCCGAGGCCGGAGAAGAAGCCGGAGCCCATCAGCAGGCCGAAAATGCCGGCGCCGAGCAGGCCGCCCGTCAGCCCGCCCATGAAGCCGCCACGGTTGAAGAAGCCGCCCGGCGCGCGGGGCGCGGTCGTGCCCATCTGGCTCTGCGGGGTGGCGGAGCGCTGCATCGGCGTGGCCGCCGGGGCGGTGGGCGTGGGGGCGGGGGTCGACCAGGTCCGTGTGCCGCGGCTGCCGAAGCTCATGCTGCGGCCGGCGCGCGCCTCCGCGAAGTCGGTGGCGACGAGCACGCCAGCGGCGATGAACAGGGCCGCCAGTGCGGCGCGCACGGCGGCGGTGCGGAAGCGAAGCGTCGTCAAGGGGCAGGCCTTTCTCGGTCCATGATCGAAATCGCGGCAACTGCCGCAACGTCACATATGGGGATGCCCGCGCGCTTTGTCATCGGGCGAGGGCGTGGAGAGGGCTGCGACGTTATTGCCGAGCGCGCGGTTTTCCTTGTCGGGCAAGGTCGCGCGCCGCCACACATTCGCGTGAGGCGCGAGCGCGCGCCCCAACGGGAGAGGCTTCGTGCCGAAACGGTGAAGCCTGGATCAGAAGCCGAGAGTGGATTCGAGCGCGGCGATGGAGCCGACCGGCGCCGAGACGACCACTACCTTCTTGTCACCGGCGAGGGCGGCGGGCTGGCTGGCCAGAAGCGGCTTGGATTGGCGGATATTCGCGGGGGTCTGAACCTCAGCATGGTTCACGACGGGGGGCATGACGGCGTCCTTCCTGATACGCATACGCGGCTACATATTCGTCCGGCAAAGCCGGCATTTCCTTCATGTGGGAGGCGCTGTTTCCGGCGTCACCCATTCTACCACTGCGGTTATGAACGATTCTCCATGAACCCTTCCTGATCCGCGCATTCATATTGGCGGCCATTTGGTTCACAATCGGGGCGGAACCGCGGCAAACCGAAACTATCCGAAAGCTGTTGCGCATCTGCCGCAGCGACACCCGGCTACCGTTCCGGTTTTTCCCACAGGAACGGGGGCCCGATGCCTGCGACATCCGCGTCCGTCCTCTAGGCTGTCACGAGCGGCATGCTAATTGCTAAGTTCGTTGTACGCCTAAAGGAGCATCGCCATGTCCGTCGCCCTCACCATCGCCCTTTCCGATGCCGAACAGGATGTCGATGGCGATCTCGACCTGTCGCTGCGCGAGGACATCCGCATGCTCGGCCGCGTGCTGGGCGACACGCTGCGCGACCAGGAAGGCGAGCCGATCTACGATCTTGTGGAGCGTATCCGCCGCGTCTCGACCCGCTTCCACCGCGAGGAAGACGAGGGCGCGCGCCACGAGCTTGAGGCGATGCTGAGCGAGCTTGGGGCGGATCAGACGATCTCCATCGTGCGCGCCTTCAGCTATTTCTCGCACCTCGCCAACATCGCCGAGGACCAGAACGTCATCCGCCGCATGCGATCGGCAGCGGCGAGCGGTCGCCCGCCCGGCCCGGGCACGGTGGCAAACGCGCTGGAGCGCGCCCGCGAGGCGGGCATTTCCACCACCGAGCTGCGCAAGTTCTTCGCCACCGCGCATGCGAGCCCGGTGCTGACCGCGCACCCGACCGAAGTGCGCCGCCGTTCCACCCTGACCCACGAAATGCGGATCGCCGAACTGCTGGCCGATCGCGCGCGGCTGGACCCGACGCCGGAGGAGCACGAGCAGGCCGAGGAAGAGCTGCGCCGGCGCGTGCTGACGCTCTGGCAGACCAACCTGCTGCGCAAGACCAAGCTGACCGTGCTCGACGAGGTGGCGAACGGCCTCGCCTATTACGACTACACCTTCCTGCGGCAGCTGCCGAAGCTCTATGCCGCGCTGGAGGACCGACTGGCTGCCATCGACGGTGAGGCGGGAGACGAGCTGGCCTCCTTCCTGCGCATTGGCAGCTGGATCGGCGGCGACCGCGACGGCAACCCGTTCGTCACCGCCCATGTCACCCGCGAGACCATGCGCATGCAGAGCGCACTGGCGGTGAAGTTCTATCTCGACGAGCTGGACGCGCTCGGCGGCGAGCTGTCGATCAGCACCATCCGCGTGAAGGTGTCGGACGACTTGCTGTCGCTGGTGGATTCCTCCTCCGACCTGTCGCCGCACCGGCGCAACGAGCCCTACCGCCTCGCCGCCACCGCCATTGCCGACCGGCTACGCGCCACCGCCTTCCGGCTGGAAGTCGCCGAACTGGTCGGCCTCACCGTGAAGCCCGCCGCGAAGGCCTATGGTTCGGCGGCGGAGCTGCGCGCGGATCTCGACGTGATCGACGCGTCGCTGAAGGCGCACAAGTCCGCCGCCATCGCCCGCGGTAAGCTGCGCGATCTGCGCCGGGCAGTGGATGCCTTCGGCTTCCATCTCGCCATTCTCGACTCGCGGCAGAATTCGGATGTGCACGAGCGCTGCGTCGCCGAGCTGTTCGAGGTCGCCGCCCCGGGCACCAATTACAAGGCGCTGCCGGAAGGCACGCGCGTGGCGCTGCTGCTGCGCGAGCTGACCACGGCGCGCCCGCTCACGTCGCCTTTCGCCGCCTATTCCGAGGAGACGGTCGGCGAGATGGACATGCTGCGCACCTGCGCGCGCATCCACGAGATCTACGGCCCCGAGGCGATCCAGACCTGCATCATCTCCAAGGCCGAGGGCGTCTCGGACATGCTGGAGCTGGCGCTGCTGCTGAAGGAAGTGGGCCTTGTCGACCCTGCGGGTTCGTCGGCGGTCAACATCGTGCCGCTGTTCGAGACCATCGAGGACCTGCGCAACGCCGCCAAGGTGATGGAGCAGATGTTCCGCCTGCCGGAATACCGCAAGCTGGTGGACAGCCGCGGCGGCATGCAGGAGGTGATGCTTGGCTATTCCGACAGCAACAAGGATGGCGGCTTCGTCACATCGGGCTGGGAACTCTACAAGGCCGAGATCGAGCTGATCGAAGTGTTCAAGCGCCATGGCGTGCGGCTGCGGCTGTTCCACGGCCGCGGCGGTTCGGTCGGCCGTGGCGGTGGGCCGAGCTATGATGCCATCCTCGCCCAGCCGGGTGGGGCGGTGCAGGGCGCCATCCGCATCACCGAGCAGGGCGAGATCATCTCGTCCAAGTACTCCAACCCGGCGGTCGGGCGCGGCAATCTCGAAATCCTCGCCGCCGCCACCATGGAGGCGACGCTGCTCTCGGGCGATGCCAAGGCGCCGCGCGAGGAATACCTCACCGTGATGGAGGAACTCTCCGACGCCGCCTTCAGCGCCTATCGCGCGCTGGTCTACGAGACCCCGCGTTTCGAGGACTATTTCTGGGAATCCACCGTCATCAACGAGATCGCCACGCTGAACATCGGTTCGCGCCCGGCGTCCCGCAAGAAGACGCGGCGGATCGAGGATCTGCGTGCCATCCCCTGGGTGTTCTCCTGGGCGCAGTGCCGGCTCATGCTGCCGGGCTGGTACGGCTTCGGCACGGCGGTGAAGTCCTGGCTGGAGCGCAACCCGGACGGCCTGCCGCTCTTGCAGGAGATGTATCGCGAGTGGCCGTTCTTCCGCACCCAGCTGTCCAATATGGACATGGTGCTCTCCAAGAGCTCCATCGCCATCGCCTCGCGCTATGCCAAGCTGGTGGAGGATGTGGAGCTGCGCGAGAGCATTTTCGGGCGCATCCGGGCCGAGCATCAGGAGGCGATCGACTCGCTGCTGGCGATTTCCCAGCAGCCCAAGCTGCTCGGCTCCAACCCGCTGCTCGACCGCTCGATCCGCGCGCGCTTCCCCTATATCGACCCGCTGAACCATGTTCAGGTCGGGTTGCTGCGCGCCTATCGCAGCAACGACACCGACGAGAAGGTGCTGCAGGGCATCCAGCTGACCATCAACGGCATCTCGGCGGGGCTTCGCAACTCGGGGTGAGGATGGCACTCTGGCGCTTCCGCCCCGAAGCGCTGTCCGCAGCGTCCCGGGGCTTTTACGCCGGAGTCCATCATGGCATTCGCCTGCACCTCGCCCGCCCGCCCGACGCTCCTTGCCGATGATGCGCGGGTGCGCATCACGCGCTGGGATTTCGAGCCCGGCGCGACCACCGGCTGGCATGAGCACGCCATGAACTACGCCATCGTCTTCGTGACGGACGGGCTCATGTCGATCGACGTCGATGGCGTCGTCACCGAAGTGAGCATGCGTGCGGGCGAGGCCTATTCGCGCCCCGCCGGCATTCGCCACGACGTGAAGAATGCCGGCACGGCACCGATGAGCTTCGTCGAAGTGGAGATGAAATAAGGAACGCGCGGGACGCGAGGCAGCTTCGCCGGTTTACGCCGGCACCGGGTTCGGCGGCGTCCGTGCGATTTCCAGGGCCGCCTTTATGAGCGCGGCATTGTCTGTCGCCTCCTCGCCCGAGGGCAGAAACTTGCCGTCCTCCAGCCCGATGCGGCTGTCGAGGCCGCGCAGCAGCGCATCGCGATAGAGCGGCCATTTGCTGGCATCGAACCCGTGCTGCAGCACCGGCACATCGAGGCTGGCGCGGGCGAGCACCTTGCGGATCGCGGCGGCGGCTTCCAGACCCTCGGTCTCGTCCTGCTCGTTGATCTCGATGAGGATGCGCAGCACCTTGCGCGCCTGCGGCAGAGCGATGAAGCGCTCGGCATCGGCGGCCGACCACAGCCCCGCCTCGATGCCGATGCCGCGCGACAGGGCAAGCTCGATCATCTCCGGCGCATCCGGCTCGATGAGATTGACCGAGACGTAATCCGGCAGCACGTTCCAGCCCTTCACTGCGGCGAGGCGTCCGGCGGGGCCGACCGCGATGCCGGCATGGGTGGAGATGCCGACCGGCACGCCGGGAAGGCGGGCGCGGATGGCCTCAAGCGCCGCGGCGACATCGTCTGCCGCCAATGACTCGGCGCCATCGCCATTGCAGGGATGGACGTGAAGCTCGCTGGCGCCCGCCGCGACGGCGGCCGCGGCGTCAGACGCCAGCTCCGCTGGCGAGAGCGGGGTGAAGGCGTGGAATTCCTTGCCGCGGGAACCGTTCAGGCAGGCTTGCAACATCATCGGCATCTCCTCCGGATTAATCCTTCAACCCGCGAGGAAGCCTTTCCGTTTCAACCGCATCACCGCTCTTTCCAGCGCCTGCAGGAATTCCGAGCGGTCGCGCGGCGAAAAGGGGCGGGGACCACGGGTGATCTCGCCGGCCTCGCGAAGATCCTGCATCAGGTTGCGGGTCGCGAGCTGCATGCCGATGGACGAAGCGGTGAAGGGCTTTCCGGTCGGCCCGATGGCCTCCGCGCCCTTGGCGACCACCCGCGCGGCGAGCGGCACGTCGGCGGTGATGACGAGGTCGCCTTCCTCTGCCCGCTCGGCGATCCAGTCATCGGCGATATCGAGGCCCGAGGGCACGATGACGCGCTCCACCTCGACATCGCGCGGCACGGCAATGAAGGAATTGGCGACGAGGAACACCTTGAGCCCGTGGCGGGCGGCGACGCGATAGGTCTCGTCCTTCACCGGGCAGGCATCGGCGTCGATATAGATGATGATGGGCTTCGACAAAGTAATACCGATGTGTTCGGCGGGATGAACAAGCAAGAAGGGCTGCCCTTTCGGACAGCCCTTCCCATGTCAGACCGCGGTCCGGTCCGGTAACCGCCGGCTAGGCGGCGCAAAGTGTCGCATCACGCGGCACGGACCTCGCAAGAGGCGAGTGTCCAGGTCACGGATACCGACGACCGCGGATCAAGACGATCAGACACTGGATCACCTCCTTTCAATTGTTGACGACGACTTCAGATTAAACCGATTCGCGGATTCGTCATCCCCCCGCGGGCCCTGCGCGTTCACATCCGGTTACGATGTGACATCATCAGTGTGTGCGAGGGAGGACGAGGGATGCGCAGGACGCTGACGATTATCGCCGTGCTGGCCGCTCTGGCCACGCCCGGCCTCGCCCAGCAGGCGGCCGACAATCAGCCCCCGGAGGCCGCGGGTACGATTGCGGCCGGAGCGAAGTCCGCCACCGGCAAGCACTGGATGGTGACCGCCGCCAATCCGCTCGCCGCGCAGGCGGGCGCGGCGGCGCTGCGGGCCGGCGGCAACGCCATCGACGCCATGGTGGCGACGCAACTCGTGCTGGGGCTGGTGGAGCCGCAATCCTCCGGCCTCGGCGGCGGCGTCTTTCTCGTCTATTGGGACGCCGCCAAGGGCCAACTCACCACCTTCGACGCGCGCGAGACCGCGCCGCGCGCGGCGACGCCGACGCTGTTTCAGAACGAGAAGGGCGAGCCGCTTTCCTTCATGGCGGCGGTAGTCGGCGGGCGCTCGGTCGGCACGCCCGGCACGCCGCGCCTGCTGGAAACCGTGCACCGGCGCTATGGCAAGATCGCCTGGGCGCAGCTGTTCCGCCCGGCGCTCGGGATGGCGGAAGCGGGCTTCGCGGTCTCGCCGCGCCTTGCCGGGCTGATTGCCGACGATGTCGAGACGCTGAAGCGCAACCCGGCGGCGCGGGCCTATTTCCTTG
Source organism: Ancylobacter novellus (assembly GCA_003241485.1). Lineage (GTDB taxonomy): Bacteria > Pseudomonadota > Alphaproteobacteria > Rhizobiales > Xanthobacteraceae > Ancylobacter > Ancylobacter novellum_A. The sequence goes on from QFQD01000008.1 coordinate 50,702, forward strand.
ATGGCGATGGCGCGCCGCTGAAGGCCGGGACGGTGCTGAAGAACCCCGCCTATGCCGCCACATTGCGTCATCTCTCCCAATATGGCGCGGATGCCTTCTATGGCGGTGCGCTGGCGGCGGACATCGTGCGCACGGTGCGCGAGGGTGACAATCCCGGCGTGCTGTCGCTGGGCGATCTTCGCGAATACCGGGTGAAGGAGCGCGCGCCGGTCTGCGCCGTCTATCGCGGGCTGGAAGCCTGCGGCATGGGACCGCCGAGTTCCGGCGCGCTCGCCCTCGGGCAAATTCTCGGGATGCTGGAGCCCTATGACCTCAAGTCGCTCGGCCCGCAGTCGCCGGAAGCGTGGCGGCTGGTGGCAGATGCCTCGCGCCTCGCCTTCGCCGACCGCGATCGCTACATGGCCGACAGCGACTATGTGCCGATGCCGACAAAGGGGCTGCTGGCGCCCGATTATCTCGCCGCCCGCGCCAAGCTGCTCGCCGGCGACGACGCGCTGCCCGAGGTCGCGCCCGGCAACCCGACCTGGGACCATGCCATGGCCGAGCCGCGCGCGGATGACGAAGCGCTGGAACTGCCCTCCACGACCCAGATCACCATTGTCGACGCGGAGGGCAACATCGTCTCCATGACCTCGACCATCGAGGCGGGCTTTGGCTCTCGGCTGATGGTCGGCGGCTTCCTGCTCAACAACGAGCTGACGGATTTCTCCTTCCGCTCGCAGAAGGACGGCGTGCCGATCGCCAACCGGGTGGAGCCGGGCAAGCGGCCACGCTCCTCCATGGCGCCGACAATCGTACTGCGGGATGGCAAGCCGGTGCTGGCGCTGGGCTCGCCCGGCGGCAGCCAGATCATCGGCTATGTCGCGAAGACGCTGATCGCCCATTTCGACTGGGGCCTGCCGCTGGATCAGGCCATTGCCGCGCCGAATGTGCTGGCCCGCTTCGGGCCGGTGGAGATCGAGCAGGGCACGGGCGCCGAGGCGCTGATGCCGGAACTCAAAAGGCTCGGCTTTGAGGTGCGGGCGATGCCGATGACATCGGGCGTGCAGGCGGTGGCGATCACGCCTGAGGGGCTGGTCGGCGCGGCGGACCCGCGCCGGGAAGGCGTGGCGATCGGGGAGTGAGGCGTCGCCTCAATGGCTTATCATCCACGGGCGCGCCGTGGGGAAGCTCTTGGCGCCGCTCGCCGAGGTGGCCGTGCGGTTTTTCTTGGTCCGGCTCTTCATGCCGCCGGAACAGCAGGAACAGCCGGCGGCGTGCTTGGCGCGTTCCTGCTTGGCCTTGTAGGAATCGACGCTCATCGGCTCGTGGCGCGACTGTTCGTTGGTTGCATGCGCCAGACGGCTCTCGCGCGACAGGCCGGAAAAATGCGGCGCGGTGAGCAGGACGCGCGGCGCCGACGCGCCGCACTCCGGGCAGGGCTGCGGGGCCTGATACTCGCTCATCGGCCGCAGGGCGGTGAAGTCGCCGCAATCGTCGCACAGATATTCATAGACGGGCATTGGCCTGCTCCTTGGGCGTTTCCTCGGGGCGCTTCCTCGGATGGAGGCGGGGCGATGCAGGCACCGCCCCGCGCGCCGGACTTAAGCGGGGGTCAAAGGTCCGGCGAAAGCGGCATCTGGATCGAGCCGTCGATGAACTTGGTCGGGCCGGCGGCCGAGGGCTTGATGTCGAAGTCGAAGATCTCGGTCGGCAGCCACAGCGTGGCGCAGGAGTTCGGGATGTCGACCACGCCGGAGAAATGCCCCTGCACCGGCGCAACGCCGAGGATCGAGTGGGCCTGCGCGCCCGAATAGCCGAACTTCTTCAGGTATTCGATGGCGTTGAGACAGGCCTGGCGGTAGGCGACATTGGCGTCGAGATAATGCTGCGTGCCGCTCTCGTCGACCGAAATGCCCTCGAAGATCAGATAGTCCTTGTAGTTCGGCGTGATCGGCGAGGGCTTGAAGATCGGGTTCTTGATCCCGTACATCTCCATGCCGTTCTTGATCAGATCGACCTTGATGTGCAGCCACGCGCCGAACATCTCGATGGCGCCGCAGAAGGTGATCTCGCCATCGCCCTGGCTGAAGTGCATGTCGCCCATGGAGAGGCCGGCGCCGTCGACATAGACGGGGAAGTAGATCTTCGAGCCGCGCGACAGGTCCTTGATGTCGCAATTGCCGCCATGCTCGCGCGGCGGCACGGTGCGGGCGCCTTCCGCGGCCACCTTGTCGAAGGCGTCGGTGCCCTTGGCGAGCTTGCCCAGATGCGCGGTCTTCGGCGCGGGCGGATTGGCGAGGGGGGGCACGCGGGTCGGGTTGGTGTCGATCAGCGCCTGCTCGCGCGCGTTCCAGGTGTCGAGCAGCTTCTGCGAGGGCAGGGTGCCGATCAGACCGGGATGGATAAGCCCGGCAAAGCCCACGCCCGGCACATGGCGCGAGCGGGTGAACATGCCCTCGTAGTGCCAGATCGACTTCTGCGCGAGCGGGAAGTGGTCCGTCAGGAAGCCGCCGCCGTTCTTCTTGGAGAAGAAGCCGTTGAAGCCCCATTCATGGCCCTTGAGCGTGCCGGCATCGAGGATGTCGACCACCAGGAGATCGCCCGGCTTGGCGCCCTTCACGCCGATGGGGCCGGAGAGATAGTGCACGGTGGACAGGTCGACATCGCGGATATCGTCGGCGGAATCGTTGTTGGCGATGGCGCCGCCGGTCCAGTCCACGGTCTCGACGATGAAGTCGGCGCCCGGCTCGACCCAGGTGGCGATCGGAATGTCCGGGTGCCAGCGATTGTGCAGAAACTCGTTTTCCGTCGCGGGCTTGGAAAGATCGACCGAAATCAGTGTCTCAGGCATGGTGCACTCCATTCCCCCCTCTAAGGGCGTTTAAGTTGGGTAATCTGCCGTCCCGGCATCCGGTGGCACGAGGTGCGCGGGGCCTAAGGCGCCTCACACCGACAGGAAGCGCGCGACCTTCGCCTCGTCGACATTGGCGCGCAGGTCCTCGTGGACGATCTCTCCGTTCTCGATGACGAGCACGCGGTCGGCGATGTCGAGGGCGAAGGACAGCACCTGCTCGGAGACCACGATGGAAAGGCCGCGCTCGTCGCGGATGCGCTTCAGCGTGCGAGCCATTTCCCGGATGATGGAGGGCTGGATGCCCTCGGTCGGCTCGTCCAGCAGCAGCACCTTCGGCGCGGTGGCGAGCGCGCGGGCGATGGCGAGCTGCTGCTGCTGGCCGCCGGAGAGGTTGCCGCCGCGCCGGCCCTTCATCTCCAGCAGCACCGGGAACAGCTCATAGATGTCCGGCGGCACCTTGCTCTCGCCGCGCGGGATCAGGCCGGTCTCGATGTTCTCCTGCACCGTCATGGTGGAGAAGATCATGCGGCCCTGCGGCACATAGGCGACGCCATTGTGCACGCGCTCATAGCTTTTGAGCCGGGTGATGTCGGTCGCCCCGACGGTGACGCTGCCGCTCTTCGTCGGCACGATGCCCATGAGCGACTTCATGAGCGTGGTCTTGCCCATGCCGTTGCGGCCCATGATGGCGATGATCTCGTTGGGGGCGACGGTGAAGTTCAGCCCGTGCAGGACTTCGCTCTCGCCATAGGAGACATGGAGGTTCGATACGTTCAGCATCTTCGTCTCCTCAATGGCCGAGATAGACTTCGATGACCTTGGGGTCCGCCTGGACCTTGGCCATGGAGCCTTCCGAGAGGATCTTGCCCTGGTGCAGCACCGTCACCTTGTGGGCGATGTCCTCGACGAACTTCATGTCGTGCTCGATGACGATCACCGAGCGGTTCTTGATGATGGTGTTGAGCAGTTCGGCGGTCTTCTTGCGCTCGGAAACGCTCATGCCGGCCACTGGCTCGTCGAGCATGAGGAGTTCGGGGTCCTGGATCAGCAGCATGCCGATCTCCAGCCACTGCTTCTGGCCGTGCGAGAGATATTCGGCGCGCTGGTCGAGCTGGTCGGCGAGGAAGATGGTCTCGGCGATCTCCTGCACCCGCTCCTTCACCGCGGCATCGCGCCGGAAGGCGAGGGCGCCGATGACCGAGCGACCCTTGGGGTAGGAGATCTCCAGGTTCTCGAAGACGGTAAGATCCTCATAGATCGAAGGGTTCTGGAACTTGCGGCCGACGCCGGCGCGCACGATTTCGTGCTCCTTCATCCGGGTCAGCTCGCGATCGCGGAACCGGATCGAGCCGGTGGTCGCCTTGGTGCGCCCGCAGATCAGGTCGAGCACGGTGGTCTTGCCGGCACCGTTGGGGCCGATGATGACCCGGATCTCGTTCTCGTCGACATAGAAGGACAAGTCGTTGACCGCCTTGAAGCCATCGAAGGAGACGGTGAGCCCTTCGACCGCGAGGACGAAGTCCTTGTTCATGCTGTCGGTGATGACGCTGGTGTTCATGGGTCCGCTCCTCACTCGGCCGCGGCGGGGGCAACCGGCCCGGAGGCCGGCGGGGTGGCGCGGCGCTTGGCGCCGGCGTTGAACAGCGAGCCGAGGCGCGGGGCGACATAGCTCTGCCAGAGGCCGGCGATCCCGTTCGGGAAGATCAGCACGACGGCGATGAACAGGCCGCCGAGGCCGAACAGCCAGAGTTCCGGAAAGCTCTCGGAGAAGGAGGTCTTCGCCCAGTTAACCAGCAGCGTGCCGTAGATCGCGCCAAGGATGGAAAGGCGCCCGCCCACCGCGGTGTAGATGACCATCTCGATCGAGGGCACGATGCCGACGAAGGAGGGCGACATGAACCCGACCTGCAGGGTGAACATCGCCCCGCCAATGGCCGAGAGCGAGGCGGCAAGGCAGAACACGAAGATCTTGAACGAGGAGACGTCGTAGCCGGAGAAGCGCACGCGATCCTCCTTGTCGCGCATGGCGACGAGGATGCGCCCGAGCTTGGAGGACTTCACGTAATAGGCGAGCAGGATGCAGGCGAGCAGCAGGCCGACGCAGACGAAGTAGAGGATGGTCTTGGCGCTGTCGGTGCGGATGTCCCAGCCGTGCAGGGTGCGCAGGTCCGTGATGCCGTTGATGCCGCCGGTATAGCCCTGCTGGCCGATGATGAGGATGGTGAGGATCGCCGCCAGCGCCTGGGTGATGATGGCGAAATACACTCCGCCCACGCGCCGCTTGAACATGGCGAAGCCGACGATGAAGGCGAACAGCGCCGGCACCACGATGACGGCGAGGGTGGTGAAGCCGAAGCTGCGGAACGGCTCCCAGAACCACGGCAGCGAGGTGATCTGGTTCCAGTCCATGAAGTCGGGAATGCCCGGCGTCGACTGGATCTTGGTGTTCTCGACGCTGGAGGCTTCCAGCTTGAGATACATCGCCATGCAGTAGCCGCCGAGGCCGAAGAACACGCCCTGGCCGAGCGAGAGGATGCCGGCATAGCCCCAGCACAGCACCAGGCCGAGCGCGACGAAGGCGTAGGTCAGGTACTTGCCGACGAACTGAAGGCGAAAATTGTCCAGCGCCAGTGGCAGCACCACCAGGAGGAGGAGGGCGAGCAGCGCGATGCCGATCATGTCCTGCGGGCGCAGGAAGAAGGTGCGGCCGGATTTGGGGGCAGTTGCGGTCATAGCGGGCGCCTCCTCAGCGACGGACCTTGATGACGAACAGGCCCTGCGGCCGCAGCATCAGGATGATGACCACGCCGAGCAGCGTGAGGACCTTGGCCATCGAGCCGGAGAGGAAGAACTCCATGGTCGACTGGGCCTGCGAGATGGTGAAGGCGGAGGCGATGGTGCCGAGCAGGCTCTGCGCGCCGCCGAAGACGACGACCAGGAAGGTGTCGACGATGTAGAGCTGGCCGGAGGTCGGGCCGGTCGAGCCGATCATGGTGAAGGCGGAGCCGGCGACGCCCGCAATGCCGCAGCCGAGGCCGAAAGTGTAGCGGTCCACCTTCTCCGTATCGATGCCGACAGCGCCCGCCATGACGCGGTTCTGCACCACGGCGCGCACCTGCTTGCCCCAGTTTGACTTGTACATGAGCAGCGCCACCGCGACGGTGATGGCGATGGTGAGGCCCATGACGAACAGGCCGTTGATCTGCACCTCGACCACATCGGTGACGGGCAGCGAACCCATCATCCAGCTCGGCAGTTCGACGCCGACCTCGCGCGGGCCGAAGACCGAGCGGTAGAGCTGCTGCAGGATGAGGCTGAGCCCCCAGGTGGCGAGCAGCGTGTCGAGCGGGCGCTTGTAAAGCCGGCGGATCATCAGCCATTCCACCGCCATGCCGAGCGCGCCGGTGACGAAGAAGGCCAGTATCATCGCGATGAAAAAGTAGATCCCGAACAGGCCGGGAATGAAATTCAGGAAGAATTGCGAAGTGAAATAGGTGACATAGGCGCCGAGGATCATGAACTCGCCATGCGCCATGTTGATGACACCCATCTGGCCGAAGATGATGGCCAGCCCCAGCGCCATGAGCAGGAAGACCGAGAACAGGATCAGCCCGGCGAAGCCCTGCATCAGGAAGATGGAGCTGAGTTCGGTGAGCGAATATTCGGAAAACATCAGGAATCCCCCGGCGTGCGCGCGAGCGGCGCGGTCTCCGTCAACGGAAAGAGCCCCGGAGAGGACAGGGCGTCCTCTCCGGGTGGGAGCTTCAGGCGATCACTGGTAGCCCTTCGGGAACGGATCGGGCTCGATCAGTTCGGGGGTCTCGAACACAACCTTGAACTGGCCGTCGAGCTGCGCCTGGCCGACGCGGGTCTTCGACCACAGATGGTGGTTCGGATGGATCTTGACGTAGCCTTCCGGCGCCTTGGGGAACTCGATGCCGGCGGAGGCCGCGGCGATCTTGTCGATGTCGAAGGAGCCGGCTTTCTCGACGGTGAGCTTCCACAGCCAGGGGCCGAGATAGGCGGCCTGGGTGACGTCGCCGATCACGGTCTTCTCGCCCCACATCTTCTTGAAGGCGGCGACGAAGTCCTTGTTGTTCGGGTTGTCGAGCGACTGGAAGTACTTCATGCAGCTATAGGCGCCGGCGAAGTTCTCGCCGCCGATGCCGTCGATCTCGTCCTCGGTGACGGAGATGGTCAGCAGCGTCTGCTTGGAAAGGTCGATGCCGGCGGCCTTGAGCTGCTTGTAGAAGGCGACGTTGGAGCCGCCCACCACCGCGGCGTAGATCACGTCCGGCTTGGTCAGCTTGATCTTGTTGATGACCGAGTTGAACTGGGTGTGGCCGAGCGGGAAATATTCCTCGCCCGAGACCTTGCCGCCCAGATGCGCCTCGATGTGCTTGCGGGCGATCTTCATCGAGGTGCGCGGCCAGATGTAGTCCGAGCCGATGAGGTAGAAGCTCTTGGCGTTCTTGGTCTTGTTGACCCAGTCGAGGCCGGCGAGGATCTGCTGCGTGGCCTCCTGGCCGGTGTAGATAACGTTCTTGGACTGCTCCAGGCCTTCATAGAAGGTCGGGTAGTAGAGCATGCCGTTATACTGCTCGAACACCGGCAGCACCGCCTTGCGCGAGGCCGAGGTCCAGCAGCCCATGACGGCGGCGACCTTGTCGTTGACGAGGAGCTTCTTGGCCTTCTCGGCGAAGGTCGGCCAGTCGGAGGCGCCGTCTTCCTGAATGTACTTGATCTTGCGGCCGAGCACGCCGCCCATGGCGTTGATCTGCTCGATGGCGAGCTTCTCGGCCTGCACCGAGCCGGTCTCCGAAATCGCCATGGTGCCGGTGACGGAGTGCAGGATGCCGACCGTGACTTCCGTGTCGGTTACCGCAAGTCCCGTCGTGTTGACGGCCGTCGTCGCCGGCGTCTGAGCCTGTGCGGGTGTTGAAAAAAATCCGGATGAACCAAGAATAGACATGGCAGGAAGCGCCGACATGCCCATGAGTAGCTTGCGGCGTGTGCTCGAAAATTTGGATGAACTATCGTTCTCGGAAGACATACGATCCCCTCCACGGGTTTGACGTGGCCTCAACAAGCCTGGCGATGTGCTTGCATTATGTGGATCGTGGCGGCCGATCCCGCGGCGCGGCAATACGTCGATTGACGTATAGGGGTTTTGGCGGCGTGCCCTCACAGTCCGTTCCACGGTCGGGGTCGTGTGCAGCGCGACGCGGATTTGTTTTCGCGCGCGCGCGAAGGGGGCTGATATTTAGAATTCGCCTGAATTGGCGAAGGAAATACATGCATCTGGAGAGGGCGGCAGCGACTTAAGCTGTCGCCGAGGGGGAATTTTCGTTCCCGTTCGCCTCACCAGGGTATGTTTTTCCACATTCCGTCCGAACTGGAACGGTTTGTGCTTGTTATGGTGCGGTGGGCTGCAAGACCAGCCCATTCGGTGGTGCAAAAAAGAACAGTGCCGGGAGGACGAGCGGGGAGGATGTCAGGCGTCGAGGCGACGAGGCGGGACCCTATGGCGGCGGAACAGAAAATCGTCCGTGTTCGGCGCCGCTATAACCAGTGGGTCGTCAACGAGACGCTGGAAGACTATGCGCTGCGTTTCACCGCCAAGAGCGCGCGGCGCTGGTCGGCGATGCACGTGGCCAACACCGCGCTCGGGGCGATTTCCTTCCTTGCTCTGGAAGCCATTGGCGGCGCCATTACGCTGACCTATGGCTTTCCCAATGCCGTCGCCGCCATTCTCGCGGTCAGCGTCATCATCTTCGCGACCGGCCTGCCGATCTGCTACTACGCCGCCAAGTTCGGCGTGGACATCGATCTGCTGACGCGCGGTGCCGGCTTCGGCTATATCGGCTCGACCTTCACCTCGCTGATCTACGCCTCCTTCACGTACCTGTTCTTCGCCATCGAGGCGGCGATCATGGCGCTGGCGCTGGAGATGTGCTTCGGCGTGCCGCTGATGGTCGGTTATTTCATCAGCGCGCTGGTGGTCATCCCGCTGGTGACGCATGGCATCACCTTCATCAGCCGGTTCCAGCTCTGGACGCAGCCCTTCTGGCTGCTGCTGAACTTCATCCCGTTCGTCTTCATCGTCGCCTATCACGGCGGCTCGCTCGGCGAGTGGACCTCTTATGCCGGGCGGCTCGGGGCGCGGGACGGCTCGTTCGATCCGCTCATGTTCGGCGCGGCGACCACAGTGGTGTTCGCGCTGGTGGCGCAGATCGGCGAGCAGGTGGATTTCCTGCGCTTCCTGCCGCGCCGGGCGCCGGGCCGCAGCGAGGCGGTGCGCAACGCGGTCTGGTGGGTGGCGCTGCTGTCGGCGGGGCCGGGATGGATCATCCCCGGCGCGCTGAAGATGCTGGCCGGCTCCTTCCTTGCCTATTTCGCGCTCAGCCAGGGCGTGCCCTTCCTCCACGCCGCCGAGCCAACCCAGATGTATCTGGTGGCGTTCAAGACGATGTTCTCGCCGGAGGTGGCGCTCGCCTTCACCGGCGTCTTCGTCATCCTCGCCCAGCTCAAGATCAATGTGACGAACTCCTATGCGGGCTCGATCGCCTGGTCGAACTTCTTTTCCCGGCTGACCCACAGCCATCCCGGCCGGGTGGTGTGGCTGGTGTTCAACGTCACCATCGCGCTGCTCCTGATGGCGCTTGGCATCTACAAGGTGCTGGAGCAGATCCTCGGGCTTTATGCCGTGGTCGCGGTCGCCTGGGTGGCGGCGCTGGTCGCGGACCTCGTGGTGAACAAGCCGATGGGCTGGAGCCCGCCCGGCATCGAGTTCAAGCGCGCGCATCTCTACGACATCAACCCCGTGGGCGTCGGCGCGGTGCTCGCCGGCACGCTGGTCGGGGCGCTGGCCTTTGCCGGGCTGCTCGGGCCGGTCGCGCAGGCCTTCGCGCCCTTCCTGGCGATGATCGTCTCCTTCGTCACCGCGCCCGCGATCGCCTTCGCCACGGGCGGGCACTACTACATCGCCCGCCGGACCGCGCGGAACTGGGACAGCCGCCACACGCTGAAATGCTGTATCTGCGAGCACAAGTTCGAGCCGGAGGACATGGCGCATTGCCCGGTCTATGCCGGGCCGATCTGCTCGCTGTGCTGTTCGCTCGACGCGCGCTGCCACGACCGCTGCAAGGAGGATGCGCGGTTTCCCGACCAGATCCTCGCCTTCCTGCGCGCCACGCTGCCGGGCTGGATGGTGGCGCAGCTCAATTCCCGCATCGGCCACTATATCGGCGTGCTGTCGCTGCTTGCCATCGTCATCGGCGCGATACTGGCGGTGATCTACTTCCAGGCCACCTTCGCGCCCGCCGCCGAGCGCGAGGCGGTGGGCAGCGTGCTGTTCACGCTCTACTTCATCCTGCTCATCATCGCCGGCGTCGCCGCCTGGCTGTTCGTGCTGGCGCAGGAGAGCCGGCGCGTCGCGCAGGAAGAGAGCAACCGCCAGACCGCGCTGCTGATGCGCGAAATCGAGGCGCACAAGCGCACCGATGCCAAGCTGCAGAAGGCGAAGGAAGTGGCGGAGGCGGCCAATCTCGCCAAGAGCCGCTATGTCGTGGGTATCAGCCACGAGCTGCGCACGCCGCTGAATGCCATTCTCGGCTATGCCCAGCTGCTGGAGCGCGACACCGCCATTCCCGCGCACCGGCGCGACGCGATCCGCGTGGTGCGGCGCTCGGCGGAGCACCTGTCCGGGCTGATCGACGGCTTGCTGGACATTTCCAAGATCGAGGCCGGCCGGCTGCATCTGACCCGCGAGGAAGTGCGCATCGGCGAGTTCCTCGACCAGCTGGTGGACATGTTCCGGCTGCAGGCGACCGCCAAGGGGATCGACTTCGTCTATGTCCGCCCCGAGCGCCTGCCGGCTGTCGTCTACACCGACGAGAAGCGGCTGCGGCAGATCCTCATCAACCTGCTGTCCAACGCCATCAAGTTCACCGCCGACGGGCGGGTGGCGCTGCGCGTCTCCTATCGCAACCAGGTGGCGGAGTTCGAGGTCGAGGATACCGGCATCGGCGTTCCCAAGGCCGATCACACCCGCATCTTCGAGCCCTTCGAGCGGGGCGAACGGGCCGGGACCTATTCCACCAGCGGCATCGGGCTCGGCCTCACCATCACCAAGCTGCTGACGGAGATCATGGGCGGGGAGATCTCCCTTGTCTCCGTGCCCGGCGAGGGCAGCACCTTCCGGGTGCGCATGATGCTCTCCGAGGTGACCAACCCGACGCGCGGCGGGCCGATCCAGCATCGCCGCATCGCCGGCTATGTCGGCGCGCGCCGCACGGTGCTGGTGGCGGATGACGACCTCGCCCATCGCGACCTCATGCACGAGTTGCTGGTGCCGCTCGGTTTCACCGTGCTGTCCGCCGCCGATGGCGTCGCCGCGCTGGACATGGTGCGCGAATGGGACCCGGACGTGCTGCTGCTCGACATCTCCATGCCGGGGCTGAACGGCTGGGAAGTGGTGCGGCTGCTGCGCGACGAAGGGTTTTCCCGGCTGAAGATCATCATCATCTCTGCCAATGTCGGCGAGATACGCGGCCAGGGCATGGAGGCGCACCTGCATGACGACCATGTGGTCAAGCCCGTCCATCTGCGCGGCTTGCTCGAAAAGATGGAAAAGCTGCTTGATCTGCAGTGGATCGGCGAGGGCGAGGCGGTCGCGGAGGCCCCTCCCGCCCCGGCACTGCGCGCGCCCGCCGGGATCCATATCCAGGACCTCGTGAAGCTCGGCGAGATCGGCTATGTCCGCGGCATCCAGGCCAAGCTGACCGAGATCGAGGGCGTCTCTCCGGAGAACGGCGCCTTCGTCTCCCATATGCGCGACCTGATGGAAACCTTCGACCTCAAGCAGTACATGGCCGTTCTGGAGGCGTTGCGCCGCAATGATGCATAGCGTGGAGCGCCGCGACATCGTCCTGGTGGTGGACGATTCCCCCGAGACCCTCAGCCTGCTGACGGACGCACTGGAGGCGTCCGGCGCCACCGTGCTGGTCGCCACGGAGGGCGCCAACGCGCTCGCCCTGGTCGAGCGCATCACCCCCGATGTGATCCTGCTCGACGCGGTGATGCCTGGCATGGACGGCTTCGAGACCTGCCGCCGGCTCAAGAGCAACAAGGCGGTGGCGCATGTGCCGGTGATCTTCATGACCGGCCTGTCGGAAACCGAGCAGATCGTGAAGGGGCTGGAGGCGGGCGGGGTGGACTATGTCACCAAGCCGATCTCGCCCGATGAGCTGATTGCCCGCATCCGGGTCCATCTCGCCAATGCGCGCCAGACCCACAGCGCCCGCGCCGCGCTGGATGCGGCGGGCCGGTTCCTTCTGTCGGCGACGCGCGAGGGACGGGTGCTGTGGTCAACCCCGCAGGCGACCGCGCTGCTCGCCGCCGTCGCCGCCCCGTCGCCGGGCGACAGCCTGATGCTGCCGGAACCGGTGTGCCGCTGGCTCGGTGCGCGCCGCACGGACATGGCAGGTGGGGAGCCGGCGCCGCTCGAATTGCGGGTGGAGGGATCGCCGCGCCGGCTGCGCATCTCCTATGTCGGGCAGGTCGGGCCGGAAGAGCTGCTGCTGCGCATCGTCGAGGATGCGGGCCTCATGCCTGAGCAGGTGCTGCGCGCCAAGCTGAACCTCACCGTTCGCGAGGCGGAAGTGCTGATGTGGCTCGCGCGCGGCAAGGCCAACCGTGACATTGGCGAAATTCTCGGCCTCTCGCCGCGCACGGTGAACAAGCACCTGGAGCAGATCTACGCCAAGATCGGCGTGGAGAATCGCGCCGCGGCCGTCGCGCTGGCCGTCACGGCGCTCGCACCGACCTAGCCGCCGGCTGATCCCGCAACCCACTCCCCGCATAACGCCTCGCCGTCGTGGCGAAGGCGTTGGCGCATCTTCCGCGCCCCGGTTCAGCCGACGGTAGGCAGGAACCTCACGAAGCCATTGCATTCCCGACGATATGCGTTTATCGCATGATAGCTATGCGCAAAATCAAATAAGTTTCGCCACGATAAACTTTGAAATTCTAATCAAAATCGCTGCTAAAACGCGGCAAATTTGTTGCAAATTGGATAATCGGGGGTAAATTACACCACCATTTCGAGACGCCCGGGAGGGAGCCTTGACGCTCAAATCCACGATTGCAGGGGGCGCCGCCCCGCTGATGATCGGCGCAAGCGGCACAAGTGCCATGGCGCAGCCGCGTCTGCCAGGCCAAGCGTTGCAGGATGCCGTCGATCGCACCTGTGTCATCGAGATTCGCCGTGGCAGCGATGGCGAGCGGATCCAGCTCCAGAACATCTGCTTCAATCCGCGCGCCGTGCGCATCAGCTGGGGCGACGGCCGGCTGGTCGACTATTGCCTCAACAGCGGCGGCGACGTCCGCTATGTCGTCAAGCTGGACGAGAACTACCGTCTGACGCGCGAGCAGGACATCCTGCTCTGCCAGTGAGCCCGGTTTTCGGCTGAGATACCCAATTCGGAAAAGCGGGGCACCCGACAGCGCGGTGCCCCGTTTTCATGTCGGCCGGCCCGGCGAGGGGAGCCTTACGCGAGCACGCCGTGCGTGAGCGGGGTCAGGCGGTCGAGTTCGTCATCGGCGAACAGGCGCGAGCGGGTGAGGAAGCGGACGTCGCGGCCATTCTCCAGGCTGAACATGCCGCCGCGGCCCGGCACCACATCAATAATGAGCTGCGTGTGCTTCCAGTAGTCGAACTGCGAGGGGCTCATATAGAACGGCGCGCCGCCAATCTCGCCCAGGCGCACGTCGAGGTCGCCGACAATGTAGTCGTCCCGACCGAAGCACATGGGTGAGGAGCCATCGCAGCAGCCGCCGGACTGGTGGAACAGGAGCGGTCCGTGCTCCGCGCGCAGGGTGGCGATCAGCTCCAGCGCCGCCGGCGTGGCGAGAACGCGCGCGACACGCGTCGTGGGGGGCTGGCTCTCGGCCGTCAGGGCGTCTGTCATGGATCCTCCCGGAGCTTGTTATTACGCTCGACGACAAGCCGGCGCGTTCTGATGACGCCTTCAACATGTGCGCCGCCGGCCTCGCGGACAAGGCCGGCGGAGTGGGATGCCGTTCAGCCGGCGATATCAAGCACGATGCGGCCGTCGATCTTGCCCTGGCGCATGCGGTCGAACACGCTGTTGATGTCATCGAGCTTGGCGGCCTCGACCGTCGCCTTCACCTTGCCGTCAGCGGCGAAGTCGAGCGATTCCTGCAGGTCGAGGCGGGTGCCGACGATGGAGCCGCGCACGGTGATGCCGCTCAGCACCATGTCGAAGATCGGCAGCGGGAAAGAGCCGGGCGGCAAGCCATTGGCCACCAGCGTGCCGCCCCGGCGCAGCATGCAGAGCGCCTGCTCGAACGCCTTGGGGGAGACGGCGGTGACCAGCACGCCATGCGCGCCACCGATCTCCTTCTTGAGGAAGGCGACCGGGTCGGTCTCGCGGGCGTTGACCGTGACGGTGGCGCCGAGGTCGCGCGCGAGTTTGAGCTTGTCCTCGGCGATGTCGACCGCCGCGACGTTAAGGCCCATCGCCTTGGCATATTGCACCGCCATGTGGCCGAGCCCGCCAACGCCGGAGATCACCACCCAGTCGCCAGGCCGGGTGTCGGTCATCTTCAGGCCCTTGTAGACCGTCACGCCGGCGCACAGTACCGGGGCGATCTCCACGAAGCCGAGGTTCTTCGGCAGGTGGCCGACATAGTTCGGGTCGGCGACCACATAGTCGGCGAAGCCGCCATTCACGGAATAGCCGGTGTTCTGCTGCTCCTCGCACAGCGTTTCCCAGCCGCCGAGGCAGTGCGCGCAGTGCCCGCAGGCGGTGTAGAGCCACGGTACGCCGACACGGTCGCCCTCTTTCACATGCTTCACGCCCCGGCCCACGCCGGAGACGAAGCCCACGCCCTCATGGCCGGGAATGAAGGGGGGATTGGGCTTCACCGGCCAGTCGCCTTCGGCGGCATGCAGATCGGTGTGGCAGACGCCGGAGGCCTGTATGCGCACCTGAATCTCGCCCGGACCGGGCTCGGGGATCGGAACTTCCTCGATGACGAGGGGCTTGCCGAACGCGCGGACAACCGCGGCCTTCATCGTCTTCGCCATAACTGCATTCACCTTTCGTAACGGCCGGCGCACATGGCGTCGGCCCGAACAGCCACCCGGCGGGAGGAAACCGTGTTCCTCCCTGCCGGGCATTGATCTGACCCCTTGGGGCGATACGTGGTGTTCCGGTCTGCGACCGGCTCAGAAGAAGCCGAGCTTCTTCGGGGAGTAGCTGACCAGCATGTTCTTGGTCTGCTGGTAGTGGTCGAGCATCATCTTGTGGTTCTCGCGCCCGATGCCGGACTGCTTGTAGCCGCCGAACGCCGCATGCGCGGGATAGGCGTGGTAGCAGTTCGTCCACACGCGGCCGGCCTGGATGGCGCGGCCGAAGCGGTAGGCGCGGTTGCCGTTGCGCGTCCACACGCCGGCGCCGAGGCCGTAAAGCGTGTCGTTGGCGATGGACAGCGCCTCATCCTCGTCCTTGAAGGTGGTCACGGACACGACCGGCCCGAAGATCTCCTCCTGGAAGATGCGCATCTTGTTGGTGCCCTTGAACACGGTGGGCTTCACGTAATAGCCGCCGGCCAGTTCGCCGCCGAACTCGTTACGCCCGCCGCCGGTGAGCACCTGCGCGCCTTCCTGCTTGCCGATGTCGATATAGGACAGGATCTTGTCGAGCTGCTCGGACGAGGCCTGAGCGCCGATCATGGTCGCGGGATCGAGCGGGGAGCCCTGCACGATGGCCTCGACGCGCTTCAGCGCCTTCTCCATGAAGCGGTCGTAGATGTTCTCCTGGATGAGCGCGCGGCTCGGGCAGGTGCAGACCTCGCCCTGGTTCAGCGCGAACATCACGAAGCCTTCGATCGCCTTGTCGAAGAAGTCGTCGTCCTCGGCCACCACGTCGCTGAAGAAGATGTTCGGCGACTTGCCGCCCAGCTCCAGCGTGACCGGGATCAGGTTCTGGCTGGCATACTGCATGATCAGCCGGCCCGTCGTCGTCTCGCCGGTGAAGGCGATCTTGGCGATGCGGTTGGAGCTGGCCAGCGGCTTGCCCGCTTCGAGGCCGAAGCCGTTTACGATGTTCAGCACGCCGGCCGGCAGCAGGTCGGCGATCAGCTCGACCAGCAGCAGAATGCTCGCAGGGGTCTGCTCGGCGGGCTTCAGCACGATGCAGTTGCCGGCCGCGAGCGCCGGGGCCAGCTTCCACACCGCCATGAGGATCGGGAAGTTCCACGGGATGATCTGCCCGACCACGCCGAGCGGCTCATGGAAGTGATAGGCCACCGTGTCGTGGTCGATCTCGCTGAGGCCGCCTTCCTGCGCGCGGATGGCGCCGGCGAAGTAGCGGAAATGGTCGATGGCCAGCGGCATGTCGGCCGCCGTCGTCTCGCGGATGGGCTTGCCGTTGTCCCATGTCTCGGCAAGGGCGAGGAGGTCGAGATTCTCCTCCATCCGGTCAGCGATCTTGTTGAGGATGAGCGCGCGTTCGGCGGCGCTGGTCTTGCCCCAGGCGTCCTTGGCGGCGTGGGCGGCATCCAGCGCCTTCTCGATGTCGTCCTTGTCGGAGCGGGCGACCTCGCAGATCTTCCCGCCGGTGATCGGCGAGGTGTTATCGAAATAGCGGCCGTTCACCGGCTCGACGAACTTGCCGCCGATGAAGTTGCCGTAGCGGGCCTTGAACGGGGACTGCTTGGTAATGGCGATTTCTGGTTTGTTCATATGATCCTCCCGGGACTGGGAGTCACAAGATTGCAGCGCCCGTGCCAGCCCGTTGCCGCAATGCACAAATTCGATACTGCATGACGGGAAAATATTGAATCTGCTCACGCAACGCCGACACTTGCGAAGGCGTGACAATACCGGCACTGGACGGGCGATGAAAACTTGGTAGAAACTGTCGGAAAGAACAACAAGACCTGCGACACGTGTGGCAATTTGCAACACACCGGGAGGATCGCATGCCGACGGAGGTCTCGTCCCGCGCTGTTCTCGCGGCGCGCAAGCAGTTCTTCCTGCAGGGAAGAGCCGAGGGGCCGCTCGTTGCCTCGGCGCTGTCCGAGCCGATCCTGAATTCCTGGCGGCGCTGTGCCGCCCGTGGCCTCGACAGCGCGGCCCTGCCGCGCCTGGAGCCCATGACCAGCCACGAATTGCGGGCGGTGGCGGAGCGGCACGAGAAGCTGCGGCGGCTCTGCCGGCCGGAGGTCGAGAGCCTCTATGCCGACGCGATGCAGACCGGCTGCGTCGTCATCCTGACCGACGCCGACGGTCTGATCCTCGACACGCTGGGCAATGCTGATTTCGCCGCCCGCGCCGCGCAGGTGGCGCTGCGCCCCGGCGTGCTGTGGGGCGAGAGCACGACGGGCACCAATGCGGTCGGCACGGCGCTGGTCGAGGGGCGGCCGATCACCGTGCATGGCGGCGAGCATTATTACGACCCGCACGGCATATTGAGCTGCTCCGCCTCGCCGATCCTCGATCCCTATGGCCAAACGGTCGGCGCGCTGGATCTCTCCGGCCCGGCGGCGGTCGATCACCGCCACGCGCTCGGTCTCGTTCGGATGGCGGTGGAGCAGATCGAGCACCGCTTCTTCGACGAGGATTTCGGTGGCCGCCGGGTGATGCGCGTGCAGGCGGACCGGGCGCTGCTCGGCACGGCGCGCGAAGGCGTACTGGTGTTCGAGGACGACCGGCTGGTGGCGGCGAACCGCACGGGGCTCGCCTTGATCGGCGCCGACTGGTCGCAGCTCGGCGTGCAGCGGGCGGACGCGCTGTTCGGCCATCTGCCGCGCGCGGACGGCGCCGACCATGTGCTGCGCGATATGACGGGGCGCGAGCTTTTCGTGCGCATCGACGGTTCCGACCATGAGACGGTGGCGCGAAGCCGTCCCGCGAGCAGCCCGCCGCGTGACCAGGGGCCGCTGCTGCGCCCCGGCGATCGCGAGGCCATCTCCCGCGCGGTGCGCATGGTGGAGGCGGACGTGCCCGTGCTGGTGCGCGGCGAGACCGGAACCGGCAAGGAGATGGTCGCCCACGAGATCCATCGGCGCAGCAGCCGCGCCGACGGGCCCTTCGTCGCCGTCAATTGCGCGGCGATCCCCGAGACGCTGATCGAGGCGGAACTGTTCGGCTATGAGGAAGGCGCGTTCACCGGCGCCCGCCGGCACGGCCGCAAGGGCCTGCTGCGCGAAGCGCAGGGGGGCGTGCTGTTCCTCGACGAGATCGGCGACATGCCGCTCGCCTTGCAGTCGCGGCTCCTGCGGGTGCTGCAGGAGCGCGAGGTCGCTCCGCTGGGCGGCGGCAAGCCGGTGAAGGTCGATTTCGCGCTGCTGTGCGCCACGCATCGCGACCTGCGTGCGCTGGTGGAGGCCGGCGGGTTCCGCTCGGACCTGTATTTCCGCATCGCCCATTATGTGGTGGAGCTGCCGCCGCTGCGCGCCTTCGACGACCGGCACGCTACCATTCGCACCCTTTGGGCGCGCCTTGTCGAGGACCCGCGGCTCACGCTGTCGGAGGCGTGCGAGGACCGGCTCGCCGCCTATGGCTGGCCGGGCAATTTCCGCCAGCTGGCCGGGCTGCTGCGCGCGCTCGCCGCGCTGGCCGAGCCCTTCCGGCCGGTCGAGGTGGACATGCTGCCGGCCGATATTCTGGAGGCGCCGGTGGCGCCACTCGCAGCGCCCATGTCGCTGGAAGCGCTCACCGTGGAGGCCATGCGCCGCACGCTCGATGCCTGCGGCGGCAATGTCTCGCAGGCCGCAAAGAAGCTCGGCGTCAACCGCTCGACCCTCTATCGCCGCCTGCTCAACGGCTGAGATCGCCGCGCGGCCGGGGAACCTGCCGTCGTTCCGTCCGTTGCCCCTTCGGAACCTGCGAAGGAGGAATGTACATGGCGCGCGATCCCCGCTTGCTCGATCAGAATCCGGTCGTCATCGACCCCGCCAATGTGGACGCGGTGCTGGAGGATCGCCCCACCGCCGTCTCCGATCCGGCCAAGCCGCCGCTTGAAGAGGTGCACAACGACAATCACCCCACCGATGGCACGTCCCCGAAGCGCTCCGGCGGTCGGTTCGACAGCGATGCGGTGCAGACGGTCGACGGCTCGCGCGATGGCACCCCGCAAGCCTCCGACGATCCGCGCCGCTGAGGCGGATCAGAGCTCGGTCGGCTCCGGGTCGCGCTCCGGCGCGACCGGGTTGCCCTCCACCCTGTCACGGTACAGGGAGGCATGAGCCAGCAGCATCATCGTCACCGGCGTGGTGACGGTGATGAACAGCGCGATCAGCACTTCATGCACCATGAAGCGTGTTTGCAGCACGCTGAAGCAGACGATGGAGCCGAGCAGCATGCTGCCGGTCCCCAGCGTGGCGCCGAGCGAGGGCGCGTGGAGACGCGAATAGAAGTCCGGCAGGCGGTGCAGGCCGATCGAGCCGATGAGGGCGATCAGCGCACCGGCGATCACCAGGAACGAGACGATAAGGGCCGCCCAGAGCGGCAGGTCCGGCGCGGTGTTCATTCGATCACCTCGCCGCGCATGAGGAACTTGGCCATGGCGACCGTGCCGACGAAGCCGAGCAGCGCAATGATGAGCGCCGCCTCGAAATAGAGCGTCGCGCCGCTGCGGATGCCGACCGTGAGCAGCATCAGCATCGCATTCACATAAAAGGTGTCGAGGCCGATGATGCGGTCCTGCGCGCGCGGGCCGCGCATGAAGCGCAGCGCAGCCAGGCCCATGGCGATGGCGAGGATGACCTGTGCCGCCGTTAGCGACCAGCCGAGGATCAGCGCGCTCATTCAAAGATCTCCCTCAGCAGGGTCTCGTAGCGCCGTTTGATGAGCTCCGCCCACTCGCTCTCGTCGACAAGGTCCAGCACATGCAGAAGCAGAATGCCGCGCGCGGCGTCGTAATGCACCCATTGGGTGCCGGGCGTGCAGGTCATGATGACGGCCAGCACCGCGAGGCCGTACCGGTCCTTCAGGTCGAGTTTCAGCGTCATGAAGCCGGCATGGGTGCGCCGCTCGGCGCCGCCGAGGATGATGCGCCCGACCGCCAGATTGGAGCGGAACACGTCGAGGAAGACGCGCCCGGCCAGCCGCGCCACCGCCCCGAGATTGTGGATGCGCACCGGCGGCGGCGCGAGCGCCACCATGGCCCAGGAGGCGCCGAAGGCGACCAGCACGCCGAAGGCGATCGTTCCCGGCTCAAGGCTCTGCTTCAGCAGCAACCACATCCCGATGAGCGCGAGAAACAGATAGGGGTGGGGCAGGATACGCCGGATCATCGCGGACCTCCCGTCGCCGGGCCGAGCACGTCATTGGCGTAGACGGACGGCCAGTAGAGCACCTGCGCCGTCGCTTCCATGTAGCGCATCGCCGGGCCGCCAAGCACGGTCATCGCCACGCAGAGCAGCAGCAGCCCCGCGACCGGCAGCGCCTCGATGGCGCGCACGCGCGGGATCGCGCTTTCCGCCGGCACCCACAGCGTGCGGATGCCCGTGCGGGTCATGGCGATCAGCGTCGAAAAGCCGGAGATGACGAGCAGGGCGACGAGCGCCCAGTGTTCCGCCGGAATGCGCCCGCCCTCGTTGATTAACGCGGAGAGCATGGCGAACTTGCCGATGAAGCCGGAAAGCGGCGGCATGCCGGCCAGCAGGGCCGTGCAGGCGAGGAAGGCGCCGCCCAGCACGGCGATGGTTGCGGGAATGGCGACGCCGACCTCGTCGTCCTCTTCCTCCAGATCCTCCTCTGGGTCGCCGAACACTTCGAGCGTCACGGCCAGCACGTCGGCGCCGGCCTCCTGCCCGCGTTCGATCAGCTCGACGAGAAGGAAATAGGCCGACAGCGCCAGGGTGGACACGACGAGATAATACAGCGCGCCGGAGATCACCGCGCTGTTGCCGGTGCCGATGGCTGCCAGCAGCGTGCCCGAGGAGACCAGCACGGCATAGCCGCCCAGGCGCTGCATGGACTGGGCCGCCAGCACGCCGACGGCGCCGAAGGCGATCGTCGCCATGCCGCCATAATACAGCCAGAGCGCGCCAAAATCTTCCGACGCGCCGGCCTCGTCGCCAAAGGACAGCAGGAATAGCCGCAGGATCACATAGACGCCGACCTTGGTCATGATGGCGAACATGGCGGCAACCGGCGCGCAGGCGGCGGCATAGGTCGTCGGCAGCCAGAAGCTCAACGGCCACATGCCCGCCTTCACCAGGAAGGCGATGCCGAGAATCGCCGCGCCCGCCTCGTACAGCACGCGCAGATCGCTCGGCAGCGTCGGCGCGATGCGCCCGAGGTCCGCCATGTTGAGCGTGCCGGTGACGCCGTAGATCAGGCTCACGCCGACCAAGAAGAGCGAGGAGGCGACGAGGTTGATCGGGATGTAGTGCAGGCCCGCTTTCACACGCGCCGTGCCGGAGCCGTGCAGCACCAGCCCGTAGGAGGCGGCGAGCAGGATCTCGAAGAAGACGAACAGGTTGAACAGGTCGCCGGTGAGAAAGGCGCCGTTCAGGCCCGCGAGCAGGAACAGGAACAGCGTGTAGAAGCGCGGCCCCGCCTTGTGCCAGCGCGCCATGGCATAGACCAGCGTGGCGCAGCCGAGCAGCGCCGTCAGCAGCAGCATCAGCGCGGAGAGCCGGTCTGCCACCAGCACGATGCCGAAGGGCGGGGGCCAGTTGCCGAGCGGGTAGACGATCATCGACGACCAGCGGTCGTCATGCGGCGTGCCGGCGAAGAGCACCAGCACGACCGCAACCGCCAGCAGCGCGAAGACCGTGGCGAGACTGAGCGTCATCTTCAGCGCGCGCCGCCGTTCGCTCAACAGCAGCATGAAGGCGCCCACCGCCAGCGGCAGCAGGATCGGGAGGATGACGAGATGGTGGATGTGGCTGCCCATCAGTCCTGCTCCCGCCCGTCGACATGGTCGGTGCCGGTGCGCCCGCGCGCGGCGAGGAGCAGGACGAGGAACAGCGCGGTCATGGCGAAGCCGATGACGATGGCGGTGAGCACCAGCGCCTGCGGCACGGGGTCGGCCAGCGTCGCCGGGTCGCCCGCCGTGCCGGGCTTCAGCACCGGCGGCACGTTGATGCGCACCCGCCCCATGCTGAAGATGAACAGGTTCACCGCATAGGAGATCAGCGAAAGGCCGATGATGACCTGATAGGTGCGCGGGCGCAGCAGCAGCCACACGCCCGAGGCGGCGAAAACGCCAATGCCGATGGCGAGGATCATCTCCATCCCGTCACCTCCATCCCTCGCCGCCATCGGCGGCCTGCGAGGCGCGGGAGGAGCGCAGCGACTGGTGGGCGAGGGCGATGAGGATCAGCACGGTGGCGCCGACCACAAGCGCGAATACGCCGAGATCGAACAGCAATGCGCTGGCGAGCGGGATCTTGCCGAAGACCGGCAGCTCGCCGTAGCGGAAATGCGAGGTGAGGAACGGATAGCCGAACACCCACGAACCCATGCCGGTAGAGATGGCGGTGAGCAGGCCGAGCCCCATCCAGCGCAGCGGCAGCACGCGCAGATGATCCTCCACCCAGCGCGCGCCGGAGGCGATGTACTGCACCACGAAAGCGATGGAGAGCGTGATGCCGGCCGCAAAGCCGCCGCCGGGAAGGTCGTGTCCGCGCATGAACAGATAGACCGCCAGCACCGCGATCACCGGGAACAGCCAGTTCATGACCAGCCGCGGGATCAGCATGTAGTCGGCGAAGGTGTCGCCCGGGCTGCGGCTCGGCTCGGCGTCGTCATAAGCGTCCTGGATGCGCTGCTGCTCGGGCGAGCCGGCGCTTTCCGGCGCGGGCCGGAAGCGGCGCAGCAGCGCGAACACCGTGAGCGCGGCAAGGCACAGCACGACGATCTCGCCCATGGTGTCGAAGCCGCGGAAGTCGACCAGGATCACATTGACGATGTTGGTGCCGCCGCCTTCCGTATAGGCGCGCTCGACGAAGAAGCGCGAGACGCTGTCGGGCAGCGGCCGGGTCATCATGCTGTAGGACAGGAAGGCCAGCAGGGCGCCGAAGGTGCCGGCAATGGTGAGGTCGGCATAGCGGCGCAGCAGCGTCGAGGGCGGCGGCCGCGTGGGGTAGACGTCCTCGATCCGCTTCGGCAGCCAGCGCAGGCCGAGCAGCAGCAGCACGGTGGTGACGATCTCGACCAGCAGCTGGGTCACGGCGAGGTCTGGCGCGGAGAGCCACACGAAGGTGACGCAGGTCACCAGCCCCGCACCGCCCATCAGCACCAGGGCGGCGAAGCGGTGATATTTCGCCTGGTTGGCGGTGGCGAGTGCGCAGATGATGCCGACGGTCCAGAGCAGGAGGAAGCCCGGCTCCACCGGCGTTCCCGGCAGCGTTCCCGTGCCGGCGGCGCCGCGGATGAGGATGGGCGTCAGCGCGGCGAGCACCGCCATCAGCATGACGATGCGCATCTGCGGCTGCAAATGGCGCGTGCCGAGCTTGGCTTCCGCCTGCCGCGCCCATTGCAGCGACAGGGTGGTGAGGATCTTCTCGAAAATGCGCTGGCCCTTCAGTTCGCGCATCAGAGGCGGCCCCTCTATGCCGCTCGTGAGATAGCCGCGCAGCGCGTAATAGAGCGCGATGCCGCCGGCCAGAGCGATGAAGCTCATGAACAGCGGCAGGGTGAAGCCATGCCAGAGCGCGAGGTCGTAATGGGGCATGTCCGCGCCCAGCACCGAGCGCATGGCGGTGGCGAGCAGGGGGCCGACGGTGAAGCCCGGCACGATGCCGATCATCAGGCAGATCAGCACCAGCAGCTCGATGGGAAAGCGCATCCAGTGCGCCGGCTCGTGCGGCTTGCGCGGCAGGCCGATCGGCGGGGGACCGAAGAACACGCCGAGGATGAAGCGCAGCGAATAGGTGACGCTGAAAACGCCCGCCAGCGTCGCCCAATAGGGCAGGCTGTCGTCGAGCAGTGAGCCGGTATGGTCGGCCACCGCCTCGGCGAAGAACATTTCCTTCGAGATGAAGCCGTTGAGCAGCGGCACGCCGGCCATGGCGGCGGCGGCGACCATGGCCAGCGTCGCGGTGAACGGCATGTAGCGGTAGAGGCCGCTGAGCCTGCGGATGTCGCGCGTGCCGGTCTCGTGGTCGATGATGCCGGCGGCCATGAACAGCGAGGCCTTGAAGATGGCGTGGTTCACCGTGTGGAACACCGCCGCCACCGCCGCCAGCGGGCTGCCGAGCCCGAGCAGCAGCGTAATCAGCCCGAGATGGCTGATGGTGGAATAGGCCAGCAGGCCCTTGAGATCCTGCTGGAAGATCGCGGCATAGGCGCCGATGAGCAAGGTGAGGAGGCCCGCCGGCACGACAAGGTAGAACCAGATGTCGGTGCCGGCGAAAGCCGGCCAGATGCGGATGAGCAGGAAGATGCCCAGCTTCACCATGGTGGCGGAGTGCAGATAGGCGGAGACCGGCGTCGGCGCCGCCATGGCGTGGGGCAGCCAGAAATGAAAGGGAAACTGCGCGCTCTTGGTGAAGGCGCCGAGCAGCAGCAGCACCAGCGCGACGGTGTAGAGACTGCTGCCGCGGATCAGCTGGGCCTCCGCCAGTATGTCGTCGATCTCGTAGCTGCCGACGATGCGCCCGATGACCAGCGCCCCGACGAACAGGCACAGCCCACCGCCGGCGGTCACGGTCAGCGCCATGCGGGCGCCGTCGCGCGCCTGGGCGGAGTGATGCCAGTAGCCGATCAGCAGGAAGGAGAAGAGGCTGGTCAGCTCCCAGAAGAACACGAGCTGGATCAGGTTGCCCGAGACGACCACGCCGATCATCGAGCCCATGAAGGCCAGCAGGAAGGAGAAGAAACGCGGCACCGGGTCTTCGGCCGACATGTAGTAGCGCGCATAGAGCACGATCAGCGCGCCGATGCCGAAGATCAGCAGCGCGAACAGCCAGGACAGCCCGTCCATTCGCAGCGTGAAGTCGAGGCCCAGCATCGGCAGCCAGTCGATGCGCAGGCGCACCGGCATGCCGGAGGCGATGCCGTGATAGAGCCAGACCGTGATGGCCACGCCCGCGACGGCGATGCTCCCCGCCAGCGCTGCCGCCGTGTTGCGCGCATGCGTCGGCAAGAACCCCGCCAGCAAGCTACCTGCGAAGGGCAGGGCGAGCGCGACGAGGAGGAGCAGGCCATTCGACATAGGTAACGGGTTCCTCCCGGGCGGGGTTTGGGACCGGTCTTGCAGGATTTCGCCCATTATGGTTGATTTGGGCGTCTCAAGGCAAGGCTGAAGCCATGGAATTGGCTCCCGAACAATGCCGCGCCGCACGCGGCCTGCTGAATTGGACGCAAGAATGTCTCGCCGCGCGCGCCGGTGTTTCGCGCAGCACCGTTCGCGATTTCGAGCGCCACCGGCATGTGCTGCATCGCGGCACTGAATCGCAGCTGGTGCGCACCTTCGAGGAAGCCGGAATCATGCTGCTGCCGCCCGGCGAATACGGGCCGGGCGTGCGCATCCGCTGAAGCCGGCTCGGTTTCGTTACCGCCACATGGCGCGCATACGGGCGCCGATGTCGATGCGCGCGGCCTCCGCCGGGCGGGCGGCGGGCTCCGTCGCGGCCGCGGGCGGCCATGCGGTTGCGCTGAAATGACCCAATATGCGCGGCGGGATGAACCGCGTGCGGGCGGCATAGACATGCCGGTCGCCGCGGGCCGACTGGCCATGGGTGAAGAAGCGCTGCGGCAGCATCAGGTGCAGGCTGTCCTTTGCCCGCGTCATCGCGACATAGAGCAGGCGCCGCTCCTCCTCGATCTCGTCCTTGGTGCCGACGCCGAGATCGATGGGAATGCAGCCATCGACCGCGTTGAGCACGAAGACCGACTTCCATTCCTGCCCCTTGGCGGAATGGATGGTGGAGAGGATGAGATAGTCCTCGTCGAGATGGGGCGGGCCGGCATGGTCGCTGGTGGCGTCCGGCGGGTCGAGCGTCAGCTCGGTCAGGAAGCGCTCGCGGGAAGGGTAGGTCGCTGCGATCTGCGCCAGCTGCACGAGGTCCGACTGCCGGCTCTGCGCATCCTCATGGACGCGCTCCAGCACCGGCTCGTACCATTGGCGCACGCGGTCGAGTTCGCCCGGCCAGCCGGCGGATTTCGCCTTCAGCTCGCGTGCCATGGCGAGAAAGCCGGGCCATTCCTCGGCCGCGCGGGGAGGGGGCGTGACCGCCTCCAGCACGGGCAGCAGCCCGTCCGGCCCGGCGAGCGCGTCGAGAATACGCCCCGCGGTGGCGGGGCCGAGGCCGTTTAGCAGCTTCAGCACGCGGAAGCCGGCGACGCGGTCGCGCGGATTCTCCACGAAGCGCAGCACCGCAAGCACATCCTTCACATGCGCTGAATCAAGGAATTTGAGCCCGCCGAACTTGACGAAGGGGATGTTGCGGCGGGTGAGTTCCACCTCCAGCGGCCCCGAGTGATGGGCGGCACGGAACAGCACGGCCTGCTGCTTCAGGGCGACGCCGTCCTCGCGGTTCTCCAGCACGCGCGTGGCGACATAGTTCGCCTGCTCGATCTCGTCCCGCACGCTCACCAGCAGCGGCCGCTCGGAGGAGGTGCGCTCCGACCACAGGTTCTTGGCATAGCGCTCGCTGGCGAAATCGATCACCGCATTGGCCGCGCGGAGGATGGGCTGCGTGGAGCGGTAGTTCTGCTCCAACATGATGGTGTCCGCGCGGGGCGAAAAATGCCCCGGAAAATCCAGGATGTTGCGCACCGTCGCGGCGCGGAAGGAATAGATCGACTGTGCGTCGTCGCCGACGACGGTAAGCCCGCGCCCGTCCGGCTTCAGCCCGAGCAGGATGGACGCCTGCAGCCGGTTGGTGTCCTGATATTCGTCGATCATCACATGGTCGAAGCGCCCGGCAATGTCGGCGGCGATGGCGGGTTCCGTCACCATCTGCGCCCAGTACAGCAGCAGGTCGTCGTAATCGAGCACGCCCTGCGCCTGCTTGGCCTCGACATAGGCCGCGAACAGCGCTTTCAGTTCGCTACTCCAGCCCGCCACCCACGGGAAGGCGCGGCCGATCACCTCTTCCAGCGGTTGCTGCGCGTTGACCGCGCGCGAATAGATGGCGATCAGCGTGCCCTTGGTCGGGAAGCGCTTCTCCGTCTTGGAGAAGCCCAGCTCGTGGCGGACCAGATTCATCAGGTCGGCGCTGTCTTCCCGGTCATGGATGGTGAAGCTCGGGTCGAGCCCGATCTGTGGCGCGTAGTCCCGCAGCAGCCGCGCGCCGACGCCGTGAAAGGTGCCGGCCCAGCTCAGCCCTTCGGTCAGGATGGCGGCATTGCCGCCGAGCACATGGGCGGCGATGCGCGCCACGCGCCGCGTCATCTCCGCCGCCGCGCGGCGGGAGAAGGTGAGCAGCAATATGCGGCGCGGGTCGGCGCCGTTGACGATGAGATGGGCGACGCGGTGGGCCAGCGTGTTGGTCTTGCCCGAGCCCGCGCCGGCGATGACCAGAAGCGGACCGGCATCGATGGCGCCGGGCCCCTTCACGCCATGCTCGACCGCCTGCCGCTGCTGCGGGTTGAGCTTGTCGAGATAGGCGGCGGGCTGCATTGCGAAACGAATCTCTGGCGACCGGACGGGATGCCAGTGAGCACGTTTCGCGTTTTGTTCGCAATGCCGGCTAGTCGCCGAACAGTTCGTCCGTCGCGGTGATGAGGCCGATGGATGGGTTGGCCGCGCAATAGGCGCCGAGCTTTTCGGCGTTGGAGACGAACTTCTCCGTGTCGATCACCGGCGGCGCATCGACATCCTTGTAATAGGCATCGAGCCAGGCGAGCGTCAGCATCATCTCGGTCTTGTCGCTGGCGAGAAACTGCCCGCAGGTGGTGGTCGAGAGATCGATCTTGTCGGCCATGGCCGCGAGCGGCACGAGGGCGAAGGCAGCGGCCAAAACGAGCTTGTTCATCGCTCAGTCCCTGGAAAATGGTGCCGGCGCGGCACGTCATCTCGTTACCATGCGCCGGCGTCATCTTCCATGCGCTCGCGCGCCCTGCGCGCGGGTGCTAGCCGCGCTTGCGCACGAATTCGGTGCGCAGCACCAGGCCCTTGATGGCCTCGTGGCGGCAATCGATTTCTTCCGGGTTGTCGGTGAGGCGGATGGTCTTGATGACCGTGCCTTGCTTCAGGGTCTGGCCCGCGCCCTTGACCTTCAGGTCCTTGATGAGGACGACCGAGTCGCCGTCCGCCAGCACATTGCCGGAGGCATCGCGCACTTCGGCCTTGGCGGCCTGCGCGGCAGCGAGCTCGGAGGCCGGGCGCCACTCGCCGGTCGCTTCGTCATAGACATAGGCGTCGTCTTCGTCGGCCATTCTCGCCTCCGTTGGTTTCAAGGCTTCTCAGCCGATTGATGAGCCGGGCAGGGCGGTCGGCCCTGCCCGCGCGAGGTCAGGGCAGCTTGCGCACCGCGCCCTTGTCGGCGGAGGTGGCGAAAGCGGCATAGGCCTTCAGCGCCGTGGTCACGTTGCGCTTGCGCGGCGCGGCCGGATGCCAACCCCTGGCCTCCTGCGCCTCGCGGCGGGCGGCGAGAACGGCGTCGTCGACGGCGAGATGGATGCGCCGGTTCGGGATGTCGATCTCGATGGTGTCGCCCTCATGCACCAGCCCGATCGTGCCGCCTTCGGCCGCTTCCGGCGAGACATGGCCGATGGACAGGCCCGAGGAGCCGCCGGAGAAGCGTCCGTCCGTGATGAGGGCGCACTGCTTGCCGAGGCCCTTCGATTTCAGATAGCTGGTCGGATAGAGCATTTCCTGCATGCCCGGCCCGCCGCGCGGTCCCTCGTAGCGGATGAGCACGATCTGGCCCGGCTTCACCCGGTTGCCGAGAATGGCGGAGACCGCGTCGTCCTGGCTTTCAAAAACGGTGGCGGTGCCGGTGAACTTCAGGATGCTCTCGTCGACGCCCGCCGTCTTCACGATGCAGCCATTCTCCGCGAGGTTGCCGTACAGCACGGCGAGGCCACCATCCCTGGAGAAGGCGTGCGCGGCGTCGCGGATCACGCCGGTCTCGCGGTTGGTGTCGACGTCGTCGTAGCGGGCGGACTGGCTGAAGGCGACCTGCGTCGGCACGCCGCCGGGGGCGGCCTTGAAGAAGTCGTGCACCGCCTCGCTGGTGGTGCGCTTGACGTCCCAGCGGTCCAGCGCGGCGCCGAGGCTCGGCGCGTGCACCGAGCCGACCGAGGTGTCGAGAAGGCCGGCGCGGTCGAGTTCGCCCAGAATGCCCATGATGCCGCCGGCGTGGTGCACGTCTTCCATGTGCACGTCGGCAATGGCGGGCGCGACCTTGCACAGCACCGGCACGCGGCGCGACAGCCGGTCAATGTCGGCCATGGTGAAGGGCACCTCGCCCTCATGCGCGGCGGCCAGCAGATGCAGCACGGTGTTGGTCGAGCCGCCCATGGCGATGTCGAGCGTCATCGCGTTCTCGAAGGCGGCGAAGGTGGCGATGGCGCGCGGCAGCACGCCCGCATCGTCCTGCTCGTAATAGCGGCGGGCAAGGTCGACGATGAGATGGCCAGCCTCGACGAACAGCCGCTTGCGGTCACCATGGGTCGCCAGCGTCGAGCCGTTGCCGGGCAGCGACAGGCCGAGCGCCTCGGTGAGGCAGTTCATCGAGTTCGCGGTGAACATGCCCGAGCAGGAGCCGCAGGTCGGGCAGGCCGAGCGCTCGATCGCCTCCACGTCCTCGTCGGCGATGCGGTCGTCGGCGGCGGCGACCATCGCGTCGACGAGGTCGAGCGCCTTCGTCTTGCCGCCCAGCACCACCTTGCCCGCTTCCATCGGGCCGCCGGAGACGAACACGGTCGGGATGTTGAGGCGCAGCGAGGCCATCAGCATGCCGGGGGTGATCTTGTCGCAATTGGAGATGCAGACCATGGCGTCGGCGCAATGGGCGTTGACCATGTACTCCACGCTGTCGGCGATCAGTTCGCGCGAGGGCAGCGAATAGAGCATGCCGTCATGGCCCATGGCGATGCCGTCATCGACCGCGATGGTGTTGAATTCCTTGGCGACGCCGCCGGCCGCCTCGATCTCACCACGGCGATGATCGGTTTGCCGAAATCGCCATCCTTCATGCCGGTGGCGCGCCAGAGGCCGCGCGCACCAGCCATGTTGCGGCCGTGGGTGGTTGTGCGAGAGCGATAGGCCGGCATGGAATTCCTCCAGATCTTTGCCGCGCTTATGCTCCGAGCGACCTGCCGGCGCAACCCTTTACCCCCGGCCGGGGCATCACAGCAGCACGATGTGGTTGGGCAGTTCGTCGATGTCGGCGCCCTCGCGCGGGGCGTGGAGGGCGAGCAGGCGGCCCGCTTCCGCGATGCCGGCCTCCAGCCCGTCGACAAGGCGGCCCTCGCGACTGCCGGCGAGAACGCGGCCGCAAATGTCGGTCCACGCCTCATGGCCGACGCTGGCGTGGATCGCCTCGTCCGCCACCACCTCGACCCGGTGCTCGGGCAAGGCGACGAAGATGAGCACGCCGGTGCGCCCGTGGGTCTGGTGGATGCCGAAGCCGAGGAAATGGTCGAGCGCCGCCCCGCGCGCCGCCGCATGCTGCACCGCCCGCGGCACGGCGCGCGCGCCGAGCGAAGTGAAGGCGAGCAGCGCGCCGAGCAGCACGAAGCACCCCGCCTGCAGCGCCAGCACATCGGGCACGCTCAGCGGCAGCAGGAAGGCGAGCGGCCAGGGCAGAGCGAGCGCGACGACCGCCGCCCAGATCAGCGCATAGGTGAAATGCGGCACCAGCGGACGGGTCGAGACGACCACGCGGATCTCGCCGGAGGTCTGCGCCTCGGCGCGGCGGACGGCCTCGGCGAGGCGCGTCGCATCGGCCTCGGAAAGCACGGCTTCGGGTTCGCGCATCGTCACCAACTCCCCGAGGCCCCGCCGCCGCCGGAAGATCCTCCCCCGCCGGACCAGCCACCCCCGCCGCCGCTTCCGCTGGACCAGCTGCCGCCGGAAGAGCGGCTGCCCCAATCCCAGCCCGACACGCCGCCGGCTGCCGCGCCCGCGCCGCGCCCTCTGGTGCGCGAACGGCCATAGCGGACCTGCCGGTAGAAGACGTAGACGAAGAACACGATCATCGCCGCGAAGAAGATCAGATTGACCCAGTCCTCCGCGCTGAGCGGCGGATCGGCAGCCCGCCGGGCGCGCGCCTCCGCCTCGACCGGGTCGAGATTGAGGATTTCGAGAACCGCGTCCGCGCCCTTGTCGATGCCGGCGGGATAATCGCCAGAGCGGAAGGCGGGAAGGATAGCGGTCTGCACGATGGTGCTCGCCACCGCGTCGGGCAGCACGCCCTCCAGCCCGTAGCCGACCTCGATACGGACCTTGCGCTCGTTCGGCGCGACCAGCAGCAGGACGCCGTTGTCCTTGTCCTTCTGGCCGATCTGCCAGTGGCGGAACAGCCGGTTGGCGTAGTCCTCGATGGACGTGCCCTCCAGCGAGGGCACGGTGGCGATGACGAACTGGTCGGTGACGCTGGCTTCCTGCGCCGCCAGCTTGGCGTCGAGCGCCGCGCGCTGGGCCGCATTGAGAATGCCCGCCGCGTCGACCACGCGGCCGGTCAGCGGCGGAAAGCTCAGCTCGGCACGCGCGATGCCCGCCAGCGCACCGAAGAGCAGCACCAGAGCCAGACCGGCGAAAAGGCCGGCGCGGACGCCGGCGCGGCGGAGGTTGAGGGGTCGCATGGCGCTTGCCCGCTGCGGATCGAGGCTCAGTTGAACTTCACCTGTGGCACCTGCATCTGCTGCTCGGTGATGGTGAAGGTCTCCATCGGCCGGTTGCCGCGATAGAGCGTCGAGGCCCAGATCACGCCGGGAAAGGTGCGCAGCTCGGTATTATAGGTCCGTACCGCCTCGATATAGTCGCGCCGGGCCACCGCGATGCGGTTTTCCGTGCCCTCGATCTGCGCCTGCAAGGCGAGGAAGTTCTGGTTGGACTTCAGGTCGGGATAGGCTTCCGCCACCGCGATGAGGCGGCCGAGCGCGCCCGAGAGCTGGGCCTGCGCGTTCTGGAATTTCTGGAAGGTCTCGGGGTCGGTGATGGTGGAGGCGTCGACCTTGATCGAGGTGGCGTTGGCGCGCGCCTGTGTCACCTGCGTCAGCACGTCCTTTTCCTGCTGGGCGTAGCCCTTCACCGTCTCCACAAGGTTCGGGATGAGGTCGGAACGGCGCTGGTACTGGTTCAGCACCTCGCTCCAGGCGGCCTTGGCCTTCTCCTCCTCGGTCGGGATGTTGTTCACGCCGCAGCCGGCGAGGCCGAGGGCGGTGATGGAGAGGAAAAGAAGGGCGACGAGGCGGCGGGCGCCGCCGGAGAGGGAGAAGAAGTTGGACATGGCGAGCCCCGGTTACGCGCGTGCCACCATGCGTGGCACACACACCTTTATAGGGCGTCGCGCTGTCACCTTCCATCCGTGCCGACGGCACCGCCCACTCATTCCGCCGGGGCGGTGTCCCGGCGTGCGGGAACCGGCGCCATGCTCTCGAACACGCCGTCGCGGCGGATCAGGCCGTGGAACAGCGCGGCCGCCAGATGCATCAGGATCACCGCGAAGAAAGCGAAGGCGAGATAGTAGTGCGCGGACCACAGCAGCGCGTGCAGCTGGTCGTTCTGCGGCAGGATGCGCGGCAGCGTGATGCCGCCATAGAGCACGATCGGGTAGGCGCCGGCCGAGAGCATGGCCCAGCCGATCAGCGGCATGCCGATCATCAGCGCATAGAGCGCGTAATGCGATAGATGCGCGGCGAGCTTCATCGGCTCGGGCATTTCCGCCGGAAGCGGCGGGGCGCCGTAGATGACGCGCACCGCCAGCCGGATCAGCGCCAGCGCCAGGATGACGATTCCCAGCGTCTTGTGCGTCGCCAGCAGCGGCAGGTATTTCGGCATGACGGTGGACACCATGCCGACGCCGATGAACAGCATGGCGAGGATGCAGACGGCCATCACCCAGTGCAGCGCGCGCTGGAGGACCGTGAAGTGCTTGAGGTCGGCGCTCATGGCTTTGTTCCTCATCTCGTTCACGGCGTCGTGCCGGCCGGGGCGGGGGCCTGATAGGGGTAGTCCTTGGATTCCGCCGTGCGCAGATTGTAGGAGCGCGCATAGGCGGCCGAGCGTGCCGCCGGGAACGGGTCGTCGGAGACCCGTATGCCCTGCGGCAGGATGGTCGGGTCGAAATTGATGTCGCGGCAGGGGCCGTCGCGCTCGGGCTCGATCTTGTTCACCACCAGCGTGCCGGCCTCGATGGTGCGGCGCCCCTCGGGCCAGGCCTTGCTCGGGTCGTTGGTCGGGTCGCCCGCATCGGCGAGGGTGAGCACCAGCGTCCAGCGCTGCGGCGCCTTGGCCACGCGCTCGGTGATCTCCTGCTCCAGATGGTTGGGGCCCAGCTTTTCAAGGTCGGCCGGGGTGATCGGCGTCACCGGCGCTTCAGGCCGGAACGACCAGCGCACGGCCTGCTGCTTGCCGGCGGCGTCGACGAAGATGAAGGCGTTGAGGCTGTTGAACGGGTCCTCGGCATAGCTCGACGTCCACGGCGCACTGCCGGCCCAGCCGGCGAAGGCGCCGAATTCCGGGTTGGCCGCGATGAAGTTCTTCATCGCGTCGGGCGCCTTGCTGTGCGAGGCCTCCAGCAGGCCGTAGAAGGCATCGGGCGTCGACACCGGGAAGAATGGCGGGTCGATCATCGCCGCCCGCCACACCGATGTGCCGGCGGTGATCTCCAGCCCCAGCCCGCGCACGCGCACCGTGGCGTCCGGCGCGTTGGGATCGGGCGTGCCGAGATTGAAGCGACCCATGGCGGGGAACTGCCCGCTCGCCAGCATCGGCGCCGTCGAGATCGCCGCGCCCTTGCCGTTCGATTCAAACACGCCGGTGAAGCAGATGCCCTTGGCGTGGTTGCGGCGATGGCCGAGCGCCGGTCCGCCGGGCGGGGCGAGGGCGGAGACCAGCTTGGTCGGCGTCAGGCGGTCGGGCGAGAGGAAGCCGCCGGTATAGGCAAAAGCCCCGGCACCCACGGCGACAACGCCGCCGATGAGGATAAGCGAGCCAATGACGGCTCCTGTCGTCGGTTTGGGCTTGGCCATGAGGTCCTTCCGATGTTCGCCCGCGCCCCGCTGCCGTCGCAACGCGCGTTCCCTGGCATTGGAGGAATGTAAACATCCGGCCGGTTCCGGCTTCCGGCAGAACCGCATTTTATCCTATTCGCACGCTCGCGGCTGCCGGCGCTTTACACGCGCACGGCGCTCGCCGTCACCAGTTGAGGCATGGCGTTGCCACCGGCGCGCACCACAGCTCGAACTGCGCCGCGTCGAGCAAGGCGAGCGTCAGCGACATTCCCGCCATGTCGAGCGAGGTGACGAAGGTGCCGGTCAGCGCGCGCGCCGGCACGATGCCGCGCTGCTCGAAGAAGCGATGCGCGATGCCCTGCGCGAGGTACAGCTCGATCGGCGGCGTTCCGCCGAAGCCGTTGACCAGCAGCACCGGACGGTGCCCCCCTGCGTCCGCGTCATCGGTTGGAAGCTCGGCGAGGATGCGCTCGCCCAGGAGGCGGACGATCTCGTCGGCGCCCGCCAGCGGCGTCCGGCACAGCCCGGGCTCGCCATGGATGCCGACTCCGATCTCCATCTCGTCCGGGCCGAGCGCGAAGGTCTCGCGCGTATTGTTCGGCACCGTCACCCCGCGCAGCGCCACGCCCATGGAGCGCACGCGCCCGTTCAGCGCGTCGCCGAGCGCCTTCAGCGCGGCAAGGTCCGCTCCGCGCTCGGCGGCCGCGCCGATGAGCTTCTCGAACACGACGGTCCCGGCGACGCCCCGCCGCCCGCGCCCGCGCACCGAAGGGCCGGTGGCGGCGTCATCCTCGACGACCACCATCTCGATGGCGTGCCGGGCGGCGGCCATCTCGGCCGCCATCTCGAAATTCATCACGTCGCCGTCGTAATTCTTCACCACCAGCAGGCAGCCGGCGCCGGTGTCGGTCTCGTCCATCGCCGCCACGATCTGGTCGGGCGTGGGCGAGGTGAAGACATGGCCGGTGCAGGCGGCGTCCAGCATGCCGTGTCCGATGAAGCCGGAATGCAGCGGCTCGTGGCCGGCGCCGCCGCCGGAGATGATGGCGACCTTGCCCGCCACCAGCTCGCGCCGGCGGACGAACCGGCGCCCGCCGCCGAACATCACCAGCGCCTCATGAGCGCGCACGAAACCGTCGAGGCTCTCGGCCACGAAGTGTTCCGGCGCGTTCATGATCTTCTTCATCGCCCGGCGCTCCGCGGCGACAATCGGGCGAGGCGGCGCGGCACGGCCATCGGCATCGTCACTCCCCCCCGTTCACCAGCGTCGCCATCTTCTGCACCAGCTCGGCGATGGCATCGTCGAACTGCCGGTTCTTCTTCTCGTCGCCGAAATCCGGCGCCATCAGCGTCAGCGGACGCAGTTTCTCGCTGCCGCCCACATCCGGCAACCGTCCGGGATGGGCAGACTGATAGGCGGCGAGGAAGCGCTCCTGCTCGGCGGGGCTGAAATGGCAGACCCGGAAAATGGTCGGCAGATGGCGGGCGGGCAGCGGCGTCTCATAGGTCGGGCTCGTCACCTGCGTGACGAAGCTGCGATGCTTGCCCAGTGCCGTGGCCAGCCGCTGGCGCGTGCCGGAGGGGCGGTTGTCGAGAATGCCCGCAAGAATGGTCTTGTAGGCGATCACCGCCTCGTCGCCGGGTTCGCGTGCCATGGCTCAGCCTTCCATCCGTGCGGGCGCCACCGCACCGGCCGCCAGGGCGGCGCGAATGGCCGGCAGGTGTCGCGGCGCTACCGATACGTCGCGAAAACCCGCCGCCAGCAGTTTGGCGAGGCCCTGCGGGGTGCTGGCGAGATCGCCACAGACCGAGACGGGCTTGCCGAGCGCGCGGGCGGTGGCGCGGATCTGGGCCAGCAGGCGGAACAAGGCAGGCTCCGATTGGGCATTGAGAGGGGCGATGGCGGGATTGTCGCGCGCCGCCGCCGAGAGATACTGCATCAGGTCGTTGGTCCCCACCGAAAAGAACGCCGCCGCCTCGAACAGGTCCAGCGTCAGCGCCGCGGCCGGGACCTCCACCATGATGCCGATCGGCGGCAGCCGGGCAGGGATGCCGAGGCGGGCAAGGCGCGCGGCTTCCTCCTCGAACAGGCTGTTCATCGCGTCGAGTTCGGCGGGAACCGTCACCATGGGCAGCAGCACGCTGACAGGCCCCAGCGCGGCGGCCCGCATCAGGGCGCGCGCCTGGATGCGGGCGAGTTCGGGGTGCGCCAGAAGCAGGCGGATGCCGCGCGCGCCGAGCAGCGAAGCCGGCCCGCCCTCCGCAATGCCCGCCAGCGTCTTGTCGCCGCCATAGTCCAACATGCGCAAGGTGACCGGGCGCCCCGCCAGCCGATGGACGATCTCCCGATAGCAGGCAAAGTGGCGTTCCTCGAAGAGCACGTCGGCGGCGGAGGCGAACAGGAATTCGGTGCGCACCAGACCGACGCCATCCACGCCGTCGACCTCGAAACTGTCGAGATCCGACAGGGTGTTGAGGTTCACGCAAAGCCGCACCGAGGTCTCCCCGCCGTCGCTGTTTCCGCCCGCCACGGCGAGTGCCGGGGAGGGCGGGACAGGACGGTTGTCCGTCGCCTGTGTCGGCGCTGGCGGCGTCGCGACCGGTGCGCCCGCCGGCTCAACCCGGACGAGGCCGGCGTCTCCGTCGACGAGCACGGCCTGCCCGTCTTCCATCTCGATCTCGCCGAGGCCGATCACCATCGGCACGCCGCGCGCGCGGGCCAGCAAGGCGACATGGCTGATGGCGCTGCCGGCCGACAGCGCAATGGCGCCGCCCTTCGACCAGTCATGCGCGAGAAACAGACTTGGCGGCATGTCGGGGCCGGCATAGACCGCGCCCGCGGGAAAGTCGGCACCCGTGCGCCCGGCCAGCGCGTCCAGCACCCGGTGCCGCAGATCCGTAAGGTCCGTCACCCGCGCGGCGAAGGCATCGTCCGGCGTGGCGTCGGCGGTGAAGGCCTCGATATAGGCGTCCATGGCGCCGGCCCAGGCGAGCGCGGCGCCATCCCCCTTCGCGATACGTGCCAAAGCGGGCACGAGGATCTCCTCGTCCAGCAGCATTTCGATCTGGAAATCCAGCACGCTGGCGGCTTGCGGGTCCGCCCCGGCGGACAGCACGCGCAGTTCCGTGGCGGCCAGCGCGACCGCCGCGCGTAGCGACGCCGCTGCGTCCCCGGCGACCGGGTCAACCACAGCGGCGCTGCGGTCGCGGGCGCGGAAAGCGGGCCCCAGCGCGCGACCGGGCGAGGCGGAGGTGCCGCGATGGGCGGGCGGGATCACGTTAGACGGGCCGGCCATCGACCCGGCCATGCTTGCGCTCATCGTCGAAATTGCGCCGCACCAGTTCGCAGAGCGCAACCACCGCCTCTTCTGCACGGGCACCTTCGGCGCGGATATGCAGGCGCGTGCCGCGGCGGATGCGGGCGCCCATGATCTTCACGATGCTCTTGCCATTCAGCCAGTCGCCCGTGCCATCGACCAGCACCTCGATGGCGCAGGGAAAGCTCTTGGCGAGACGGGTGAAGGTGACGGAAGGGCGCGCATGCAGCCCGGTGCCGTGGGTCACCTCGACCTCGGTCTGCCAGCTCTTGCCGGAGCGCTCGCGCGGGGAGAGGGAGTTGAGTTCGCTCATCAGGGCGACAGCTCCTCGGCCGTCGCCACCACCCGGGCGAGGCTGGAGCCGCCGGAGGATTCCGCCGCCGCCACGACCGCGCCCTCGACCAGCGGCGCGTTGCACACGACGATCCGGCCGGCACGCGACGCGCCGAGGAGTTCGGCCGCCATTTCGCTATTGGTCTCGGCGCCGCCGAGATCGACGAAGATGGCAACGCCCGCTTCCGACCATGCGGCCTCGATGGCGGCCTGAATGCCCGCGACATGCGTGCCAAGCCCGCCCTCGGCATTGCCCCCGGTCCAGGCCAGCGGCACGCCGTCGCCCACCATCTGGCGCACCATGTCGGCCGCGCCCCGCGCCACCAGCGGGGAATGCGACACGATCACGATGCCCACATTGGCCGCGCGTTCTCCGGCAACGCCACTCATGACACGCGATGCTCCGCGAAATAGCCGCAGATGGCGGCGGCCAGCAGCGCGCAGCTCGACGCGCCGGGATCTTCATGACCGATCGACCGGGCGCCGAGAAAGGCCGCGCGTCCCCGGCGCGCCTGCATCGGGCCGGTCGAGCGCGCGGCGGAGCGGGCGCAGGCGGCGATGGCCTCGGGCGCCGCGTGCCGGCGCATCTCGGCCTGTACGGGGTAGAGCACGTCGAGCAGCGTCTTGTCGCCCGGCCCCGAGCGTCCGCGACGCGCCACGGCGGCGATGGCACTCTCCAGCGTGGCGGCGAAGCCCGTGGCATCGGCATCGGGTGTGAGGCCGCGCCCGAGTTCCATCAGCAGCGTGCCATAGAGCGGGCCGGCCGCGCCGCCGATGTTCATCACCAGCACGAGGCCGATCCGCTCCAGTGCCGCCGGCAGCGGCAGGGCGGCGATGGTCTCGCGCTCGGCGAAGACCGCCTCCAGCCCGCGCCGCATATTGGCGCCGTGGTCGCCGTCGCCGATGGCGCTGTCGAGCACCGAAAGGCGGTCGCAGTTGCGGTCGATCTCGGCGCGGCAGAGCGCGATCAGCTGGGAGATGTGCTCCGCATCGAGATGCATGGCGCGCGCTCCCTAGGCCAGCCGGGCCAATGCCTCGAACACCCGCGCCACCGCGACGGCGCCCGGATCGGGCGACCCTTCGAGGTCGCGCGCGCCGACATAAGCGGCACGACCGGCACGAGCACGCGTCATCGCCCTGGTAGCTTCCGCACC
>QFQD01000009.1 GCA_003241485.1 Ancylobacter novellus
GAGCACATGGCCGGCGCGGTCGAGCGCCCACAGCCGGAAGCTCGATGTGCCCCAGTCGACGACGACATGCGAAACGGCCGCCATCACTGCCCCCCGAGGGTGACGCGCGGCTCGGCGCGGCCGCGCGTGCCGATGTCGAGGAGGAAGGTGTGGCCGTGATGCGGATCGGCCGCGCGGGCGGCGTCGTCCATGCCCTCCCAGGCCGACGTCACCAGCACGCGGTCGAACCCCGCGCCGACGAAGACCGGGCAGCTGGTCTGGCGCGCGGGGGTGGCGAGGCTGCGAACCTGCCGGCCTTCGGGCGAATAGGCATTGAGCCGCGCCCCGCCCCAGATGGCGCACCAGATCAGCCCGTCAGCGTCCGTCACCGCGCCGTCCAGCCCGCCCTCGCCGGTGGCCGGTCGCGGGATCGAGCCGCACCCGGTGCAGGCGGTTGGCGGCGGTGTCGGCGAAATAGCCGGTGAGCCCATCGGGCGCGAAGCAGATGGCATTGGGAATGGTGAGGCCGGTAAACAGCGGCGTCACCGTCCCGGCCCGGAAGGCATAGATGGCGCCCGCGCCCGGCTCCGCCCGCCGGCCCATGGTGCTGAACCAGAAGGTGCCGCTGGGATGCACCCGCGCATCGTTCGAGCGCGTCGACGGATTATCGGCCTCGACGGGCGCGAGCAGGTCGAGCCGGCCGGTGGCGATGTCGCGCAGCACCAGCCCGCCTTCCGTGGAGAGCAACTGGCGCTGCGCGTCGACAGCCGCCAGCGCGCTCGCCATGAAGGGCAGCGCATGAATGACGATCTCGCCCGTGGCGAGACGCGCCTCGAACAGCCGCTTCTCAAGGATGTCGAACCACCAGGCGGTGTCGCGCGCCGCGTCGTAGCTCGGCCCCTCGCCGAGATGGCAGCGCTCCTCGCACAGCGCCGTGGCCGACGCGGCCCCGGCGGGCGTGGAGGACGCGGCGATGCGCTCAGTGATTGTCACGCGGCATCCCCATGGTCTGGGCGATGCGCTGGTAGCGCACTGCCGGCTCCAGCACCGCGCCGGTCTCCAGCTGGCCGACATAAGCGCGCTGGATCTCCTGCCAGGGCGTCTGGCTGGGCGGATAGGCGTAACCGCCCGCGGCGGCGAGCGCCTGCCGGCGCGCCTCCAGCTCCTCCTCGGCCACCAGCATGTTGGCGCTGTTGCGCTTCAGGTCGATGCGCACCCGATCGCCGGTGCGTAGCAGGGCCAAGCCGCCGCCCACGGCCGCTTCCGGCGAGGCATTGAGGATGGAGGGCGAGCCGGACGTGCCGGACTGGCGCCCGTCGCCGATGCAGGGCAGCGCATGGATGCCCGCCTTGATGAGGTAGTCCGGCGCGCGCATGTTCACCACTTCCGCCGCGCCGGGATAGCCGACCGGGCCGGCCCCGCGCATGAACAGGATGGTGGTCTCGTCGATGGCGAGGGCGGGATCGTCGATG
Organism: Ancylobacter novellus; assembly: GCA_003241485.1. Taxonomy (GTDB): domain Bacteria; phylum Pseudomonadota; class Alphaproteobacteria; order Rhizobiales; family Xanthobacteraceae; genus Ancylobacter; species Ancylobacter novellum_A. Next base: position 1,452 of record QFQD01000009.1, read on the forward strand.
CGGGCGTGGTAGTCCTCGGGTCCGTCGAACACCACCGCGCGGCCCTCGAAGGCCTCGGGATCATCGGGGTTGGAAAGGTAGCGCGCGCGGAACTCCGCCGAGATGACGCTGGTCTTCATGATGGCGGAGGAGAACAAATTGCCGCGCAGCACGCGGAAGCCGGCCTTCTCCTTCAGCGGCCGGTCATAGGGGCGGATCACCGCCTCGTCCTCGATCGCCGTGCCGCGGCAGTTCTCTCCGAGCGTACGCCCGTTGGCGGTCATCGCGCCTTCGGCGATGAGGCCCTGCTCGATCAGCTGGCTGACCACGGCCGGCACGCCGCCGGCGTGATAGTAGTCCTCGCCGAGATATTCGCCGGCCGGCTGCAGGTTCACCAGCAGCGGCACCTCCTCGCCATAGGTCTGCCAGTCGTCGATGCTCAGCTCCACGCCGACATGGCGCGCCAGCGCATTGAGGTGGATCGGCGCGTTGGTCGAACCGCCAATGGCGGAATTCACCCGGATGGCATTGAGGAACGCCTCGCGGGTGAGGATGTCGGAGGGCTTGAGGTCCTCATGCACCATGTCGACGATGCGCAGCCCGGTGCGGTAGGCGATTTCCTGCCGGTCGCGATAGGGCGCGGGAATGGCCGCCGAGCCGGGCAGCTGCATGCCCAGCGCCTCGGCGAGCGAGTTCATCGTCGTCGCCGTGCCCATGGTGTTGCAGTAACCGGTGGAGGGGGCGGAGGAGGCGACCAGCTTCACGAAGCCGGCCTGGTCGATCTCGCCCGCCGCCAGCAGCTCGCGCGCCTTCCACACAATGGTGCCCGAGCCGGTGCGCTCGCCCTTGTACCAGCCGTTCAGCATCGGCCCGACCGAGAGCGCGATGGCGGGAATGTTCACCGTCGCCGCCGCCATCAGCAGCGCCGGGGTGGTCTTGTCGCAGCCGATGGTGAGCACGACGCCGTCGAGCGGGTAACCGTAGAGCGTCTCGACCAGGCCGAGATAGGCGAGGTTGCGGTCGAGCCCGGCGGTGGGGCGCTTGCCGGTCTCCTGAATGGGATGCACCGGAAATTCGATGGCGATGCCACCCGCCTCGCGAATGCCCTCGCGCACCCGCTTGGCGAGTTCGAGATGGTGGCGGTTGCAGGGCGAGAGATCCGAACCGGTCTGGGCGATGCCGATGATCGGGCGACCGCTCTGCAATTCCTCCTGGCTCAGGCCGAAATTGAGGTAGCGCTCGATATAGAGCGCCGTCATGTCGATATTGGCCGGGTTGTCGAACCAGGCCTTCGAGCGGAGCGTGCGGTCGGTCTTCGGTGCCTTGCCGTGCATGGCGGTACTCTTGGTGTTCAATAGTCGAAAGGAGCGACAAGCGAGCGCCGGCCGAGCAGGAAAGCGTCGGCGACGAGGCCCAGCGGCGCGAGGTCGACGTCGGAGGCGCCCGCCTCGATCAGCGCGACGAAGTGCTGGTAGATGCCGGCATATTCGGCCTCCTTCGCGTCGACGAGCGGCACGCCGTCATGGAACAGCTTCGCGCCGCCAGCCGAGAGGGTGAGATTGCCGAGGTCGGTCTCGATGGAGATGTCCCAGGTCTGCGGGCCGGTCTGCAGGAAATCCAGCTCCGCGCGAATGGGCAGACCCTGCGCATCGGCCAGTTCCATCTGCGCGGCGATGGGCGCGTCGCGGTTGGCGGGGAAAGCGAGATGGGCGCCGGTGACGAAGACCGGGCGCGGCAGGATCCGGGTCAGGATCGACAGTGCGTTGATCGCGGGATCGAACACGCCGAGTCCGCCCTGCTCGAAGATCCAGTCCTGACCGGGATGCCAGACCCGCACGTCTTCCTTCCACTCGATACGCACCGAGCGGAGCGTGCACGCGGCGAGGAAGGCGCGGGCGGGCTCGACCGCCGGGGCGAAGCGGGAGTGCCAGGTGGCGAACAGCGTCTTTCCCGACGCCTGCGCGGCGGCAATGAGTGGCCCGATCTCGCTCACCGTGGCGCCGGGCGGCTTTTCCAGCAGCACATGCTTGCCGGCCTCCAGCGCGGCCTGTGCCTGCGCGCGGCGGACCTGCGGCGGCGTGCACAGCGCCACGGCGTCGATCGGCGCGCCGCCCGCCAGCATCTCGTCCAGCGTGGCGAAATGGTAGACCCCCTCCAGCGCCGCATTGCGGCTGGCGATGGCCACCAGCTCGATGCCGTCCGTGCGGGCGATGGCGGGCAGATGCTGGTCGCGGGCGATCTTGCCGAGGCCGACAATGGCGAGGCGGATGGGGCTCATGGGCGCGGCTCCCGTGGCATGGCCGGTGCGCCGTCTATGAGGCGGGGCAGGTTGAGCGGGTTGTCGCCTTTGACGGCGGCGGGCAGCAGCGCCTCGGGCAGGTCCTGGTAGCAGACCGGGCGCAGGAAGCGGCGGATGGCGAGCGTGCCGACCGAGGTCGAGCGCGGGTCCGACGTCGCCGGGAACGGGCCGCCATGCACCATGGCATGGCAGACCTCGACGCCGGTCGGCCAGCCATTGGCGAGGATGCGCCCGGCCTTCTCCTCCAGGATCGGCAGCAGAAGGGCGGCGAGCGCATGATCGCCGGCGTCGAGCTGCAGCGTGGCGGTGAGCTGACCCTCGACCGCGCCGGCGACCGCGAGCATTTCCTCCTGGCTCGCGCAGGCCACCACCAGCGAGGAGGCGCCGAACACCTCATGCGCCAGCGCCTCGGTGGCGAGGAAGGCGTGCGCCTCGGTGACGAACAGCGCCGGGCGGCAGGCATTGGGCCCGCCCTGCGTGCCACCGCGCGCCACCTCCTCGGCCGCGCCGGTCGCCTCGATGGCGGCGACGCCCCGGGCATAGGCCTGGGCAATGCCGGGGGTGAGCATGGTGGCGGAAGGCGCGCTCTCCAGCGCCGCGCGGGCGGTGGTGAGGAAGCGGTGCAGGTCGTCACCAGCCACGGCGATGATGAGGCCGGGATTGGTGCAGAACTGGCCGGCGCCCATGTTCAGCGAGGCGACGAACGAAGTGGCGAGCGCCTCCGCCCGCGCCTTGAGTGCGGCGGGCAGCAGGAACACCGGGTTGATGCTGCTCATCTCGGCATAGACCGCGATGGGTTCGGCGCGGTTATTGGCAATGTTCACCAGCGCGAGGCCGCCCGCCCGCGAGCCGGTGAAGCCCACCGCCTTGATGCGCGGATCCGCCACCAGCGCGGCGCCCAGTTCATGCGACGTGCCGGTGACCAGCGAGAACACACCTTCGGGCAGTCCCGCCTGCGCCACCGCCTCGCGGATGGCGCGGCCGACCAATTCCGACGTGCCGGGATGGGCGGGATGGCCCTTCACCACCACCGGGCAGCCGGCCGCAAGCGCGGAGGCGGTGTCGCCACCCGCGACCGAGAAGGCGAGCGGAAAGTTGGAGGCGCCGAACACCGCGACCGGGCCAATGCCGATATGGCGCAGGCGCAGATCCGCGCGCGGCAGCGGCTTGCGCTCGGGCAGCGGGGAATCGAGGCGCGGCTCGTCGGCCCCGCCCGCCCGCACCCAGCTGGCAAACAGGCGCAATTGCCCGGTGGTGCGCGCGCGCTCGCCCTGCAGGCGGGCGACGGGCAGACCGGTTTCCTGCGCGGCGCGCTCGATCAGCGCATCGCCAAGGGCTTCGATACGGGCGGCGATCAGGTCGAGGAAGCCGGCGCGCGCCTCCGGCGTGGTGGCGCGATAGGCCGGAAACGCCGCCGCGGCCAGCGCGGCGGCCTGCGCCACCTCCTCGGGCCCCGCCTCGGTGAAGGCGGGCTCGATCGCCTCGCCCCGCGCGGGATCGATGGCGCGGAAGGTCCTGGCGCCGGTGAACTCATGGCTGCCGATGAGGGCGGCTCCGGTGAGCATGCTCAGCGCCCCCATTTCAGCACGAGCGGATCGAGACGGCGGGCGATCTCGATGAGGCCGGCGCGGGTGGCCGGATGTACGGGCGGCAGCGGCGCGCGCAGCGTGTCATGGGCGATCACCCCGCCCTCCTTCATCAGGATCTTGCACGCCGCCAGCCCGGTCTGGCGGTTCTCGTAATTGATCAGCGGCAGCCAGCGCATATAGGCGTCGATCGCCGCCGCGCGGTCGCCGGCGAAATAGGGGTCGATGATCTGGCGGATGCCGTCGGGATAGCCGCCGCCGGTCATGGCGCCGGTCGCCCCGGCGTCGAGATCGGCCATCAGTGTGATCGCCTCCTCGCCATCCCACGGGCCGACGATGTCGGCGCCGCCGGCCTCGATCAGCGCGCGCAACTTGTTCGCGGCCTGCGGCACCTCGATCTTGAAATAGGCGAGGTGCTCGATCTCCTTCGCCATGCGGGCGAGGAACGGCACCGAGAGCGGCGTGCCGGCGACCGGCGCGTCCTGCACCATGATCGGGATGTCGATGGCATCCGACACCGCGCGATAGAAGTCATAGATCGCCGCTTCCGGCACGCGGAAGGTGGCGCCGTGATAGGGCGGCATCACCATCACCATCGCCGCGCCCATTTCCTGCGCGCGCCGCGAACGCTCGGCGCAGATATGCGTGGCGAAATGCGTGGTGGTGACGATGACCGGCACGCGCCCGGCGACATGCTCCAGCACGGTGCGCATGACGAGGTCGCGCTCGTCATCGGTCAGCACGAACTGCTCGGAGAAATTGGCGAGGATGCACAGGCCATGCGAGCCGGCATCGATCATGCAATCGATGGCGCGCTTCTGTCCGGCAAGGTCCAGCCGGCCCTCCGCATCGAAGACGGTGGGAGCAACCGGGAAGACGCCCTTATAGGGCCGGGCGGCGGAAGAGGTCGGCATAGGTGATCCTCAGTGCAAGGTCTTAGTGCGAATTGTCAGTGATTATCGCGGGGCACGGGCGAGCCCGAGCGGCCGACCAGGAAGTCGAAATCCGCGCCGCGGTCGGCCTGCAGCACATGGTCGATGTAGAGCTTCTGGTAGCCGCGCGCGGCGTGCGGTTCGGGCGCCACCCAGGCGGCGCGGCGGGCGGCAAGCTCCGCCTCGTCCACATGCAGGTGCAGCGCGCGGGCGGGCACGTCGAGCGTGATGAGATCGCCATTCTTCACCAGCGCCAGCGGGCCGCCGGCGGTCGCCTCCGGGGCGACATGCAGCACCACGGTGCCATAGGCGGTGCCCGACATGCGCGCATCGGAAATGCGGATCATGTCGCGCACGCCCTCGCGCAGCAGCTTGGCCGGCAGCGGCATGTTGCCGACCTCGGCCATGCCGGGATAGCCCTTGGGCCCGCAATTCTTCAGCACCATGATGCAGCTGGCGTCGATATCCAGCGCCTCGTCATTAACCGCGTGGTGCATCTCCTCGACATTCTCGAACACCACGGCGCGGCCGGTGTGCTGCAGCAGATGCGGCGAGGCGGCCGAAGGCTTGATGACGGCACCGTCGGGCGCGAGATTGCCCTTCAGGATGGCGATGCCGGCATCCGCCTTGAACGGCGCCTCGAACGAGGTGATGACCTCGGCATTCCAGTTCGGCGCCTTCTCGACATTCTCCCACAGGGTGCGGCCATTGGCGGTGCGGGCCTCCTTGTGGAGCAGCCCGCGCTCGCCCAGCGCGCGCAGCACGGCGGGCAGGCCGCCGGCATAGTAGAAATCCTCCATCAGGAAGCGGCCGGACGGCATCAGGTCGACGAGGCAATGGATGTCGCGGCCGAGCCGGTCGAAATCCGCCAGAGTGAGGTCGACGCCGACACGGCCGGCAATGGCGAGGAGGTGCACCACCGCATTGGTCGAGCCGCCGATCGCCGCCAGCGTGCGGATGGCGTTCTCGAACGCGGCGCGGGTGAGGATATCGGAGGGCTTGAGATCCTCGTGCACCATCTCGACGATGCGCCGCCCGGCCATGCGGGCCAGCAGGTTGCGCCGCGCGTCGACGGCGGGAATGGCGGCATTCTCCGGCAGGCCGAGCCCCAGCGCCTCGACCATCGAGGCCATGGTGGAGGCGGTGCCCATTGTCATGCAGGAGCCGGATGAGCGGTTCATGCCCGCTTCCGCCTCGTGAAATTCCTCCAGCGTCACCTCGCCGGCGCGCAGCTGCTCGCTCATCGAGATGATGTTGGTGCCCGAACCGATGATCTGCCCGCGATAGACGCCGCGCAGCTGCGGCCCGCCGGAGACGCCGATCGCCGGCAAATCGGCCGAGGCGGCACCCATCAGCAGCGCCGGCGTGGTCTTGTCGCAGCCCATCAGCAGCACCACGCCGTCGAGCGGATGGGCACGGATCGCCTCCTCCACATCCATCGAGGCGAGGTTGCGGAACAGCATGGCGGTGGGGCGCATCGTCACCTCGCCGAGCGAGGAGACCGGGAATTCGAGGGGATAGCCGCCGGCATCCAGCACGCCGCGCCGCACATGCTCGGCGAGGTCGCGGAAATGGATGTTGCAGGGGGTGAGCTCGGACCAGGTGTTGCAGATGCCGATGACCGGGCGTCCGTCGAAACGGTCCTGCGGCTGGCCGGAATTCTTCAGGAACGAGCGGTAGTAAAAGCCCATCTTGTCCTGACGGCCGAACCAGCTCTGGCTCCGCAGCGGTTTCTTGTTGTCGTTGCTCGACCCGTCGTCATTCATCTGGGCACCCGTTCAGCCTGCCGCGCCATGGCGGCGCAGGCCGTTGAAGATCACATTGGTCATGGCGGCGGCGGCGGCCTCCGCGTCCTTGTCGGCGATGGCCTCGACGATGCGCTCATGCGCGGCCACCGCGATGTCGTGCTCGCGCGCATCGCCGGGCGCGGAGAGCACGAAGGACGCGCGCAGCGCCGCCTCGATCACCCCGCCAATGGAGCGCATGAACGGATTGCCGGAGGCGGTGGCGACCGCGACGTGCAAGGCAAGGTCCGCCTCGGCGAAGCCGTCCGACGCGCCGGGATGATCTTTCATCCGGCCCACCGCGCCGCGCAGCACGGCGAGGTCCTCCGCGCTGCGGCGCTCGGCGGCCAGCGCGGCCGCGCGCGGCTCCACCGCGAGGCGGATCTCGGAAAGGTCGCGCAGGAAGCGCTTGTCGATGCCGGCATCGAGATGCCAGGCCAGCACGTCGGAATCGAACATGTTCCAGGCGGCGCGCTCGCGCACCACGGTGCCGACCCGCGCCTTGGTGGAGAGCAGGCCCTTGGCCACCAGCGTCTTCACGCTCTCGCGCAGCACCGGGCGCGAGACGCCGAAGATGAGCGTGAGCTCGGCATCGCCCGGCAGCTTGGCGCCTTCGCCATAGCGCCCGGAAATGATGTCGATGCCGATGGTGCGCGCGACTTCCGCATGGTTGGAATGGGCGCGGCGGGCGGGAATGACGATGATCTGCGACGTCACGGCTGTGCGGCTCCTGCTGTAGCGGGGCGCGAACGGCGCGCCGGCCGGCGGGCAAGATGCAGGGTAAGCTGCTGAAAGGCGATGAACGCGAACAGCAGCAGGCCGGTGGCGATCTTCGCCCACCAGCTCGACAGCGAACCGTCGAAGGAGATGTAGGTCTGGATCAGACCCTGGATCAGCACGCCGAGGAAGGAACCGAAGACGAAGCCGTAGCCACCCGACAGCAGCGTGCCGCCGATCACCACCGCCGCGATGGCGTCGAGCTCGACCCCGACCGCCGAGAGCGAATAGCCCGACGAGGTGTAGAGCGAGAAGACGATGCCGGAGAGCCCGGCGAGCACGCTCGACAGCGTGTAGATGAGCACGGTGGTGCGCGCGACATTGATGCCCATCAGCCCGGTGGCGGTGCGCGAGCCGCCAAGCGCATAGACATTCGCGCCGAAGCGGGTGAGGTGCAGCAGCACCATGCCGGCGATCACCACGGCCAGCATTATCATCGCCGGCACGGTGAGGCGGGCGCCGCCGTCGAAGCGCAGGGCATGGTCGGACAGGTGGGAATACAGCTCGGCGTTGATCGGAATGGATTCCGTCGACATGAGGAAGCTGAGGCCCCGCGCAAGGAACATGCCGGCCAGCGTGACGATGAAGGCGGGCAGCTCGAAATACTGGATCACCGCCCCCATCGCCGCGCCGAAGGCCGCACAAAGCACCAGGATGAGCACGAAGGCCGCCAGCGGTGGCACGCCCCAGCGCTCGATGGCCAGCGCCAGGAACACGGTGGTGAAGCCGATCACCGAACCGACGGAAAGATCGATGCCGCCGGAAATGATGACGAAGGTCATGCCCACCGCGACGATGCCGAGAAAGGCGTTGTCGGTGAGCAGGTTCATCACCACCCGCAACGAGGCAAAGTTCGGGTAGATCGCCGAGCACAGCAGGAAGCCGGCGAGGAAAACCGCCGTGGTGGCGAGGACCGGGGTCAGACGGCTGATCGAGCGCATTCCATCCCCCTCACGATTTTCCGCGGCCGAACAGCACGCGCAGGCCCGCAAGATGGCTGCCGAGCCGGGGCGACTGGGCCAGCAGCACCGCCAGCACCACCACCGCCTTCACCACCAGATTGGTCTCCGGCGGGAAGCCCGAGAGCAGAATGCCGGTGTTCATCGCCTGGATGATGAGCGCGCCGACCACCGCCAGCAGGATCGAGAAGCGCCCGCCGAACAGCGAGGTGCCACCGATGACCACGGCGAGGATGGCGTCGAGTTCCAGCCACAGCCCGGCATTATTGGCATCCGCGCCGAGAATGTCCGCCGCCGCGACGATCCCGGCGAGTGCCGCGCACAGCCCGCTCCACATATAGACCGCGACGGTGATGAGCCGTGTGCCGATGCCGGCCAGCGCGCTGGCGCGGGGATTGCCGCCGGTCGCCTCGATCATCAGCCCGAGCGCGGTGCCGCGCACGATGAGAAGCGTCAGCCCCAGCATGGCGAGGGTGAGCGCGACCGGGGTCGGCAGGCCGAACACCGAGCCGCCGCCGAGAAAGGCGAGGTCCGGCGCGGTGAAGGTGACGATGCGCCCTTCGGTGATGAGCTGGGCGATGCCGCGCCCGGCCACCATGAGGATCAGCGTCGCCACGATCGGCTGGATGCCGAGCACCGCGACCAGAAACCCGTTCCACAGCCCGCAGGCGAGCCCGGCACCCAGCGCGGCGAGAAGCACCACCGGCAGCGGGTGGCTGTCGGCGAGGCTCGCGGCGATGGCGCCGCAGATGGCCATGACCGCGCCGACCGAGAGGTCGATGCCGCGCATGGCGATGACGAGAACCATGCCGATCGAGAGCAGGGCGACCGGCGCGCCACGGTTCAGCACGTCGATGAGGCTGCCGAACAGCCGCCCGTCTTGCAGCCTTATGTCGAAGAACTGCGGCGAGACCACCCAGTTGGCGGCGAGGATCAGCGCGAGGGCGAGGATCTGCGAGGTGCCGATGCGGGGAAGCTTCATGGTCATGCGCCCCTCCTCACGCCGCATCCGCCGGCGCATCGGCGGCGATGGCGGCGAGGATGGCGGGAACGGTGACCTCATCTCCGGCGAGCCGGGCGACATGGGCGCGGTCGCGCAGCACGATCACCTCGTCGGCATAGGTGACGATCTCGTCGAGTTCCGACGACACCACCAGCAACGCCATGCCCTCCGCGCACAGATCGCGGATCAGCCGGATGATCTCCGCATGTGCGCCGACATCGATGCCGCGCGTCGGCTCGTCGAGGATCAGCAGGCGCGGGGATGTGGCCAGCCAGCGCGCCAGCAGCGCCTTTTGCTGGTTGCCGCCGGAGAGCAGGCCGATGGGCCGCTCGGGATCGGGCGGGCGAATGTCGAGCAGGCGGATGAACTTCGCCGCGATGGCGTCCTGCTCGCGGCGCGAGAGCGGGGACAGCGCGCCGCGCTGCGCCTGCAGCGCCAGCACGATGTTCTCGCGCACGGAGAGTTCGGCGATGATGCCTTCGGTCTTGCGCTCCTCCGGGCAGTAACCGAAGCCCAGCCGCATGGCCTCGCGCGGCGAACCGATCGTCACCGCCGCACCATCCACCCGCGCCGTGCCGCAATCGCCCCTCTCCGCGCCGAAGACCAGACGCACGGTCTCGGTGCGGCCGGAGCCGAGCAGTCCGGCCAGCCCGACGACATGGCCGGCGCGCAGAGTGAGATCGAAAGGCGCGACATAGCCGAGCTTGCCGAAGCCCTCGAAGCCGGCGACCGCGGCACCCGGAGCCTCCGTGGCACGGGGCGGGCGCGCCGCCGTCGCCTCGCTCAGCTCGCGGCCGAGCATCAGCCGGACCAGTTCGAGGCGCGGCAGCTCGCCAATGGGCGCGGTGCCGGCGAGGCGGCCATTGCGCAGCACGGTGATGCGGTCGCAGATCGCATAGACCTGGTCGAGGAAATGGGTGACGAAGACGATGCCGATGCCGCGCGCCTTCAGCTGCCGCATCACCGCGAACAGCACCTCCACCTCATGCGCATCGAGGCTCGCGGTCGGCTCGTCGAGGATGAGGATGCGGGCGGACTGGTCCACGGCGCGGGCAATGGCGACGATATGCTGGATGGCGACCGAATAGCTCTCCAGCGGTGCCGCCACGTCGATGGCGAGACCGAATTCCGCCAGCAGCGCTTCGGCCCGCGCGCGCATCTCGCGCTCGCGCACCAGGCCGAACCGTGTGGGCTGCCGGCCGAGGAACAGGTTCTGCGCCACCGAGAGGTTCGGCGCGAGATTCACTTCCTGATAGACGGTGGCGATGCCGGCCTTCAGCGCTTCCGCGGCCGAGCGCGGCGCGATCTCCTCGCCGTCGAGCCGCATCGAGCCGGCGTCGCGCGTCACCACCCCGGTCATGGCCTTGATGAGCGTCGACTTGCCGGCGCCGTTCTCGCCGAGCAAGGCGTGGATCTCGCCGCGATGGAGGGTGAAGTCCACGCGATCGAGCGCAACGAAGCCGGCAAAGGACTTGCAGAAGCCGCCAAGGGCCAGAAGCGGCGCGGATGTCGACGGCTCAGGCTTGGGCGGCGGAAGCGGGTCGATGGGAAGCATTGCGGCCTCGGAAGCGGCAGGGCGGCCGTGGCGAGCCGGCACAGGGCCGGCCCGCACGGAGGGAGCGGGTGCCGCGAACCTGAAGTCCGCGGCCGTTCCGGCTCAGTAGCCGAGGTCCTTCTTGGATTCGTAGACGGCCATGGGATTGTCCGCCTGCGTGTAGAGCTTGGATTCGGTCTGGATCCACTTCGGCGGCACCGTGCCCTTGGTCTTATAGGCCAGGACGGCGTCGAAGGCGGGGCCGGCCATGTTGGGCGTCAGCTCAACCGTGGCATTGGCCTCGCCGGCCGCCATCGCCTTGAAGATGTCCGGCACGGCGTCGATGGAAACGGTCAGCACGTCGGTACCCGGCTTGAGGCCGGCTTCCTTCATCGCCTGGATGGCGCCGACCATCATGTCGTCATTATGGGCATAGACCGCGCAGATGTTCTTGCCGCCGCCTTCGGCCTTGATGAAGCTCTCCATCACTTCCTTGCCCTTGGCACGGGTGAAGTCGCCGGTCTGGCTGCGGACGATCTTGACGTTCGAGGCGCCGGCAATGCCGTCCTCGAAGCCCTTCTTGCGGTTGGTGGCGACCGAGGCGCCGACGGTGCCCTGCAGTTCGACGACGTTGCACGGCTTGCCGCCGACCGTCTTCACCAGCCATTCGCCGGCGACCTTGCCCTCGTGCACGCTGTCGGAGGTGACGGCGGTCAGATAGAGGTTCTTGCCGGAAGGGTCGATGTCGCGGTCGAGCAGCACGACGGGGATCTTGGCCTCGCCGGCTTCCTTCAGCACCGCGTCCCAGCCGGTGGAGACCACCGGCGCGAGGAAGATGGCATCCACGCCCTGCGCGATGAAGGAGCGGATCGCCTTGATCTGGTTCTCCTGCTTCTGCTGGGCATCGGCGATCTTGAAATTGATGTTCCGCTTCTTGGCCTCGGCCTTGGAAACGGTGGTCTCCGCCGCGCGCCAGCCCGATTCCGAGCCGATCTGCGAGAAGCCGATGGTGACATCCGCGGCATGGGCGCCAGCGGAAAACAGCGTGCCGGAAACGGCGGTCGCAAGCAGCAAAGCCCTGAAATTCATTGGCGTTTCTCCCGTTAGCATGGCCGTCGCGCCACTCTCGGGTCGCTTGCCGGCGGAAAATCTATGCCACAGAGTTTTCGCTCTGAATAGTCATACTGTTTGACTTTTTAGATACCTCGGCCGACCGGCGCCGGCTACGACCCCTGGGTGCATCCGGGGAATCGGCGGAAAATGGTTGGGGATCGCCGACGGCCCGCCGGGGCGGTGCGGCGGCGTGTTTCGCACTTGCCGGCACGCGCTTTTCGCCGTTCGATATCAATAACCGGGCATGGTTGGGAGCGGCCGCCGCCGGGTATCCGCCCCTTCGTGCACTTGCGAAAAGCCTCCGTGCAAACTCGAAATGGGGGACTTTCGCTCAATCCGGCGCCGTGCACTAGGATTGGGCAACCGCGATGACAACCTCGCAAAGGAGCGTTGAAATGAGCCGTTTCCAACTGAAGACATTGCTGTCCGCTGCGTTGATACTGAGCGCCGCCAGCCTCCCCGCCGCGGCGGACATGGTCTATAGCCGCGGCAATTCCGCCGATCCGGAATCGCTCGATCCGCATAAGACCTCGACGGTCTATGAGGCGCATCTCCTGCGCGATCTGTTCGAAGGGCTGGTGATGCCGGATGCCACCGCCGGTCTCATCCCCGGTGCGGCGGAGAGCTGGACCGTGTCGCCCGACGGCAAGGTCTACACCTTCAAGTTGCGCGCGGACGGGAAGTGGTCGAATGGCCAGCCGGTGACAGCGGACGACTTCGTCTATTCCCTGCGGCGCCTCGAGGACCCGGCGACCGGCGCCGAATATGCCTCCATGCTCTACGTCATCAAGAATGGCGAGGAGGTGAACACCGGCAAGGCGAAGCCGGAAGAACTCGGCGTGCGCGCCATCGACACGAAGACGCTGGAAGTGACGCTGAAGGCGCCGACCCCCTATTTCCTGGAGATGCTGACGCACCAGTCGACCTATCCGATCAACAAGGCCTCCATGGAGGCGCTCGGCGCCGACTGGGTCAAGCCCGGCAAGCTGGTGTCGAACGGCCCGTTCACCCTCGCCGAATTCGTTCCCAACGACCACATCAAGCTGGTCAAGAACCCGCAGTTCCACGCCGCCGGCGAGGTAAAGCTCGACGCGGTGAACTATGTCCCCACCGAGGATCGCTCCACCGCCATCAAGCGCTACGAGGCCGGCGAGCTGGATTCCAATGACGACCTGCCCACCGAGCAGCTGGCCGACCTCAAGAAGAAGTTTGGCGACCAAGTGAAGGTCGGCCCGTATCTCGGCACCTATTACTACGCGATCAAAACCGACAAGGCGCCGTGGAACAACCCGAAGCTGCGCCGCGCGGTCTCCATGCTGATCGACCGCGACTTCCTCGCTGAAAAGGTGTGGCAGAACTCCATGCTGCCGGCCTATTCCATGGTGCCGCCCGGCATTGACGGCTACACCCCCGCCGAGGCCGACTATGCGCACATGTCGCAGTTCGACCGCGAGGACGAGGCGAAGAAGATCCTCGCCGACCTCGGCTACGGTCCGGGCAAGCCGCTGAAGCTGGAGATCCGCTACAACACCTCGGAGAACCACAAGAACACCGCGGTGGCGATCCAGGAGCAGCTCAAGCCCTTCGGCATCGAGGTGTCGCTGATCAACACCGACACCAAGACCCATTACGGGCTGCTGGAGCAGAAGGGCGACTATGACTACGCCCGCGCCGGCTGGATCGCCGACTACAAGGACCCGGAATCCTTCCTCGGCATCTCTCGCAAGTCGAGCGGGAACAACTACTCGAACTTCAACAATCTCTCCTTCGAGAAGCTGATGGACGAGGCGGCGGCGGCCGGCGGCGATCCGGCGGCGCGGATGAAGAAGCTGGCCGAGGCCGAGGCCGTGCTGGTCGGCGAACTCGGCAACATGCCGCTGCTCTATTACAGCTACCACAACATCGTCTCGCCCAAGCTCAAGGGCTGGCAGGCGAATGTCATGGACATCCACCCCTCGCGCTTCATCAGCAAGTAGGCGAATGCCGGCGGCGCCCCCGCGTCGCCGGTCCCGCCTCCCGGCACGAGGACCAACCCAGTGTTGCGCTATGTCCTGCGGCGGTTGCTTACCGCCATCCCGACATTATTTCTCATCGTCACCCTCTCCTTCTTCCTGCTGCGCGTCGCCCCCGGCGGGCCGTTCAGCCAGGAGCGGGGCCTCAGCCCGGAGGTGCGGGCCAATCTCGAGCGCGCCTACCAGCTCGATGCCCCGCTATGGCGGCAATATCTGAACTATCTCGCCGATCTGCTGCACGGCAATTTCGGCCCCAGCTACAACCTGCCGGACTTCACCGTGGCGGACCTGTTCCGGGTCGGCCTGCCGGTATCGATGCAGCTCGGAGCCTCGGCGCTGATCCTGGCGCTGCTGCTTGGCTCAGTGCTCGGCATCGGTGCCGCCTTGCGGCAGAACCGGGGGGCCGACTATGCCGTGGTGGCGCTCGCCACCGCCGGCTCGACCATCCCGACCTTCGTCATCGCCCCGCTCTACCAGCTGGTGTTCGCCCTCACACTCGCCTGGGTGCCGGTGGCCGGCTGGGGCGGCGGCGCGCTGATCAACAAGATCGGCCCGGTGCTGACCCTCGCTTTGCCGCAGATCGCCATCGTCGCCCGGCTGATGCGCGGGGCGATGATCGAGGCGCTGCGCGCGAACCACATCCGCACCGCCCGGGCCCTCGGGCTAGGCGGCTGGTCGGTGGTGGTGAAGCACGCGCTGCGCGGGGCCTTGCTTCCCATCATCTCCTATGCCGGCCCCGCCGCTGCGGCGCTGCTGACCGGCTCGGTGGTGGTGGAGACCGTCTTCGCCATTCCCGGCGTCGGCCGCTACTTCGTCGATGCTGCGCTGAACCGCGACTACACGCTGGTGATGGGCACCGTGGTGGTGATCGCGGTCTTCGTCATCGTGTTCAATCTGATCGTCGATCTCGCCTATGCGCTGGTCGATCCGCGGGTGCGCTATGACTGACCTCTCCCTCTCCCAGCCCGCCGCCCCGGCCAAGGGGCGCTCGCTATGGACCGATGCCTGGCGGCGCCTCACCGCCAACCGCGCCGCCGTGGTAAGCGCCGTCTATCTCCTGCTGATGGCGCTCGCCTGCCTCGCCGGCCCGCTGTTCACCGGACACGACTACACCACCATCTATACCGACTATGTCCGGGTGCCGCCGCGGCTCGCGCCCTATCCCGGCCCCAACGAGATCGCCGCCGCGCTGGACGACGTGACCAGGCGCATGCGCGTCGACCTCACCTCATGGCAGGAGACGGACGGCCGGGTGACCGCCACGCTGCGCTCCGCCCAGCCGATCGACCCGCGCGCGACCCGCTATTTCGACCGCTCGTCGAGCTTCGGGGACACGCGGGTGGAAAACACCGCGCCGGACGGGCTCGGCATGACCGTCAGCATGACGGTGGCGAAGCGCTACTTCCTCTTCGGCACCGACAATACCGGGCGTGACCTGCTCACCCGCACGCTCATCGCCGGCCGGGTGTCGCTCGCCATCGGCCTGCTCGCAGGGCTCACCGCCGTGCTGATCGGAGTGATCTACGGCTCCACCGCCGGCTATCTCGGCGGGCGGGTCGACGACGTGATGATGCGCATCGTCGACGTGCTCTATTCGCTGCCCTTCATCTTCCTCGTCATCATGCTGGTGGTGTTCTTCGGCCGCAACTTCGTGCTGATGTTCGTCGCGGTGGGCGCGGTGCAATGGCTGGACATGGCGCGCATCGTGCGCGGGCAGGCGCTGTCCATCCGCCGGCAGGAATATGTGCAGGCGGCGCTCGCGCTCGGCGTTTCTCCCGCCGGCATCTTGTGGCGGCATGTCGTCCCGAACACCCTCGGCCCGGTCGCCGTGTACATGACGCTGCTGGTGCCGCAGGTCATCCTGCTGGAGAGCTTCCTGTCCTATCTCGGCCTCGGCGTGCAGGAGCCGCTGACCAGCTGGGGCGTGCTGATCGCACAAGGGTCGAAGAACATCCCCTCCGCCAACTGGCTGCTGCTCTTCCCCTCGCTCTTCCTGACCTCGACCCTGTTCGCGCTGAACTTCCTCGGCGATGGCCTGCGCGATGCGCTCGACCCGAAGGACCGCTGAGATGGCACCCGAGACCGCCCTCCTCCTCGATGTCGCCGACCTTGACGTCCGCTTCGACACGCCGGACGGCGAGGTGCACGCGGTGCGCAGCCTCCGCCTCGCCCTGAAGGCCGGCGAGACGCTGGCCGTGGTCGGCGAATCCGGCTCTGGCAAGAGCCAGACCATGATGGCCGCAATGGGCCTGCTGGCCAAGAACGGCCGTGCCACCGGCAGCGTGCGCTATCGCGGCCGGGAGATCCTCGGCCTGCCACCACGCGCGCTCGACGAGGTGCGCGGCGCGAAGATCGGCATGATCTTCCAGGAGCCGATGACCTCGCTCGACCCGCTCTACACCATCGGCAACCAGCTGGCCGAGCCGCTGATCCGCCACAAGCGCATGAACGGGCGGACGGCCCGTGCCCGCGCCGTCGAGTTGCTCACCCTGGTCGGTATTCCCGACCCGGAGCGCCGCCTCGCCGCCTACCCGCACGAACTCTCCGGCGGCCAGCGCCAGCGGGTGATGATCGCCATGGCGCTCGCCGCCGAGCCGGACGTGCTGATCGCCGACGAGCCGACCACCGCGCTCGACGTCACCGTGCAGGCGCAGATCATCGATCTGCTGCGCGTGCTGCAACGGCGCTTCGGCATGGGCATCGTGTTCATCACCCACGATCTCGGCCTCGCCCGCCATTTCGCCGACCGCGTCATGGTGATGCGCTACGGGCAGGTGGTGGAGGAAGGACCGGTCGCCGAGGTGCTGACCGCGCCGCGGCACGACTACACGCGCCTCCTACTCGCCGCCGAACCCACCGGCACCAAGGCGCCGCCGGCTGCCGACGCACCCGTCGTCCTCGATGCGAAAGGCGTCGACGTCACCTTCCGCATCGGCGGAGGGCTACTCGCCGGGCCGCCGCTGGAAATCCACGCCATCGACAAGGTCAGCCTCACGCTGAAGCAGGGCCAGACCATCGGCATCGTCGGGGAATCGGGCTCGGGCAAGTCGACGCTCGGCCGGGCGCTGATCCGCCTCATCGAGGCACGCGGCGACATACGCCTGTTGGGCCAGCCGACCGCCGGTCTCGATGCCGCCGGCCTGCGGGCGCTGCGCCGCCGGGTACAGATCGTGTTCCAGGACCCTTATGGCTCGCTCTCCCCGCGCATGACGGTCGGCGAGATCGTCAGCGAGGGATTGCGCGTCCACGAGCCCGGCCTCGACGGACGCGCCCGCGAGCGGGCGGTCGTCGCCGCGCTGCAGGATGTCAGCCTCGATCCGGCGCTGCGCAACCGCTACCCGCACGAGTTCTCCGGCGGCCAGCGCCAGCGCATCGCCATCGCGCGGGCCATCATCCTCAAGCCGAAGGTGCTGGTGCTGGACGAGCCGACCTCGGCACTCGACCGTTCGGTGCAGAAGGACATCGTCGAGCTGCTGCGCCGGCTGCAGGCAGAGCACGGCCTGTCCTATCTGTTCATCAGCCACGATCTTTCGGTGGTCCGCGCGCTGTCGGACTGGATCATGGTGATGCGGCGCGGCGAACTGGTGGAGGCGGGCCCGACCGAGCAGGTCTTCCTGGCGCCGGAAGCGGCCTATACGCGCGAATTGATCGCCGCCGCCTTCGACGTCTCGGACCCGGCCATCGACGCGCGAGGCCGGGCCTGATCGCAGCCGGTACGGGCTAGATCTTTCCGTCGAGGCCCATCTGGTAATATTTGTGCACGATCTTGTCCTGGTTCTCCAGCAGCCAGTCGATCGAAGGCTCGTTGGTCATCGCCTTGCGGATCGCCTCGGTGGTGCCGCGGCGGTGCAGGTCGAACAGGATCTTGTGGTCGAGATTGGCCTCTGTCGTGACGGAAGGCGTGAGCCAGACCGAGCAGATGATGCCGAGCTCGTTGGCCTGCTCCTTCGGGATATAACCCGCACGCACCGCGTCGAGCACGCCATTGGCAATGGCAAACTGAACCGTGCCCATGAGGATGCTGGTGTAGCGGTTGTCCTCCACCGTCACCTTGGACACGCACAGCGTGACCGGGCGCACCATGATGTCGGTATTGAGCAGCGCGAACACCTTGGTGTGGCCGGCGACCTGCGAACCCGTCAGCGTCGCCAGCGCGGTGCCGACCGGGCCGTCCAGCGCGCCGATCACCACTTCCGGCTCGGCGGCCGTGCCGGGCGGGCCGCCGGCGACAAGGGCTTCTCCCGCGCGCAGAATGATGCGGTCCTTCATGGTGTCTTCCTCGTTCTTGGACAAGCCGCGTCGGTCAGGGAGCGAGCCGGCGCTGGAACAGCTGGAGATAATTACCCGCGGGATCGACCACCGTCACCGTGCGGCCGTGATCGCCCATGTCGCGGGAAGCCACGATGCGGATGCCGGCGCCGGCAAGCTCCTGCTGGCGGGCATCGAGATCGGGCACCTCGAACACCGCGACCGCGCCGGCCGCGCCCTCGGGAAATTCCGCCGGCGAGCCGACGGCGAAATTCACCCCGCCCGCATCGTACTGCACCCAGCGCTCGCCATCGGCGAATTTGGGGGCGAGGCCAAGCACCTGCTCGTAGAAATGACGGCTCGCCGCCATGTCGCCGGCGCGGACATAGACGTTCTGCAGTCTCTTCACAGCCATGACCGTGTCGTCTCCCCCGGTATCGGCGGCGGCCGGTGGAAGATGGCTTTCCACGGCGTCCGCGCGCTCGATCCTGCTAGCTTGTGATGATTGCGGTCAGCCGGTCGCTGCGAACGCGCCGGCGCGGTAGAGCAGCGCCGCGCGCCGGGGCGAGACGGTCGTTGCGGTGACGGCGCCGAGAAACACCGTGTGCGTGCCGGCGTCGATCGCCTGCACCAGCTGGCAGTCGAAGGCGGCGATGGCATCGGCCAGCACCGGCGCGCCGGTTGCCAAAGCGCGCCATTCGCCGTGCTCGAAACGCTCCGCGCCGCGCGCCCCGTCCCGGCCGGCGAAGCGCTCGGCGAGAGGCTGATGCTCGGCGGCGATGACATTCACGCAGAAGCTGCCGCTTTCCAGTATCGCCGCGTGCCCCTCCGCGCTGCGGTTGACGCAGACCAGCAGCGTCGGCGGCTCGGCACAGACCGAACATACCGCTGTCGCCGTCAGGCCGCGGCGTCCGTGCTCCCGCCCGGCGGTGATGATGGTGACGCCGGTCGCCAGCTCGCGCATCGCGGCACGGAAATCGGCGGCGTCCAGCCTCCGGACAGGGGGATCATCGACCGAAGGGCCGGCATGGGAGGGCATCATGCGTCATATCCGAGATAGGCACTGCGCACGCGCGGGTGGGTGATGAGGTCGGGGCCGTTGCCGGTGAGGGTGATCTCGCCGGATTCCAGCACGAAAGCGCGGTCGGCGATCTCCAGCGCGCTATAGGCGTTCTGCTCCACCAGCAGCACGGTGACGCCCTCGTCATTGACCCGGCGGATCGCGTCGATGACGAGATCGACGATCTGCGGCGCCAGTCCCATGGTGGGCTCATCGAGAAGCAGCACCTTGGGCGCGGTCATCAAGGCGCGGCCCATCGCCACCATCTGCTGCTCGCCGCCCGAGAGCGTGCCGGCAAGCTGCCGGTAGCGCTCGCGCAGGCGCGGGAACAGTTCCAGCACATGATCGAGGTCGTGCCTGCGCGCCGCATGGTCGCTGCGCGCATACGCGCCGATCTCGAGGTTTTCAGCGACGCTCATGCGGCCGAACAGGCGGCGGCCTTCCGGCACCTGCGAGAGACCGTGGCGCACCCGCTCATGCGGCGGCAGGGCAGTGATGTCGTCGTCGCCGAGCAGGATGGCGCCCGCGCGCACGTCGCGCAGGCCGCACAGCGCGTTCAGGATCGTCGTCTTGCCGGCACCATTGGCGCCGATGATGGTGGCGATCTCTCCCGCCTCGACGGTGAAACTCACCGCGCGCACGGCAGCGATCTCGCCATAGGCGACGGTGAGATTGGAGACGTCCAGCGCCTTGCTCATGCGATGCGGGCCTCCATCTGGCGTTGCGGCTCGGCGGACGCGGCCGCGGCCGCGACCTGCCCACTGCGGCGGCCGAGATAGGCCTCGATCACCCGCTCGTCGGCCTGTATCTCGGCCGGCGTGCCCTCGGTAAGAACGGCACCGCGGTTGAACACGGTGATGCGCTCGGCCACCGCCATGACGACGCGCATGTGATGCTCGATCAGCACGACGGTCACGCCGAGCTCGGTGCGGATGCGCTCGATCAGTTCGACCAGCGCGCGGCCCTCGGCGGGGTTCATGCCCGCCGCCGGCTCGTCGAGCATCAGGATGCGAGGGCCCGCCACCAGTGCGCGGGCGATCTCCAGCCGGCGCTGATCGCCATAGGGCATGTGGCGGGCAAGGTCGCCCGCGCGCTGCGGAATGCCGACAAAGGCGAGATATTCCCGCGCCCGCTCGCGTGCCTCCGCCTCCTCGCGGCGGAAGCGCCCGCTGCCAACGATCGCCTCCCAGAAGGTGGCGTGCAGGCGGCGATGCTGGCCGACCAGCACGTTCTCCAGTGCCGTCATGTTGGGGAACAGCCGGACGTTCTGATAGGTGCGCGCCACCCCGTGCCGCGCCACCACATGCGCCGGCAGCCCGTCGATGCGCGCGCCGGCGAGGTAGATCGTGCCCGCGGTCGGCGGCACGAAGGCGGTGATGCAGTTGAAGGCGGTGGTCTTGCCGGCGCCGTTCGGCCCGATAATGGCGTGGACGCTGCCCTCGGCAATGCTGAGATCGACGTTCTGGATGGCGATCATGCCGCCGAACGCCTTCTTCAGCCCGCGCACCTGCAGCAGCGGCGGACGCGGGGGCGTTTTCGGGAGGACGTCACGCATGAGCGCTCTCCTTCGTCCCGGTCGTGGCCGGCCACAGGCCTTCGGCCCGCACATGCATCATCGCCACCAGCGCGATGCCGTAGAACAGATAGCGGAACTCGCCGAACTCGCGCAGCAGCTCCGGCAGGCCGATCAGCACGATGGCACCCACCAGCACGCCGGGCAGCGAGCCGAGACCGCCAATGACCAGGATCGCCAACACGTTGATCGACACCAGCAGCTGGAAGGAGTGCGGGTAGACCGACCCGACCAGCGCCGCGAACACTGCGCCCGCCGCCCCGGCAAAGGCCGCGCCGATGGTGTAGGCGAGCAGCTTCGACGCCACGGGATCAATGCCCAGCGCCTGCGCCACGTCCTCGTCCTCGCGCATGGCGAGCCAGGCCCGGCCGATGCGGGCATGCTGCAGCCGCCAGGAGATGAAGGCGACCACGCCCGCGAGCGCCAGAGCGAGATAATACAGCGCCGCCGGCGACTGCAGCGAGACGCCGAAGATGCGGGGATGATCGATCTCGATGATGCCCTGCGAGCCCCCGAGATAGGGCGCCAGCGCATCCGACAGCACCAGCACGCGGATGATCTCGCCAAGGCCCAGCGTCGCCATGGCGAGATAGTCGCCGCGCACCCGCAGCACCGGCAGGCCGAACAGCATGCCGGCGCCGGCGGCCAGCACCACAGCCACCGGCAGCGCCACCCAGAACGACACGTCGACGAGCGCCAGCGGGCCCGACGAGCACATCAGCGCCACCGTATAGGCGCCGACCGCGAAGAAGGCGACGAAGCCGAGATCGACCAGGCCCGCAAGGCCGAGCTCGATGTTCAGCCCCATGCCCATCAGCATGTAGAGCGCGACCAGCATGGCGACCTGGGCGACGAAGTCGTTGGTGACCAGCGGCAGGATAAGAACGCCCACCAGCAGCACAGCGAGCCCGACCTTCGAGGAGCGCGCCCGACGTGCCGGATCGATTTGGGCATTCCAGCGGTCACGCAGCAGGCAGAACAGCGCCCCGGCCAGAAGCAGCACCAGCGCCGGCACGCGGTTGAGCCCGCCCGAGCCAAAGACTTCGGTCTCCGGTCCGTTCAGGTCCGGCAGGTTGTCGAGCACGCTGACGAACACGTCGCGGAACAGGCCGACGATGAGGACAACGCCAAAGCCATAGGTCAGTGCCCGGCGGTAGCGGCCTGGCAGGGCCGCGAATACGCCGCCGATCACGCCGAGCAGGGCGCCGAGCGCGGGCAGTTGCGCCAGTGCCTGCAGCGAGCCGAGGGGCGCACCGAGGCTCAGCGCCTTGGTCAGCATCGGGCTCGCCGCCACCAGTGTGGATCGCAGATTGACCGAGGTCATGAGCAGCAGCAGGGCCGACACGCACAGCCCGCCGGCGAAGCCGGCCAGCGCGCCATGCAGGACGACGCGGCTACCGGACGGGCGGCCCTGCGTATCGCGACCGGCGACATAGCCGGCGGCGATGGCCATCAGCGCATAGGCGATCTGCGACAGCGTCAGCGTGTCTTCGACCACATGGCGCTTGTCCATCGCCACATAGGCGCCGATCAGCGCGAAGCCGATTGCTGCAAAGCCGGCGAGGACACCGACCTGAACGGTCTCGGCCAGCGGGGATTTCCGCCGCCGTGCGACCTTGAAGGAGCTGGTCACAGTGTTGAAGGACATGGCGTCAGGCCCGCTTCGAGGCGAGTCGCTCGCCGAGCAACCCCTGTGGACGGAAGATCAGGATCATCACCAGCATGCCGTAGCCGATCACGTCCTTGAGCTGGTAGGGCGCCGGCAGGCCGAAGCCTTCCAACACCAGCGCCGGGCCGAGCGCCTCGGCCAGCCCCAGCACCAGCCCGCCGAGCAGCGCGCCGCCGAGATTGCCGATGCCGCCGAGAATGGCCGCAGCGAAGCCCTTGATGCCAAGGGCGAAGCCCATGAACACGGTGATCTGCTTGAACACCAGCGCGTAGAGCACGCCGGCGACCCCGGCCATGGCGCCGCCAATGGCGAAGGTGGCGACAATGACGGCGCCGACATTGATGCCGACCAGCGCCGCCGCGTCACGATCTTCCGCCACCGCCCGCATCGCCTTGCCTAGCGGGCTCAGCTTCACCAGCGCCAAGAGGCCGGCCAGCACGATGAGCGCGGCCACGAAGGCGACGATCTGCGGGATCGGCACGATCAGGCCGAACAGGCTCACGGTGCCCTCCATCCAGCCAAAGCCCGGATAGGCACGGTTGCGCGTGCCGAACAGGCCGCGCGCGGCATATTGCAGGACGAAGGACATGCCGATTGCGCAGATCAGCGGCGCCAGCGAGCGCACATGCAGGAAGGGCCGGTAGGCGATGCGCTCGATGACCAGCGACATCGTCGCTCCGCCCGCCATGCCGGCGGCGAGCACCAGCGGCAGCGCCAGCAGCGGCAGGGCGTTCAGCAGCCCCACATCGTTCAGCGCCCCGGCCGCGAACAGCCCGGCGAAGGACCCGATCATCATCACGTCGCCATGGGCGAAGTTGATCATGCGCAGGATGCCGTAGACCATGGTGTAGCCGAGCGCGATCAGCGCGTAGATGCTGCCGATGGTGAGGCCGAACATCGCGAAGGACACGAAATCGGCGGCGGAGTAGGTGCCGGCGGTAAGACCGCCGGCCAGACCCACCAGGACGAGAGCGGCGACACTGATCCGGATAGCGAGAAGCACATGATCGACCCAGGTCGACCGGCGCAGCCATTCGGAGAAGGCCCCCGGCTCCGTCGCGGAGCGCGGGACGTCGCTCACGGAAAGATCCGCTTCGGGTTGGTGCCGGGCGCGAACGAAGACTGGTCGTCGCTGGTGAACTCCCAGATCGCGTAGGTCGCCGCGCCGCAATCGCCATGGACGTCGCAGGTCAGCGCGCCGGTGAGGCCGGGCAGCGCCTTGGTCGCCATCATCGCGTCGTGCAGCGCGTTGCGGCCGATATAGAGGTTGCCCTCCGCGTCGGTCTTGCCGACTTCCTTGATGGCCGCCATGGTCAGCAGGGCCGCGTCATAGCCATAGGCGCTGAAGCCGCCGATCGGCGCCTCGCCATATTCCGCGGTGAAGTTCTTCACGAACACCGGGAAACGCTCGGAGAACAGGTCGGTCGACGGGCCGACGATGTTGAAGCCGACAACCTTGGGGCCGACCGCCTCGATCACATTGGCGCTGAACACGCCCTCGCCGCCGATCACCTTGGTGCCGGCGAGCCCGGCCACTTCGTCCTTCTGGCGCATCAGGAAGCCGACGGTGGAGGTGAAGACCGGGGTGAAGATGAGCTCGGGCTTCTTGGTGGCGATGCGCGTCAGTACCGGGCGCAGGTCGGTGTCGGTCGGGGAGACGGCTTCGCTGGCGACGATGGTGCCGCCCTTGGCGGTGAAGTCCTTCTCGAAGGCGCGCACCAGCTGCTCGGTATAGGGGCTGCCGTCATGGATGGTGGCGGCGGTCTTCACGCCGAGCTTGTCATAGGCGTAGCTGGCGGTGAAGGCCGCGCTCTTGAGGTCGTTCGGCACCACGCGCAGGAAGCCCTTGAAGCCGTCCGGCCGGTCGGCCGCGGTCAGCGCCGGCGCCGTGGCGCCGATCGCCACGCTGGGAATGCCAAGCTTCCACAGGATGGGCGCACCCGCGCGGGCACCGGAGGAGCAGCTCGGGCCGAGCACGGCGACGATCTGCTTGTTGCCCGCCAGCTTGGTGGCGGCGGTCTGGCCGCCCTCGGCGGTGCACTGGGCGTCCTCGCCGAGCAGCTTCACCGGGAAGCCCAGCACCTTGCCGCCGGCGTCCTTGATGGCGATCTCGGCACCGCGCAACTCGTCGATGCCCTGGTTGGTGTCCCCGCCGGACTGCGAGGAATAGCCGCCGATCAGGATCGGCTGGCCCTTGGCGATCTTCACGACCCCCAGCGGGTCGGTGACGGGGCCGAGCGTTTCCGCCCGGCTTCCGGATGCGCCAAGCAGCACCGCGGCAAGCGTCGCCGCGGAGAAAAGTACCCTGTTCATCTTCGTCCATCCTCTGGTTAGGCGCGCGACCTTTTGCCGGCCGCGTCGTTCGAAAGATCGGTTGGGGCTGCACCTCTCCGAAGCGGAGATCCGGCGTTAGTCGCGTGTCACTCGGCCGCGACCGGGACAGGTTTTCCGATGGCCGACAGCGGGCCGACCTCGCGCTCGACCAGCGGCAGCACCTCGGCGCCGAAGCGCTCCAGCGCGCGCCGGGCGCGGGCGACCGGCATATCGCCGAACTGGAAGAAGCAGTTGTAGTGCTGCGGGTTGAGCCGGCGGATCTCCTGCACCAGCCGCTCCGCCACATGGTGCGGATCGCCGATCAGCAGATTGTCGCGGAAGGTCTCCAGCGGCGGCTCGTCGGGAATGGGAGCCGCTTCCACGAAGGAGCCGTCCAGCGTCAGCACATTGCTGCGCAGGCCGTGCACCATGCGTCCGACATAGCGGGCGCGCTCGGCCGCCTCCAGCGCTTCGCTCGCGCTGTCGGTGACGTGGATATATTGCTGGAGCGCCACCGGCATGGTGGGGCCGTCGAGCCCGCCCTGCACCCAGGAGGCGCGCACCTGCTCGGCGATGCCGAACAGCGCCTCGGAGCCGCGCCAGCCGGCGGTGATGAAGGGCACGCCGCCCCATTTCGACAGCGCCTTCAGGATCGGCGGGTGCGGCGAGGTGCAATAGACCGGCGGCAACGGGCGCTGCAGCGGGCGCACGGTGATGGCGGTTTCCGGCACGGTGATGTGCTTGCCCTCGAAGGCGACGCGTCCCTCGGCGAGCACCTGCTCGACCACCGACCAGTATTCGAGGAAGATTTCCGTCTTCTTCGCGACGTCCGCGCCGTAGCGCTCGAACTCGTAGGCCTGATAGCCGGTACCCACGCCGAGCACCGCCCGCCCGCCGCTGAGCTGATCGAGCAGGCCGATTTCCTGCGCCACCCGCAGCGGGTGATAGAGCGGCAGCACGACCACGCCCGCGCCGAGGCGGATGCGGCTGGTGTGGCCCGCCATATGAGCCGCCACCATGAGCGGCGACACGCTGACCGAGTAATTGGTGAAGTGATGCTCGGCGAACCAGGCGATCTCGAAGCCGATATCCTCGGCGAGCGTCACCATGCTGCGCGTATCGTCGATGACACCCGCGACACCGCCCGGATTGTCGCGCAGGCCCATCAGATTGAATATGCCGAAGTGCATTTGACTACTCTGATTCTCAAGTAAAGGACGACAGATCAGGCGATGAAGTAGCCACCGCTAATCGCAACGGTCTCGCCGACCATGTATCTGTTCTTTTCCGACACCAGGAAGATCACCACGTCGGCGACATCTTCCGGCTCGGCGGCGCGCCCGAGCGCGGTCTGCGCCGCGAGTTCCGGCAGGAAGCCGGCGGCACGCGCCTTCTCGGTGGCGATGCCGGCGGGGGCCACGCCGTTGATGAGGATGTTGTCGGGTGCCACCGCCAGACCCATGCTCTTGGTGAGGCTCACCACCGCGGCCTTCATCGCCGCGTAATGCGCGTTCTTGGGGTGCGCCTTCAGCGCGTCGATCGAGGCGATGTTGACGATGCGCCCGCCACCCTGCCCCTGCATGTGGGCGATGGCCGCCACCGAGACGTTGTAAAGGCCGCGCACATTCACCGAGAAGCTGAAGTCCCAGTCGGCGTCGGTGATCTCCAGGATGGGCCGGCGCGGATAGACGCCCGCGCAGTTGATCAGACCATGAATGCGCCCGGCCCGCTCGATCGCCGCGTCGACCAGCGCCTTGGCGCTGTCGCGTGTGGTGATGTCGCCGATCACCGAGAACGCCTTGCCGCCCTTTGCCGTGATCTCGTCGATCACCGTCTGCGCGCTCTCCTGATTGATCTCGATGATGGCCACCTGCGCGCCGGCCTCGGCGAGGCCGAGACAGATGGCGCGGCCGAGACCGCTGCCGCCGCCGGTGACGATAATGGTTTGACCCTGCATGGAGGCTCCGGTGCCTGGAAAGGTTGTGCCACCGCTTGGGAATGCGAGGGCGTTGTTGGAACAGAGTGTTCCCGACCGGGGGCACCGATCACAAACGATCAATTCTCATGCAACGATAAGAAAAGCCGCTGCTGGCGAGAGCGGGAAAGCCGCGCTTGGCCAAGCATAAGAAGAGCTAATTTGCGGCGGTGCGGGCCGCTTCCTATGCTTTGAGACGAAGAGCTCCATGTCGGCGATGACGGGCATGCGTGCAGTGACAGGCCTGCGACGGACCATGGGACATGCGCGCAGATGCGCGTTCCCCGGGCGAGTTCCGTCGCAATGGGAGGACCGCAATGACACGACTCGGCCTCTTCAACCTCATGGGCCTGTATGACCGGAACACCTCGCCCGCCTCGGTGCTGCGCACCACGGTCGACACGGTGAAGATGGCGGAGGATTTCGGCTTCGACGTCGCCTGGTTCGCGGAACATCACTTCACCAACCATTCGATCTGCCCGTCCTCGCTGGTGATGGTGGCCCATTGCGCGGCGGAGACCACCCATATCCGCCTCGGGCCGGCCGTACTGGCCCTGCCGTTCTACGAGCCGCTGCGGCTGGTGCAGGAGGCCGCCTTCGCCGACCTGCTGACGCGAGGCCGGCTCATACTGGGCCTCGGCTGTGGCTATCAGCCTTATGAATTCGACCGTTTCCGCGTCGACCCGAACTACCGCTACCAGAAGATGCTGGAGACCTGGGACATTCTGGAACAGGGCCTGACCAGCGGCGTGGTGGAGTATTCCGGCCAGTTCCACCGCATCCCGCGCACCGAGCTCTCGATGCGCCCGTTCGGGCTGGCGATGCCGGAAGTCTTCGTGGCGAGCAGCCATCCCGAGATTCTCGCGCGCATGGCGACGCGCGGCCACACGCCGTTCATGAGCTTCGGCCATCGCGGCCTGAAGGCGGCGCAGGCGTTTCGCGGCGTGATCGCCGAGCGATGGCAGGCGGGCGGGGGCGATGCCTCCCACATGCCGCTGGCGGTGCAGCGCTATGTCTATGTCACCGACAATCCGGACGAGGCCCGCCATGCCGCGCAATGCGTGCGCGATCTCGCCCGCGCCGCCGTTCCGCTCTCCACCGCCCAGCCCAGCAAGGACGGGCCGTTCCTGCGGCTGATGCCGCTCAATGACGAGCCCCCGCTGGACGACTTCCTCGACAATGCGGTGATCGGTTCGGCGAGCTATTGCGCCGACAAGCTGGCCGAGGAACTCAACAGCCTGAAACCGACGCATCTGTCCTGCTTCATGGGATTTGCCGGCATAGGCCGCCGCGAAACACTGGCCTCGCTGGAGCGCTTCGGCTGCGATGTGATCCCGCAGCTGGATGGGCTGGTCGAACTCCGGGACATCGACCTGCAGGATGCCGCATGAGATGAGCAAGCCCACGGACGAGAACCTCATGAACGAAGCCACGGCCATGGTGTCCGAGGCTGTCGCCCCGCGCGTTCCCCCGTCCGATCCGCGCCCGCTCCGCCGGGCGGCCCGGCTGCCGCCGCTCAACCTGTTCCGCGTGTTCGACGCCGCCGCGCGCAACGGCAATTTCACCACCGCCGCCGAGGAACTCTGCGTCACCCAGTCGGCGGTGAGCCAGCAGATCCGCCAGCTTGAGGAACTGCTCGAAGTGCGGCTGTTCCGGCGCATGCCGCGCCGGGTGGAACTGACGCGCGAGGGCACCGCGCTCGCCAGTGCGGTCGGCGAATCCATGGCGCTGCTGGTGCGCGCCTGCGAGCGCATTGCCGATCCCAAGGCCCCCGTGGTGCTGTGCGTCAACGCGCCTCCTGCCATCGCCTCGCGCTGGCTGGTGTCGCGGCTCAAGCGCTTCATGCAGCTCAACCCGCAGTTCAAGGTCACGCTGCTCGCCTCCAACGATCCCGTCGATTTCGACCGGCAGGACATCGATGTCGCCATACGCTGGGGCCATGGCGACTGGCCCAATGCGCGCGTCGAGCTTCTGGCGCCCGACAGGCTGTTTCCCGTGTGCAGCCCGGCGCTGCTGCGCGAGGGGCCCCCGCTCCTAGTGCCGAGCGACATCATCCGCCACACCCTGCTTCAGGTGGTGAATGGCAGCTTCTGGGGCAGCTGGTTCGGCGCCGCCGGGGCCGGGGGCATGGCGTTCGACGAGACGCTCTATTTCAACGATGCCGGGCTGATGCTCGACGCCGCCGTGCAGGGCCAGGGCGTCGCGCTGGCTAGCCGGCTGCTCGCGGAAAGCGACCTGAAGGCCGGGCGGCTGGTCCGCCCCTTCGATCTGGAGATCGAGACCGGCGCCGGCTTCCATGTGCTGACCAGCCCGGACTTCTCCGAGAAGCCGGCCGTGGCCGAGTTCCGCCGCTGGATCGGCCTCGAAGGACGCGAAAGCGCCTGACGCGCGCGCCCGCCCCTCCCTCTTTCCCACATTCCTCAGGAGTACAGCCATGTTGCGTCTCGGTTTTGTCGGCACGGGCACACTTGTCAGCGCGGTGATCGACGGCCTGCAGGCGACCCATGGCGATCGCTGCACCTTTCTGCTGTCGCCGCGCTCGCAGGCGACCTCGCAGGCGCTGGCGGCGCGCTATGCCAATGTCGTACGGGCCGAGAGCAGCGCCGCGGTGGTCGAGGGCAGCGATGTGGTGTTTCTCGGCATGCGGCCGAACCAGCTCAGTGAGGCCACCGCGGGACTGCCCTTCCGGTCCGACCAGACGGTGGTCAGCTTTCTTGCCGGCGTGCCGCATGCGCAGATCGTCGAGAAGGTGCGGCCGGCGGGACATGTGGTGCGGGTCAACCCGCTGCCGCCGATCCGCCTGCGCAAGGGGCCGGTGGTGATCTACCCCGCCAACCCGATCGTGGAGGACCTGTTCGGCGGGCTCGGCGACCTCATCGTCGCCGGCAAGGAGAGCGACCTCGTGGCGATCGCCAATGGCAGCGCGATGATGTCCTCGCACTACGCGCTGCAGAACTCCATTATCGACTGGCTGGTCTCGCGCGACATGGCGCCTGACACCGCCACCCATTATGTGCGCTCCATGTTCAGCGGCCTCGCCGCCGTGGGGCTCGACGCCTTCGCCAGGGGCGAGGCGGTCGATCCTGCCCATCACGAGACCAAGGGCGGGCTGAACGAGCGCGGGCGAGGCTATCTCACGCAGATCGGCTGGTTCGACGAGGTCGGCCGGGCGCTGAACGTGATCGAGAGCCATGTGCTCGTCGCCGCTCCCGCGCGCCCGGAGAGCCATTAGCCCGCTCATATGGCGCGCGCGGGATTCGCACGGTACCCGCTTCCACATGGGGGTGCCGAGATGGCATAAACAAGTATTCGGATCCTCCCGCGCATCCCAAACCTGACCGCTCGTCATGCAGCTCCGCTGGCTACTGCCCCTTCTCCTTGTCCTGATCTTCGGTGCCGGCGCCTCTGCGCAGCAGGCCGAGCCCCCCAGCGAAACCGCGCTCAAGGTCGGGCTGCTCATCGAGCCGCCCTTCGTCCAGCCCGTGACGGGTGGCTATAGCGGCATGGCGGTCGAACTGTGGGAGCGTGTCGCCGACAAGGAGGGGCTGGACTATACCTACCAGACCTTCCCCAACATCCACGACCTGCTGGCGGCGGTCACCGCCCGTCATATCGACATCGCGGTCGCCCCGCTGACCGTGACCGAAGACCGCCTGAAACGCATGGACTTCACCCAGCCCTGGCACAATGCCGGGCTGCGCGTGATGATCGAGGAGAACCGCTCACACGGTTTCCGCGAGATGCTGAAGGGGCTTTATGACGGCGGTCACCTCAGGGTCTATCTCTGGATCGTCGGCATCGTGCTCGGCGCCACGCTGCTGCTGACCATTGTCGACCGCATATTCGACGATGAATTCCCGCGCGCCTGGCATGAGGGGTTGGCGGAGAGCTTCTACCACGTCATGTCGGTGGCAACGTCCGGCAAGGCCAACCACAAGCACATTTTCGGCGTGGCGGGCCGGGTGCTGGCCGCGCTGTGGATGGTGTGCGGGGTGGCGCTGGTCGCCTATGTCACCTCGACCATCACCAGCGTCATGACCACCAATGCCCTGACCAACCAGATCCACGGCTTCGCCGATCTGGACGGCCGCACGGTGGGCGTGCTCAAGGGCAGCGTCGGGGAGGCCTATGTGCGCGACCGGGGGCTGGGGATCGTCAGCTATGACAATCTCCAGCAGGCCGTCGACGGGCTGCTGGAGCGCGAGGTGCATGCGCTGGTCGCCGACGGGCCGGTCCTCGAATTCTACGACCGCAGCCATCCCGAGCTGCCGATCACCGAAGTGGGCCCGACAGTCCGCCGGGAAATGCTCGCCTTTGCCCTGCCGCAGGGCAGCGCGCTGGTGCGGCCGATCTCGGTCGGCATCATCGCCGCGACCGAGGACGGCTTCGTCGACCGCCTGCGGCGGAAATATCTCGGCAGCGACTAGCGGTGCCGAAAGGCGCTAGTCGACCGGGCGCGGCCGGCGCTCGTCGTCGATGGCGACGAAGGTGAAGATGGCTTCCGTCACCTTGATCATCTCCTCGCCCTCGCGCTTGCGGCGCCAGGCCTCGATGCGGATACGCAGCGAGGTGCGCCCGGTCGCGATCACCGTGCCGTAGAAGCTGACCTCGTCGCCCACCAGCACCGGGCTGAGAAAGCTCATGGCCTCGACCGCGACGGTGGCGGCGCGCCCCTTGGCCCGGCGGGTCGCGACATTGCCGGCCGCCAGATCCATATGCGCCATCAGCCAGCCGCCGAAAATGTCGCCGGCCGGGTTGGTGTCCGCCGGCATGGCGATGGTGCGGATGACCGGGCTGTCCGAGGGCGGGTGTGCGGTGTCGTGGGCGGCATGCGTCGTCATGGGTCGTCCTCGTTGCGGCACGGCGAACTTGGCCGATAGCCGAACCGAGCACCACCCCGCCGAAAGGCGTGGCACCCCTCGCCGGGGCGCATATCAGCGCAAGGCGGCGCCCAGCACGCGCAGGACCTCGGGCGGCATCTGCGCCACATTGAACCGCATCAGATCGCCGGCAGACTGGGAGACGCTGAACACGTTGCCCGGCGCCAGCACCACCTTCTCGCGCAGCGCGGCCTGCGCCACCTCGGCCGCGTCGCGCCCGTCCGGCAGGCGGCACCACAGATAGAAGCCGCCGCGCGGCAAGGTCCAGGGTCGAACGCCAAGGCTGTCCAGCTGGCCGAGAACCTCCCGCCGCCGCTTCGCCAGCCGGCCGCGCAGGCTCTCCAGATGCTTGCGATAGCTGCCATCGCTGAGCGTGCGCAGCACGAGTTCGGCGGCGAGAGGGCTCGGCCCACCGAAATTCGTCGCCACCTGCAGGTCGATCAGCCGCTCGATCAGTTCCGGCCCGGCGAGGATGTAGCCGCAGCGAATGGACGCCGAGAGCGTCTTGGAGAAGCTCCCGATCCGGATCACCCGCGCAAGGCCGTCGAGCGCCGCCAGCCGGGGCGACGGCTCGGGTTCAAAGTCGGCGAAGATCTCGTCCTCGACGATGGTGACGTCATGCGCCGCCGCCGCGGTGAGCAGGCGGTGGGCGGTCTGCGGCGACAGGCTCGCGCCGGTCGGGTTATGCAGGGCGGCGTTGGTGAGGTAGAGGCGCGGGCGGTGGATGGCGAGCGCATCGACGAAGCGCGCAATGTCTGGCCCCGTCGGCGTGTAGGGAACGCCGACGATACGGGCCCGGCTGGCCCGCAGCACCGCCTGGAAATTGAAGTAGCAGGGATCATCCACCAGCACGGTGTCGCCGGGCTGGAGCAGCAGCCGGCACAGGAGATCGATCGCCTGCGTGCCCGAGCCGGTCAGCAGCAGCTGGTCGGGGCCGACATCGAGCCCTTCGCCGGCGCATTGCCGCGCCAGCAGCCGCCGCAGCGCCAGCGAGCCGCGCGTGGCGCCATATTCCGCCAGCAGCGCGTCGTCGGCCCGCGCCCGCCCACGGATCGCGCGCCGGATCGCCGCGCCCGGCATCCAGTCGGGCGGTAGCCAGCCGCAGCCGGGGCGCAGCATCTCCGGCCCCGCATCGAGCGACTGGCGCGACACCCAGAACGGATCGATCGCGCGATCGAGCTTCGGCCCGGCATCGGCCAGCGCAGCGGGCTGCGGACCGGCGACATAGAAGCCGGAGCCGGGGCGGGAGCGGATCACCCCCTCGGCGGCCAGCCGGTCATAGGCTTCGACCACCGTGGAGGGCGACACCTGCATGTCGCGGGCGAATTGCCGGATCGAGGGCAGCCGCTCGCCGGCGGTCAGCACGCGGCTCGCCAGCCGCCGGCGGATCGCCGCCATGACCGCTTCCGTCCGCGTGGTGCCGCTGCCGGCCGGTTCGCCGACCATCTCGTGTGCGCCCAACTGTATGGCATCCATTGGCGATACTGTTCGGCACGACCGTATTGAACTGTGCCTGTCGGCGCCACCCTCCCCGCGCTATCGCCGGGTGCCCCGCCGATGAGGATCCACGCATGAAGAGCACCCCGCCCACCCACGGCCGCAGCGGATGGGGCAGCGGGCTGATAGGCGTCATCATCTTCAGCGCTTCGCTGCCGGCGACACGCGTCGCGGTCGGTGGCTTCACCCCGCTATTCCTCACCTCGGCGCGCGCGGTCATCGCGGCGCTGCTGGGGGCGGGTCTGCTGCTCGCCCTGCGCCAGCGGCAGCCCTCGCGCAAGGATCTGGGCGCCCTCGCCATCGTGGCGCTCGGGGTGGTGATCGGCTTCCCGCTGCTGACCGCGCTGGCCTTGCAGCACATCACCGCTGCCCGCTCGATCGTGTTTATCGGCCTGCTGCCGCTGGCCACCGCGCTGTTCGGCGTGCTGCGCGGCGGCGAGCGGCCGAGGCCCGCCTTCTGGCTGTTCTCCGCCGTCGGCGCCGCCTGCGTTGCCGGATTCGCGCTGGCCAACAGCGCCGCGACCTCGCTTGAAGGCGATGCGTTCATGGTCGCCGCCGTCCTGCTCTGCGGCCTCGGCTATGCCGAAGGCGCGCGACTTTCGCGCCGGCTGGGCGGATGGCAGGTGATCTCCTGGGCGCTGCTGGTGGCGCTGCCGGCGATGGCCGTACTCGCGCTCGCCACCCTGCCGGACAGCTGGGCCGGCATCGGCATGCCCGCCTGGCTCGGCCTCGCCTATGTCTCGGTGTTCAGCATGCTGGTCGGTTTCGTGTTCTGGTATCGCGGCCTCGCGCTCGGCGGCATCGCCGGGGTCGGGCAGCTGCAGCTGCTGCAGCCCTTCTTCGGGCTGGCGCTGGCGGGGCTGCTGCTGGGCGAGCCGATCGCCTGGACCATGATCGCGGCGACCGGGCTCGTCGTGCTGTGCGTCGCCGGGGCCCGGCGCTTCGCCTGAGAGCAAATGGCGACCAGCGCCGACAAAGGACGCACAGAACGCTCATTTGCTGTACTATTGCACCGCAGATCGACTGTGATCCGCGCAAGGGGGAAGTCGTCCAGATGAAACGTTGTTCAAAGTTTGCGGCCGCCGTGACGGCCATCGCCGTCGGTGCCGCCTCGGTCGCTCCCGCCATCGCCTGCACCCGCGCGCTCTACGTGGCCGAGAATGGCCTCGTCATCACCGGCCGGTCGATGGACTGGGCCGAAGACATGCACACCAATCTCTGGGCCTTCCCGCGCGGCATGGCGCGCGACGGCGCCGGCGGCGCCAACACCCCGAAATGGACCTCGAAATATGGCAGCGTCATCGCCTCCGGCTATGATGTGGGCTCGGCCGACGGCATGAACGAGGCGGGCCTTGTCGCCAACCTGCTCTACCTCGCCGAATCCGACTACGGCCAGCCGGACGGCAAGCCGGCCATCTCGATCAGCGTCTGGGCGCAGTATGCGCTCGACAATTTCGCCACCGTCGCCGAGGCGGTCGAGGCGTTGTCCAAGGAGCCTTTCCAGATCATCGCGCCGAAGCTGCCCAACGGCCAGGGCGCGCAGCTGCACCTCGCCATTTCCGACCCGACCGGCGATTCCGCGATCTTCGAGTACATCGGCGGCAAGCTCGTGGTGCACCACGGCAAGCAGTACAACGTGATGACCAATTCGCCGAGCTTCGACCAGCAGCTCGCGCTCAATGCCTACTGGAAGGGCATTGGCGGCCTCACCTTCCTGCCCGGCACCAACCGCGCAGCCGACCGCTTCGCCCGCGCCTCGTTCCTCATCGATGCGATCCCGACCAAGGTCGACCCCAGCTACATCAGCGCCGTGCCGGAGAAGAAGTTCGAGTATCAGGCGGCGGCCAGCGTGCTCAGCGTGATGCGTTCCGTCAGCGTGCCGCTCGGCATCACCACGCCCGGCGAGCCGAACATCTCCTCGACGCTCTGGCGCACCATTTCCGACCAGACGAACAAGATCTACTTCTTCGACAGCTCGACCAGCCCGAACTCGTTCTGGGTGCCGCTCGCCGATCTCGACCTGAAGCAGGGCGCCCCGGTGAAGAAGCTGACCATTGCCGGCGGCAAGGTCTATTCCGGCAACGCTGCCGACAAGTTCGTCGCCACGCCCGCCTTCACCTTCCTGCCCTCGACCGGCCTGTGAGAAGCAATGCCGGACGGGCGGCGGTTTGCTACCGCCCGTCCGGCAGGGCGAAGACGGTGAGCTGGCCGCCGAGCGCGGTGTAGCTTCCAAGGCTCGCATAGGCGTCCTTGGCGCCCGAGCCGGCATTGGGATCGGTAAGCCCGGCGGCGAGACCGATGCCGGCCCAGCCGCCGACGCCCGACAGCACGCCGACATATTGCCGGCCGCGATGCCGGTAGGTCATGACATTGCCGACAATGCCGGAGGGGGTCTTGAAGCGGTAGAGTTCCTTGCCGGTAGCGGCATCCACCGCCTTCAGATAGCCCTCCAGCGTGCCGTAGAACACCACCCCGCCGGCGGTCGCGAGCGCACCCGACCACACCGAGAAGGTCTCCGGCCGCGACCAGGCGATGCGCCCCTTCACCCCGTCCCAGGCGATGAAATTGCCGGTGCGCCCACCGCCGCCGGGAGCGGGATACATGTTGAGCGTCGCCCCGACATAGGGCTGGCCGGCGACGTAGTCGACATGGAACGGCTCGTAATCCATGCACAGCGCGCTGGCCGGCACGTAGAACAGCCCCGTCACCGGCGAGAACGCCGCCGGCTGCTGGTTCTTCGCGCCGATGGCGGCGGGGCAGATGCCCTCATAGGTCACGTCCTCGCCCTCGGCCTCGGTGCCGTATTTCGGGTCGAGCCGCGGGCGGCCATAGGTTGCGCTCGCCTTGTCGAGATCGACGCCGGTGGCCCAGTTCACCGACGCGTCGAACTTGGCGGCGACCAGCAATTCGCCGCTGGCGCGGTCGAGCGTGTAGGCGAAGCCGTTGCGGTCGAAATGGGTGAGGAGCCTGCGGTCCTTGCCGTCCATCTGCTGATCCGTGAGGATCATCTCGTTGACGCCGTCATAGTCCCACTGGTCGTGCGGCGTCATCTGGTAGACCCAGCGCGCCACGCCGGTATCGGCATCGCGGGCGAAGATGGCGTTGGTCCACCGGTTGTCGCCGGGGCGCTGCGAGGGGTTCCAGGTGCCGGGATTGGCGCTGCCGTAATAGACGAGGTTGAGCGCGGGGTCGTAGGCGAACCAGCCCCAGGGCGCGCCCCCGCCCATCTTCCACTGCTCGCCCTCCCAGCTCGCAAGCGAGGAATCCTTGCCGACCGGCTTGCCGAGCTGCGTGGTCTTTTCCGGATCGACCAGCATCTCGGCATCGGGGCCGGTGGAATAGGCCCGCCATGCCAGCGTGCCGTCCTTGATGTTGTAGGCGCTCAGATGCCCGCGCGCGCCGAACTCGGCGCCGGCAATGCCGACGATGAGCTTGTCCTTCACCGGCATCACGGTCGCGGTGTTGGACTCGCCCTTTTTCGGGTCGCCGTTCTTCGCCTTCCAGCGCACCGCGCCCGACTTCGCGTCGAGCGCGACGAGCGTGGTGTCGGCCTGCGCGAGGAACACCATGCCCTGCGCATAGGCGAGGCCGCGATTGACCAGGTCGCAGCACATGATGGCGGCGACGTCGCGCTCCTGGGCGGGCTGGTACTTCCACAGGAGGCGCCCGTCATGATCGAGGTCGAGCGCATAGACCACATTGGGAAAGGGCGTGTGGACATACATCACCCCATCGACTACCAGCGGACTGCCCTCATGCCCGCGCAGCACGCCGGTCGAGAAGGTCCACGCCACCTGCAGCCGGCCGACATTGCCGGCATTGATCTCGTCGAGGCGGGAATAGCGCGTATTGGCGTAGTCCAGCGTCTGGATCGCCTGACCGGCCGGATCGGCAAGGCGCGCGGGCACATCGTCCTCGGCGCGGGCGCCTCCAGCCAGCAGCAGCGCGGCGATGCCCGCAAGAATGGTTCCGACCCTGTGCAAGCGGCTTCTCCCTCGGCTCGCCCCGCCTGCGTGAATAGCATGCCGGAAGCGGATTCGCCGCGCGACACACAGCGGCACGCCCTTCACGCCCGCCTCAAAGCGCGGTAGCAGCGGGGGGAGCGAGGTGAGGGATGATGTTCGAGACAGCAGCGAGCCCGGCGCAGGCGATCGACCGGCTGGAGGCGCTCTACCGCGCGGCGCGCGAGGCCCTGCGGGGCGACCTGCAGCGTTTCTTCGAGACCGGGCAGGCCCCGACGCTGGAAGAGCGCGCCCGCTACCGCTACCCCCTGCTGCGCGTGACCTATGAGCCGGCGCGCCTGCCGGTGGTGCGCAGCCAGCGCGGCTATGCGAAATTCGCCGTCAGCGGCGTGCACCAGACCACGATCACCCAGCCGGCGGAATTCCGCGCCTATCTGCTCGACCAGCTGACCCCGCTGGTCGAGGAATATGGCGCCACCATCGAGACCGGCGTCAGCCACCAGGAAATCCCCTATCCCTACGCGCTGGAGGGTGGGGACGAGCTCGGGCGCGGCAGCATCACCGCCTCCGACCTCGCCCGGCATTTCCCGACGCCTCTGCTGTCGCTGGTCGGCGACGAGATCGCCGATGGCACCTTCGAGCTGATCGAGGGCGAGCCGCGCCCGCTCGCGCTGTTCGATGCCGTGCGCACCGATTATTCGCTGCGCCGCCTCGTGCACTACACTGGCACCGACTGGCGTGCCTTCCAGCCGTGGATCCTGCTGACCAACTACCACCGCTATGTCGACCAGTTCGTGCGCTGGGGGCTGGCGCAGATCGAGTCCGGGTTGGCGCAGGCGCTGGTGACGCCGGGCGGCGTCCGCATCGACCGCGACGGGCTGGACGCCAGCGCCGCCGACCGGGTGATGGCCGCGCCATGGCACCGGTACCAGATGCCGGCCTATCACCTCATCCGCGCAGACGGAACCGGCGTGACGCTGGTCAATATCGGCGTCGGCCCGTCCAATGCGAAGACCGTGACCGATCATCTTGCGGTGCTGCGCCCGCATTGCTGGCTGATGGTCGGCCATTGCGGCGGCCTGCGCCAGACCCAGATCATCGGCGACTATGTGCTCGCCCACGCCTATCTCCGGCAGGACGGCATTCTGGACGAGCTGGTGCCGCCGGACATTCCGATCCCCGCCTTGGCCGAAGTGCAGGTCGCCCTGCAACAGGCGGCGGCGGACGTCACAGGCGAGAGCGGCGACCAGCTCAAGCGGCGCCTGCGCACCGGCACCGTCGTCACCCAGGACGACCGCAACTGGGAACTGCGCTGGACGCAGGAGCGCCGCCGCATCAACCTCTCGCGCGCCATCGCGGTCGATATGGAATCGGGCACCATCGCCGCGCAGGGCTACCGGCTGCGTGTTCCCTATGGCACGCTGCTCTGCGTCTCCGACAAGCCGCTGCATGGCGAGATCAAGCTGCCCGGCGCCGCCAACGCCTTTTATGAGCGGGCGGTGAGCGAGCACCTGAAGATCGGCCTCGCGGCGCTGGACCGGCTGCGCGAGGCCGGCTCGAACATCCATTCGCGCAAGCTGCGGAGCTTCGACGAGCCGCCCTTCCGCTAAGGGCGGCCCGTCGGTGCATCAGTCGTTCGACGCCGGCGAGCGTGCGTTCAGATCCTGATAGCGGAGGTCGAACTGACCCTTCGCATCCAGCACCTTGCCCTTGAAGGAGCCTCCCGCCTGCAGGAGGTCCGTCGTCTCCTGCTGGACCGGCACCAGCCTGGCGAGGCCGGGGATCGAGGTGGCATTGCCCTCGCTGTCCCACACCAGCACCGCGTCGTCTTGCCCGAGGCGCTGGTTCTTCACCAGATACTCGGCGATCCAGACATCGCGATGCGCGTTCTTCCACAGATGCGCGCGGTACCAGTGCACGACGAAGTCGCGGATCGCGGCCGCCTGCGCCGGGTCCTGCAGCGCGCTGACGCTGGCGTAGAGATATTTGATGTTGGTGCTGGTGCCCGGCGCATTGTCGAGCGCGCGCGCATCGCCCTGCCCCTTGACCGAATTCAGGTAGCGCGCGCGGTCCGGCTGCTTCAGCACGGCGGCGTCGATCTGGCCGGCGCGCAGGGCGTCGGCAAATTCGGCCAGACCGAGATTGACCGGCACGATATCGCCGGTGGCGATGCCGGACGCCTTGAGGTTGCGCAGCACCGTCGCCTGCTGCGACGTGCCGACATTGATGCCGATCTTCTTTCCCCTCAGGTCCGCCAGCGTCCGGATGCCGGAATTGGGACCCGTGGTCAGCAGATTGCCGGGACCGGAGGTGACGACGGCGCCGACGATGACGACATTCGCGCCGGAGAACTGCGCGAGGATCGGCGGCACGTCGCCCACCGCGCCGATCTGCGCCGCACCGGCGCGGATCGCCTCCAGCCGCAGCGGGCCGGAGGTGAAATTGGCGTAGGACACGTCCGCCGCCAGCTTCTCCTGCTCGCCGGACAGCTCCAGCAGCTTGGCGACATAATTGGCATCATCGGCAAGGACCAGCTTGACGCCCTTGGGCACGCCGACTGCGATGTCGCCCGCTGCCTGCGCCGAGGCGGCGAGCGGGGTCAGGGCGAAGCCGGCAAACACCGCCGCCCGAAGAAAACTCCTGAAATTCATGGTCGTGAACCTTGCCGGTAAAAGGTGTGAGGTCGTGGGATCAGTCGGCGGAAACGCCGAGACGTTCGAGGATGTCGAGCCGCGCCGCCTCGAAGCGCGTCGCGCTCTCGCGCACGCCGACGGTCTGCCGGTCGTAGATGATGCGACCTTCGGCGAGGATGACGACGCGGCCCGCCAGACGCAGCGCCTCCTCCACATCATGCGTGACGAAGAGCACCGCCGGCCCGTGCCGCTCGAACAGCTGCAGCAGCAGGCGCTGCACTCTGAGGCGCGTCAACGCGTCGAGCGCACTGAACGGCTCGTCGGCGAGAATAAGCTCGGGCTCGCGCACCAGCGCGCGCGCCAGCGCCACCCGCTGCTGCTCGCCGCCCGACAGCGCCTTCGGCCATTTCTCCTCATGGCCGGCGAGGCCGACCTCGCGCAGCGCCACCCGCGCCCGCTCCCGCGCCTCGGCGTCGAAGCTGCCGAGAACCACATTGTCGAGCACGCTCGCCCAGGGCAGCAGGCGCGAATCCTGGAACAGCACCGAGCGCCGCTCCGGCACCTCGATGGTGCCACTGCCGGCGACGCCGGCATCGAGCCCGGCGGCGGCGCGCAGGATCGTGCTCTTGCCCGAACCGCTGCGCCCCAGCAGGGCGACGAACTCGCCGGGCGCGATGTCGAGATCAATACCGGCGAGGATGGAGCGCCCGTCGAAGCTGCGGCTGAGGCCACGGATGCGGACGGCGGGGGCGCTTTCGGCGAGATTTACGGCGCGAGCGACTGACGCCATGTCAGGGTCCTCCTCTCAAGAGCACGCACCAGCGCATCCGAGCTGAAGCCGAGCACGCCGTAGAGCACGAGGCCCACCAGCACGACGTCGGTCTGCCCATAGATGCGGGCCTGGGTAATCATGAAGCCGATGCCGGACGTGGCGTTGATGGTCTCGACCACGACCAGCGCCGTCCAGGAATGGGTGACGGCGAGCCGCAGCCCGGTGAAGAAGCCGGGCAGCGAGGCCGGGAAGACGATGTGGCGCAGGAACCGCCAAGGCGTCAGGCCGACCGTCTGGCCGAGTTCGACATAGCGCCGGTCGATGCCGCGCAGGCCGGCATGGGTGTTAATGTAGATCGGCACCATGGTGCCCAGCGCGATGATGCTGATCTTCATCGTCTCGTCGATGCCGAGCCAGATGATGAAGAGCGGGATCAGCGCCAGATTGGGTATGGAGCGCTTGACCTGTACCAGCCCGTCAATGAGCGCGTCGCCCAGCCGGGTGAGCCCGGCCAGCACCGCCAGCACGAAGCCGGCGAGGATGCCGAAGCCAAGGCCGAGCGCGGCGCGATGCAGCGAGGCCAGCACGTCGGTCGCCAGCGTGCCGTCGGCGATGAGCTGGCCGAGCGTCGCCGCCACCACCTCCGGTCCGGGCATCTTGGAGGGCGAGATCCAGCCCGCGCCGGACGCCACGTACCACAGCAGCAGCACGAGAGCGGGCCCGAGCAGGCGCTGGCCCGGCAGAGCCGGTTTCGGCAGCAGCGCGGCGGCGGATGCCGCGGGATGGGCGGCGAAGCGCGCGCGCGAGGAGCCGCCGTCGCGTTTGCGGCCCGCTTTCAGCGGCGGCTTGGCCGATTCCAGTGTCGAGGAGAGGCTCACGGTCGGGCTCCCGTTCTCATAGAGGACGACAGAGGACGGGGATGGCTCATTCGGCGGCCTGCGCCGCGATGGCAGACCCCCGCCGCACCGCCGGACGCTCAAGCCCGAGATGCTCGCGCAGGGTCGAGCCCTCATAATCCGTGCGGAACAGCCCGCGCGCCTGCAGCAGCGGCACGATCTCCTCGACGAAGCTCGACAGCGAGGTCGGCAGTGCCGGCGGAATGAGGTTGAAGCCGTCCGCCGCGCCGGTCTCGAACCACTCGATGATGGTGGCGGCCACCTGCTCGGGCGTGCCGGTGGCGATGCGGTGCCCGCGCCCGGCGGAGAGCCGGCGCAGCAGCTGGCGCAGGGTCAGGTTCTCGGCGGTGGTCAGCCGGTGCACGAGATCGTGGCGGCTGCGCTGGTTGCCCTCCAGCGTCGGGCGCGCCGGAATCCGGATCGGCTGGTCGAGATCGTAGGTCGACAGGTCGATCCCGGTGACGCGCGACAGCTGGGCGATGCCATAGGTCGGCAGGGTCAGGTTCTCGAAGGTCTCGCGCCGCGCGAAGGCCTCTTCCTCGGTGCCGCCGATGAAGAAGGACAGGCCGGGCAGCACCAGCACCGTATCGGGATCGCGGCCCGCCGCCCGCACGCGGGCCTTGATGTCGGCATAGAAGGCGCGGCCTTCGCCGATTTCGGGCTGGGCGGTGAAGATGGCGTCGGCATAGCGGGCGGCGAGGTCCTTGCCGGGCTCGGAGGAGCCGGCCTGGAAGATCACCGGCCGGCCCTGCGGCGAGCGGGGAATCTCCAAAGGCCCGGCGACGCGGAACTCGCGGCCGACATGGTCGATGCGGTGGATTCTGTCGGCGGCGACGAAGACGCCGGCCTCCTTGTCGCCGACGATCGCGTCATCATCCCAGCTGTCCCACAGCGCCAGGGTCACGTCGAGGAATTCGGCGGCGCGGCGGTAGCGCGCATCGGGATCGGGATGGTGGTCGAAGCCGAAATTGGCCGCCGCCGCCTCATTGGCGGTGGTGACGACGTTCCACGCCGCCCGCCCCCGGCTCACATGGTCCAGCGTGGCGAAGCGGCGGGCAATGCCATAGGGGTCGTTATAGGTGGTGGACGAGGTCGCGACGAGGCCGATCTTGCTGGTCACGCCCGACAGCGCGGCGATGAGCGTGAAGGGATCGAGCGAATCCCACGGGCGATCCTGCGAGCGGTCCTTCAGCGCGGGATGATCGGCAAAGAAGATGGCGTCGAGCTTTCCTTTCTCGGCGATCTGCGCGAGGCGCTGGTAATGGCCGATATCCGTCACCGAACCGATGTCGGATTCCGGCAGCCGCCAGGCCGCCTCGTGCTGGCCGATATTGCGCAGGAAGGCATTGAGATGGAGCTGGCGTCGGGCTGACATGGCGACCTCGCTATATAATCTATGTTATTTATAGACTAAACATGATTCAGGCGGCTCCGCAACCCACCGCCCGCACCAAGGACAGAAATTCGTCCGGCCCCGCAGCGGCGGGCTTGACCGCGCGACGGCCAGCGTCGATCACGCGAGAGCGGATGGGACGGCGGCCGGCGAAGGGATCACCGATGTCACTGATGGATGAGAGCGCCAGCGAGCTGTCGCGGCGGATCGCGTCGCGGAAGACCAGCCCCTCGGAAGTGATGGCGGCCTATCTGCAGCGCCTGCCCGAGCGCAATCCGGCTATCAACGCCATCGTCTCCCCGCGCGATCCGGACGAGCTGATGGCGCAGGCGCGGGCGCTGGACGACCAGCCGCCCGCCGGCTGGCTGCATGGGCTGCCCATGGTGGTGAAGGACCTCGTCGCGGTTCGCGGCCTGCGCACCACCTATGGCTCACCGCTCTATCGCGACCATGTGCCTGATACGGACGACCTGGTGGCGGCGCGCCTGCGCGCGGCCGGCGCCGTATTTACCGGCAAGACCAACACGCCCGAATGGGGTCATGGCAGCCACAGCTTCAACCCGGTCTTCGGGGTAACGCGCAATCCCTATGACCACGCGCGCACGGCCGGCGGCTCCTCGGGCGGGGCGGCGGCGGCACTGGCCGCGCGGCTGGTGCCGGTCTCGGACGGCTCGGACATGATGGGCAGCCTGCGCAACCCCGCCGCCTTCTGCAACATCTATGGCTTCCGCCCGAGCTGGGGCCTCGTGCCCGCCGACGCGGAGGGCGACACCTTCATGGCGACGCTGGCGACCGACGGGCCGATGGGCCGCAGCGTCGAGGATGTCGCGCGGCTGCTGGAAACGCTCGCGGGCGAGAACCCGGCCGTTCCCTTCGGCCAGCCGCGCGCCCTCTATGCCGACCGCCTCACCATCGATTTGCGCGGCCTGAAAGTCGGCTGGCTCGCCGACTGGGGCGGCGCCTATCCGTGCGAGCCCGGCATTCTCGACCAGTGCGCGCAGGGTCTGAAAGTGCTGGAGGAACTGGGCGCGCATGTCGAGGAGCTGGCCCCGCCCTTCCCGGCAGAGGAGCTGTGGCAGGCCTGGATCGATCTGCGCGGCTTCCTCAACGCCGGATCGAAAGGCGCGCTCTGGGCGGACGCGGAAAAGCGCGCTTTGCTCAAGCCGGAAACCGTGTGGGAGATCGAGTTCGGCCAGGGCGTGAGCGCGGCGCAGGTCTATGCGGCAAGCGTCACCCGCTCGCGCTGGTACGCGCGGGCGGCCGCGATGTTCCAGCGCTACGACCTCGTGGTGATGCCGTCGGCGCAGGTCTGGCCGTTCCCGGCCGAGTGGCGCTGGCCGCAGGCGATCAATGGCCGCGCCATGGACACCTATCACCGCTGGATGGAGGTCGTCGTGCCGGTCAGCCTCATCGGCCTGCCCTC
This sequence comes from Ancylobacter novellus, assembly GCA_003241485.1. Classification (GTDB taxonomy): domain Bacteria; phylum Pseudomonadota; class Alphaproteobacteria; order Rhizobiales; family Xanthobacteraceae; genus Ancylobacter; species Ancylobacter novellum_A. The sequence goes on from QFQD01000009.1 coordinate 45,724, forward strand.
GCTGGCCGTGCCCTGCGGTTTCGGCCCGGCGGGCCTGCCCACCGGCATGCAGCTGATCGGGGCCTATGGTGCGGACGCGAAGGTGCTGGCCATTGGCGAGCAGTATCACCGCGCGACGCAGTGGCCCGAGCGACGGCCGCCCGGAACCGAAAGCCGGGAGGCCCAAGACCTCCCGGCCTGAGGGTCACGCCGCGTTATAGAGTCGGCGCTCGAGCAGCGCGCTGCCCTTGACGCCGTGCAGCGCCTTGGCCGCGGCCAGCACCGCGAGGTCGACCAGCGGCTCGACGACGATCACCAGCATATAGGCCGCGCCGAAGGTGAAGACCGAGCTGGCGTTGGCCACGGTGAAGCCGTCGCCATAGAACGCCCAGAACGCAACCCACGCCACGATGCCGGCCTGATAGGTGGTGGAAAGCGCCAGCGCCTGCCGGTACTTCAGCTCCACATAAGGCGTATCCGGCGCGACGATTTGGCGGGCCCGCGCGGTGAGCGCGAACAGCGGCACCAGCAGCGTGGTGACGTTCATGCCGTATTGCGGCAGGTCGAAGGGCGCGAAGAACACGCCCTGGATCAGCAGGCCGAGCGCGAGGCCGATGGCGGCGGGGGCGACGCCGAAGATCAGGAACAGCGTCGAGCCGAGGATGAGGTGCACCTCCGACACGCCGACCGGATGGTGCGGCAGGACCTCGAAAAAGGCGAAGACCAGCGCCGTGGTGGCGGCGCTGCGCAGCGCGAGCGAGGCAAGGCCGCGTTCGCGCACCGCATCCGCCGCGAACTTGAGGGCATAGCCGCCCGCGCCCGCTGCGGTGACGTAGCTGAGCCAGATCTTTCCTTCGGCCACGAGGCCGGGTTCGATATGCATATGTCTCTCCATTGCCGTCTCACCCGACGGCGTGTGGTTGGGCCAATGCACATGGCCGGTCTCCTGACTCGCGGGTCGCTGCAGCCTTCCGCCTTCCCGGGCGCCCCTCAAGGGACGTTCCAGTGGCGCGATGGAAGGCCGCTCGCCGCTCACAGTCGCGGGGGCGGTCGGGGCTTCGGGTGCGTGCACCCTTCCCCATTCCCGTTTCATCCGGACGAGTCACCCCGCCCGGACACCATGCACGGGGACATCTGCGCGCCGCCTGAGAGGTAAAGTCAAGGCAGGGCGCGATGCCGTCCCCGGAGGACGACGCGCGCGCGGCCAACGAACGGCGCACCTGCGGCGGGTGGTCGCGCCTGAGCAAGGCGGGGACGATTTTCCCTTGCAATTTACATCGAAATTAAAAATAAATTAATCCAAGACATAATAATCAAGAACTTAAGGGAGATGGATATGCAGGATAGTTCGAGTCAGGGCAGCGTTGCCTATGCCACGCACGGCTTCATTCTGCTGGCCGCGCTGGTTGCCGCCTGTCTCATGATGATCTTCAGCTGAGCGCCAGCCTTCGGCGCCCCACGCACCTTCGCTCGACGGCGTCTTCGGCGCCGTCGAGACACGGGCTTTTTTCCGCCCCGCAACGAGAGGGCGACGCCGGGCAGGATCTAGCCGGCGCCGCCACCGCGCGGCCAGCGCACGCCGTCTTCATGGATCAGCGCGGCCTCGAACGACATCGGCCGGCCGGTGAGATAGCCCTGCATGAAATCGCAGCCGAGCGTCTCCACCGCCTCCAGAATGTCCGGCCCTTCGACCCCCTCCGCCACTACCGACATACCCAGAGCGTGAGCAAGGTCCACCATGACCGCCACGATCTTGCCGGCGCGCGACTGGACCGAGAGGCCGAGAAAGAAGGAGCGGTCGATCTTGAGCACGTCGGCCGGCAGGTGCTGGAGATAGCTGAAGCTGGAATAGCCGGTGCCGAAATCGTCGATCGCTACCGAGCAGCCCAGTCCCTTCAGCTGCTGGATGACGTTGGCGGCGATCTCCGGCTGCGATAGCAGCGCGCTTTCCGTCAGTTCAAGCAGCAGCCATTCACCCGGCACCCCATGCCGCCGCAGAACCGCCGCGATGCGCGGCACCAGATCGGGCGCGGAGAGCTGGGACGCGGCAAGGTTCACCGAGACGTAACGCGGCGGCAGGCCGCGCACCTGTCGGATCGCGTTCCATCGCGCGCAGCTTTCCACCGAGCGCTCCAGCATCACGTCGCCAAGCCGGTCGACCAGACCCGCCGCCTCGGCCAGCGGAATGAAATCCGACGGCGGCACATTGCCAAGGCGGGGGTGGTTCCACCGGGCGAGCGCCTCGAACCCCATCACCTGCCCGGTGCGGCTATTGACGATCGGCTGAAACACCGGGTGCAGTTCATCCGAGCTCTGGGTCAGCGCGTCACGCAGCGCCTCTTCGAGATCGAAGCGATGCTGGTGGTCCGCCCGCAGCGACTCGTCGAACAGCCGCCAGCGCCCGCATCGGTCGGCCCGTGAGGCGAGTTCCGCGTCGCGCAGGATCTGCTCAATCGATGCCGAGCCGCTGGCGATGCCGATATTGGTGCGCAGATGGAAGCGTCGCCCTTCCACCTCCAGCGCCGCATGCATCACGCCCTCCACCTGCGCGCCGAGCACATCGGTCCGGCCGGGTTCGGTGAGGATGATGGCGAACTCGTTTTCGCCGGTGCGCGCCAGGCGCGCCATCTGCGGCAGGAAATTGCTCAGGCGGTCCGCGACCGCGATCACCAGCGGGTGGATGAACTCCTCGCCGAGACTGGCGGAGAGAATGGCAAGGTCCGGCAGGCGCATGACCAGCGCCGCGACGGGCGGCCGGCCTTCGGCATGGATGAGACGGACGATGCCGGCGCGGTTGGGAAGGTTGGTGACAGGGTCGGAATAGGCGAGCCGTTCCAGGGCCTCCTTGGCCCGCACCCGGTCGGAAATGTCGCGCAGATAGGCGGTGAACAGCCGGCGGCGGTCGGTCCGGATTTCGGTAACGGTCAGTTCGATCGGGAAGACGCGACCCTCGGAGGTGACGGCCTCGGTCTCGACGCGGCGCCCCAGAAGGCGCGGCTCGGCGCCGGCCATGTAGCGCGCCATGCCCGACTGATGGGCGTGGCAGTGCTGCTGCGGCACGATCGTGTCGGTCAGGAAGCGACCGATGACGGCGTGCTTGGCATAGCCGAACATGGCTTCGGCGACCGGATTGAAATCGACGATCTGGCCGGCCTCATCGATGGTGATGATGCTGTCGAGCGCTGCCGCGAGCATGGCAAGCCGGCTCGCCTCGCTGAGCGCGCGGCCGGCGCGCGAGCGCTCCACCGCCAGCGCGATGAGCGCCGCGAGCGCCTGGAAGGTGGTGCGCTCATCCTCGCTCCAGACCCGGCCGGGATCATCCGAACTGACGCAGAAATGCCCCCACCAATGCCCGGCCACCATGACCGGCACGGTGTGATTCCGTTGAAAAAGTCGGCGTTGCTGCCGGGCTGAAGTCCTGATTCAATTGTCCTCGCGGATGGAGGATGGGCCGATGATGGGCGAGCGGACAGGGGTGCAGGAGGCTCTGTTCTACGAGTTCAGCCTGGAGCGTCATGTCCCTGCCGGCCACCTCGTGCGCGCCATCGACAGGTTCGTCGACCTTTCCGGCATCCGGGCGCACCTCAGGCCTTTCTACAGCGAGACCGGTCGGCCCTCGATCGACCCGGAGCTGATGATCCGGATGCTGCTCGTCGGCTATTGCTTCGGCATCCGCTCGGAGCGGCGGCTGTGCGAGGAGGTGCACCTGAACCTCGCCTATCGCTGGTTCTGTCGCCTCGGGCTCGATGGCAGCGTGCCGGACCACTCGACCTTCTCCAAGAACCGTCACGGCCGCTTCCGCGACAGCGACCTGCTGCGGCATCTGTTCGAGACCGTGCTGCAGCGTTGCATCGCGGAGGGGCTGGTCGGCGGAGAAGGGTTTGCCGTCGACGCCAGCCTGATCAAGGCCGAGGCCAGCCGGCAAAAAGGCGTCGAGGGCAAGGCAGGGCTGTCACCTCAGGCGGCCGGGCGAGCGGTCGAGGAATATCTCGCCGTGCTCGACGATGCAGCGTTCGGCGCGGCCACCGACGTTACCCCGAAATTCCTCTCGCCGGCTGATCCAGCTGCCCGTTGGACGGGCGCACATGGCGGGCAAGCCTTCTTCGCCTATTCCACCAATTATCTGATCGACGTGGACAACGCGATCATCGTCGACGTGGAAGCGACGACGGCGATCCGGCAGGCCGAAGTCCTGGCAGCGAAACGCATGATCGAGAGGTCAATGGACCGCTTCGACCTTTACCCGGCACAGCTGATGGGTGACAGCGCCTATGGCTCGGCGGATATGCTTGCCTGGCTGGTCTATGAGCATGGCATCGAGCCGCACGTTCCGGTGTTCGATAAGTCAGCACGCCGAGACGGCACCTTCAGCCGAGCCGACTTCACCTATGACCACGAGACGGATGCCTATGTCTGTCCGGCCGGGAAGCTCTTGCGGCAGCGCCAGAAGACCTATCGCACACCCAAGCCCCTGGTCGATGAGGATGGCATGATGCGCTATCGCGCCAGCAAGCTGGATTGCGATGCGTGTGCCCTGAAGCTTCGCTGCTGCCCGACCACGCCGGCCCGGAAAATACCTCGTTCGATACATGAAGGCGCCCGCGACATGGCGCGGGCCATCGCGGGCACCGATGCCTATGTCACGTCGCGGCGGCAGCGGAAGAAGGTCGAGATGCTGTTTGCCCACCTCAAACGCATCCTGAAGCTTGACCGCCTGCGCCTGCGAGGCCCGAACGGCGCCCGCGATGAGTTCCACCTTGCCGCAACCGCCCAGAACCTTCGCAAGCTCGCCAAGCTCCTCCCGAGCGGACCGCAGATCAGCCCGGCATGACCGGAGAAGGCGTCCGCCGGTGAAATCCGGCTTCGTGCAAGCACGCATCACAGACCGACTTTTTCAACGGAATCGTGTAGAAGCTGACAATCCCGGCGGCGCTGAAGAACGCGCCGAGATAACCGTCGAGATCGCGTGTTCGCCCTTCAATGACCTCACCGCGCGTGCGGCGCTCCGCCCATTCGCGCTGGCGGGCATCCGCCATGGCCGGCCGCACCGGCGGATGCGAATCGTCGGCGAGAGAGCGCAGTCCCGGCCGCGCCCAGTCGATCTGGCACGTCACCGTCAGCCCCGGCGTACCCGCGGAATGAACCTCGAACAGTGCCGCGCGGCTGAGCTGCAGATCCGCGCCAAGGCGGGGCAACAGCGCGGCCAGTGCCTCCGACCAGCTACGATTCGTGTTCAGCCCGGCGATGAACCCGCTCATCGCCGAAAGAAGCCTGCTGGACATACCGATGTCCTCGGCCACGGCTTGTACCTTTCCGAGGTGCGCCCTGCCTCACGCAACGACGGCGGAGGCCAGAGGTTCCGCTGCGGGATCTCGTCTGGCAGGATCCAAGCCAGCACGCCCCCCGACGTGAACTCAAATTAAGTAGCCGGATTCCGGCAGGACGTGAAGCGGTACCGTCGAACCGTTCCAGAACGACGTGTCATTTCGATCACAGCTCGTCGCTTTCGTTACGACAGCCTCTCGGAGGGTACCGCCCGGCGGGCGCCCGGCGCGGCAAGGCCGGGCGACGTCGCGGGCGGCGGCGATGGAAGCCTCCGGCGCGCAGGCACATCGTCATTGCCACGTCGTTCAAGGCCTTAGCCGGCGATCTGAAATCGATAAAATTCCAATCTGTTCCAAGAGTTACTTTTTATCAGATAAAAAGAAGATCATTACGTCGAACGGTTCTAATAAAACGGCATTTTAGCTGCGCTATAAACTCTTATGGACTGAATTGACTCGCTTTTATGACGCTCATAAGCAGCCCCTTACACGAGCATCGAGCGCGGGATTCTTGGTATTCCGCGACGTGAGACGAGGTTTGTCGGACCTCGCGACGCTGACCGCTCAGGTTTGGGGATGAATGATGACACGTACGACTTGCCGCCTGCCTGCCCGCGCCATCCGCTCCATCGGACAGGGCGTCTCATTGCTCGCCCTTCTCACGGCCGCGCCCGCAATGGCGCAACAGGCGGCAGCGGGGTCGAGCGCGGCGGTTGTCGCGACGGATGAGTTCGTCGAACTCGATCCGATCACCGTCGTCGCCACGCGCACGCAGGAAAGCTGGATCGACACTCTGGCGGCGGTCAGCGTGGTACGCCCCGACACGATCGAGATGATGATGCCGACGCGCACGCAGGACCTGTTCCGCGGCATGCCCGGCGTCACCGCGATCCAGAACGGCAACTCGACCCAGACCGCCATCAATATTCGCGGCCTGCAGGACTTCGGCCGCGTCGCGGTCATCGTCGACGGCGCGCGGCAGAACTTCACCCAGCTCGGCCACGGCAACGGCGCCGGCAGCTTCTTCATCGAGCCCGGCCTCATCGCCGATGTCGACGTGGTGCGCGGCCCGGTGTCGAACATCTATGGCTCGGGCGCCATTGGCGGCGTGGTGACGATGCGCACCAAGGAGGCCGACGACATCATCGCCACCGGCAACACATGGGGCGTCGAGGCCGATGGCGAGCTGGGCAGCAATGGCCCCATGGCCTATGGCTCGCTGCTCGCCGCCGCGCGCGTGAACCCGAATGTCGACATGCTGATCGGCGGCACCTACCGCAACCAGGACAATTACAAGGACGGCGACGGCAACGAGATCGCCGACACCGCGTATGACAGCTGGACCGGCCTCGCCAAGGTGACGGTGCGCCCGGCCGACTTCCACGAGGTGAAGTTCAGCGCGCTCAACTATGAGAGCCAGTACACGACCAGCAGCAGCGCCTCCGCGACGGCGACCAACTACGCCACCGACGTCGCCAACCGCACCGTCACGCTGGCCTGGAACTACGAGAACCCCGACGACAACCTGTTCGACTGGAATTCGCAGGTCTACTGGAACCAGGTCGACCAGGACCAGGTGAAGGTTTCGGGCAGCGCCAGCCCCATCACCGGCGCGGTCGGCGATCCCCGCAGCTTCGTCATCAACACGCTCGGCTTCGACGCCAACAACACCAGCCGCTTCGACTGGGGCGCGGTGGAGAACGCCATCACCTATGGCGGCGACTACTTCCATGACGACGTGAACAACACCGACAATTTCGGCTTCGGCGACGGCTACAACCCCTCGGGCACGCGCGGCGTCGGCGGCGCCTTCGTGCAGTGGAAGGCGAACTACTCCACCTGGCTGGAGGCGATCGCCGCCCTGCGCTACGACGCCTATTCGCTCTCGTCCGATGACGGTGGCACCGATGGTGACCGCCTCTCGCCGAAGTTCACGCTCGGCGTGACACCGTGGGAGTGGCTGACCGTCTACGGCACCTATGCGGAAGGCTATCGCGCGCCCACCGTCACGGAGGCACTGGTATCGGGTGCCCATCCCGCCTTCTTCAATGGCGGCCTTGCCCCCTTCACCTTCATTGCCAATCCGAACCTCAAGGCGGAAATCGGCAAGAACAAGGAAGTCGGCATCAACATCAAGAAGGACGGCCTCTTCAAGGACGGCGATCACCTGCGCATCAAGGCGAACTACTACCAGAACGATGTCGAGGACTATATCGAGCTGGTCACCTTCGGCAGCCCGGCCTGCATCATGATGGTGCGTGGGCGCTGCGTCGCCTATAACGGCTACTCGCTGGCGCAGTACCAGAACGTTCAGGAAGCGCGGCTGCGCGGCTTCGAATTCGAGGGCACCTACGATGCCGGCCCGTGGTTCCTGCGCCTTGCCGGCCAGACCACCAAGGGCGAGATCACCGCGGGCCCGGATTCCGGCCAGCCGCTCTCCACCATCCCGCCGGACCAGATCACCACCACATTCGGCTTCCGCATGCTCGACAACAAGCTGACGCTTGCCGCGAGCTGGACCGCGGTGGCCGCCGTCACCGAGGCCGACCTGCCGACCAATGCGGTCTTCGAGCCGACGGACAGCTTCAACCTGGTCAGCCTCTATGCCGGCTATCAGCCGAACCCGAACACGCTGTGGCGCCTGTCGGTCGAGAACCTTCTCGACGAGCAGTACACCCAGTATGAGAACTTCCTGCCGAGCGCCGGGCTGACGGTGAAGGCAGGCCTGACCGTGCGCTTCGGCGGCGGCGAGGTGGCCCAGGCCTCCCCCGCACGCATCACCAAGTGATGCGTCACGCAACAGGTGACGAGGCCGACAAGTTCAGACAGGACCATTGATGACGATCGTGACGGATACCACCCCCCTGGGCCGCGCCAAGCGCCTGAAGGCGGCGACCAGCGCCGCGCATGAGCAGGTGGACAATGCGGTGATGGCGGCGGCCCCTTTCGCCAGCCCGGAAAACTATGCCCGCTTCCTGCGCTTCCAGTACCGGCTGCACCGGCATGTCGAGCCGCTCTATGCCGATGAGGCGTTGCAGTCCCTGCTGCCGGAGCTTTCCGCCCGCTCGCGGCTGAGCGCCGTCGAGCAGGATCTCGCCGATCTCGGGATCTCGCCGCCGCCGGCCGCCCTGGGCCCGCGCTTGCCAAAGGGCGAAGCACTCGGCTGGCTCTATGTCGTGGAGGGCTCCAATATGGGAGCCGCCTTTCTGGCCAAGGACGCCGCGAAAATCGGCTTTTCCGATCAGCACGGGGCGCGCCACCTCGCCGCCCATTCGGAAGGGCGCGGCCTGCACTGGCGCCGCTTCACCGCCGCGCTGGACGCGGCCGAGCTGAACGAGGCGGAGGATCTGGCGGCGCAGGGCGCGGCCGCCGCCGCTTTCGCCCATGTGCTCGATCTGGTGAAGCAGGAACTCGCCTGACGACCTGCCGGCCGAGGGCTCAGCTCTCGGCCGATTGCGGCAGCAGGAACGGCGTCGAGGGCGCCCAGCCGACACGGGCGCTGACGCCATAGAGCGTGGCAATCGACACGTCGGTCATCACCTGCGCCGGCGTTCCCTGCGCGACCACGCGCCCCCGCTTCAGCGCCACGATCTCATCCCCCGCCATGGCGGCAAGGTTGAGGTCGTGCAGCACCGCGAGAACGCCGGCTCCCCGCTCCGCCGCCAGCTTGCGCATCAGCCGAACCACCAGGACCTGCTGGGCGAGATCCAGGCTTGCCGTCGGCTCGTCGAGCAGCAGATAGCCCGGCCCGTGGCCCTGTTCCAGCTGGACCAGCGCGCGGGCGATGTGCACGCGCTGCCGCTCACCTCCCGACAACAGCTCATAGGCCCGCGCCTCGAATCCGTTCAGTTCGACAGCCGCCAGCGCCTTGGCAACGAGTTCCCTCGTGCCCCTGCCGTCCGCCGCACCGATCGCCACGACCTCGGCGACGGAGAAGGGAAAGGCGACCTGCGCCCCCTGCGGCACCACGGCCCGCTGACGCGCCAGCTGCGCCGGGGCGAGACCGGCAATGGTGCGATTCTCCAGCAGGACGTGGCCGCGCTGCGGCTTCAGCTCGCCCGCCATCACCTTCAAAAGCGTGGATTTGCCCGCGCCATTCGGTCCGATCAGCACGGTGACCCGACCGGGCACGATGCGGGCCTGCGCCTCTTCGAGCAGCAGGCGCCCGCCGGCGGCAAGGCAGATGTCGACGGCCTGATACATGATCTACCCGAACAAGGCGGCGCGCCGCTTCAGCAGCAGCGCGATGAAGAAGGGTGCGCCGATCGCGGCGGTGACGACGCCGAGTGGCAGTTCCGCCGGGCTGGCGAGCGTGCGCGCCACCACATCCGCTCCCAGCAGCAGCGCACCGCCGAGCAGCGCGCTCGCCGGCAGCAACACTCGATGCCCCGGCCCCAGCGCGAGGCGGACCAGATGGGGCACCACCAGCCCGACGAAGCCGATGACGCCGGCGACCGCGACGGCCGCCCCGGTGCCGGCGGCGATGGCGGCAATCGACAGCCGCTTGGTCCGCTGCACATCGACACCGACATGAAACGCCTCGGCCTCGCCCAGCGCCAGCGCATCGAGCGCGCGGCCGAGGCGTGATGCCGCCAGCCCCAGCAGCAGCATGAAGGGCAGCGCCGCGCCAGCCTTGCGCCAGGTCGCCCCCCCGAGACTGCCGAAAGACCAGAACGTGAAATCGCGCAGTTGCTGGTCGGACGCCATGAAGATCATCACCCCGGTTCCCGCACCGGCCAGCGCACCGATCGCTATGCCGGCAAACAACATCGTCGGAACCGACGTCCGCCCGTCGCGCGTCGAGATGAGATAGAGCGCCACCGTTGCCAGCAGGGCACCGAGAAAGGCCGCGAGCGGCAGGCCGGAATCCGCCAGCGCGACCGGCAGCATGGCGGCAAGCGGAGCGCCGAGCACGATCCACATCACCGCCGCGAGCGCCGCCCCGCTGGACACACCGATCAGCCCGGGATCGGCGAGGGGATTGCGGAAAACGCCCTGCATCAGCGCGCCGCCCACGGCAATCGCCCCGCCAACCATGAGGCCCAGCAGGGTGCGCGGCAGCCTTATGTCGAGCACGATCACCGCCTCGCGCAGTCCCGGCCCCGCCATCGGCCGCTCACCGGCGAGCGCATCGCCGAGAATGGCAAGGATGTGCATCGGAGGAACCGTTACCGGTCCGATGGCGAGGGATGCGAGCATGGCGACGAGCAGCGACGCGCCACAGACCGCAAGGCCGAGACCCGCGCCGGGCCGCCAGGGCGTGCCGCCCTGCGGCTTCGCGATCGCCACCTCGCTCATCGTGCCGCGTCGCCGGTCCAGGGATGCGACGGCAGCGGCGCCAGTTCGAGCTCGGGATAAACCAGCGCGGCCAGATCCCGCGCCGCCTGGGGCGTGCGCGGACCGAAATTCAGGAGATAGCCGCCATCGATCCGCAGCAGGCGCCCTTCATGGGCCGCCCGCGTGCCGGCAAAGGCCGGCATGGCGCGCAGCGCCTCATCGGACAGCGCATGGTTGCGGTCCTTCATCAGGATGATGGCATAGGGGTCAGCGCCGAGGATCGCCTCATCGACCGCGGGCTTGTACCCCGTCAGCCCCGCCATCGCATTCTGGACGCCGGCCAGCGCGAACATCGCATCGGCGCTGGTCGCGGCCCCGGCCACGACGGGCGCCGCGCCCGAGGCCGAGAGCACGAAGGCCGCGCGGCGCCGCTGCGAGATACGAGCACGCAAACGCTCCAGAGCTGCAAAATCGCTTTCGACCGCGCTGGCCAGTTGCTCACCACGTTCGGGCGCACCCATGGTCGCGGCGATCTTGCGTATACTGGCGCTCACGGCTTCAGGCGTGCGCGCTTCGGGAATCGTCACCACGGGTATGGATGCCGCCTTCAGCACGGCGACCGCGTCCGGCGGGCCGGCCCCCTCCTGCGCGAGGATCAGGCTCGGCCCGACGGAAAGCACCCCTTCGGGCGACAGGGTGCGGATGTAACCGACATTCGGCCGGCCAGCGAGCGCCTCAGCCGGATAGGTGCTGGACGTATCGACAGCAACGACGCGGTCGCCGAGGCCCAGCGCGAACAGCGTCTCGGTCACCGCACCGCCAATGGCCACCACGCGGCTGGTGTCGAACCCAGCCTGGGCAGTTGCCCTGTGCGGCCCGATGAGGGCGCCGAGCAAGGCAAGGATCGTTGCCAGCGGGCAAAGGCCGAATCGCGCCATGATGTCTCACCTTTCCAACGGCTAATTCAATGTCGGTCGTTCATTGTATTTATTGCAATGAAAGACAGTAATGTCCCAGACGTTCGTCGCCCTTCCGGATCAACCCAGGCGGTCGTCAGGCTGCGACGCGCGCCGCCGTCGCGAAAGTGCCCCGCGGCACGGTCCTGCGGAAGTCGGAGATCGGCGAGCAGGCAACAGCACGCGAGCCCCTCGCCTTCGCGAGAGAGTCGACCGATGAGGCCGTTGGTCATTTGCAATTCGTGGGTGAAGGCCGCCTCTGGTGAAGCGGAAGGCGCGGATACCTGGAGTACGGCGGGCTGCCCGGCTCGGGACTGATTTCCCGCGGCGCGGGCTGGCCAACGTCAAACGCCGCCCTGCGGGTTAGCGCTGGGCGGCGTTTGATTTGGGCTCGATAGAAGCGTGCTGTGTTTTGCAGGCCTGGCAGCGACCTACTCTCCCAGGTCTTGAGACATAGTACCATCGGCGCT
>QFQD01000089.1 GCA_003241485.1 Ancylobacter novellus
GGAGGATTGCGACGAGCGACTGACCTGATCGATCTCGACCGTGGTCGCGCCGCAACGCCGGGAGATGTAGTCGGCGGTCTCGGGATCGTTGACGGCGGCGAAGCTGATCCAGCTCGCCGACTCGAACCATTTGCTCGCTGCATCCCGGCCGCCCCAGGTCTCGCGCATCTGTCCGATCGACTGGAACAGCAGGATGAGGGTGATGCCGTATTTGCGGCCGGCGTCGCGGGCGGTCTCGAGGATCTGCATGAAGCCGAGGCGCGCCGCCTCGTCGAGCAGGAACAGCGCCCTTCCCGGAATCTCGCCATTGCGATTGTAGATCGCGTTCATGAAGGCGCCGATGATGATGCGGGCAAGGCCCGCATGGGTTTCCAGCGTCTTGAGGTCGAGATTGATGAAGATGTCGGTTCCGCCTTCCGCGAGATCGTCGGCGATGAAGGATCGGCCGGACACCAGCGCCGCATAGTTCGGATAACTCAGCCAGTGGGTTTCCTTCACGGCGTTGGCATAGACGCCGGAAAATGTTTCCGGCGTCATGTTGACGAAGACGGCGACGTTCTCCTTCACGAAGACGGAGTCGGAATTGTCGTAGATCGCCTGCAATCGCTCGCGCAGCTTGGGCTCCGGTTCGGACAGGTTGGCGCGCACTTGGCGAAGGGTCTGGTCCGCCTTGCTCGTATGCCCTGACAGGCAGACATCGGCGATGAGCGCGGTGAGCAGCTGCAGGGCGGAGGCGCGGAAGAAATCGTCGCGGACCCCGCGCGTGCCGCCGCTGTCACTCATGATCCATGATGCGACCGCGGCGATGTCCTCTTCCTTCGTACCGCCGAATTGGCCAATCCAGTCCAGCGCGTTGAATCCGATTGCCGGCTCCTTCGGGTCGAGCACATGGACGGTGCGCCCGGCCGCGCGGCGATGGTCGATCACCAGGGGTGCGACCTCGTTCGAGGGATCGAGCACGATGAGCGCGCCGCCCCATTTGAGGGCGGTGGGGATCGTCACCGAGGTCGTCTTGTAGCCACCGGAACCGGCGAAGACGATGCCATGCGAGGAGCCGAAGGACGCGTCGAAGCAGAGCAGCGGCGAACGCCCGCCGGCTCCCCAGCTCTGCGGATTAGTCGCGCGGAACGGCTGGCCCGCCGCGCTGTCCCGATCGACACGGTAGCGCTCGCCGACGACGATACCGCCGGTGTCGGGAAAGAGCTTGCCGGCCTCGGCCATCGTCATCCAGTCGGCATCGCCATGCAGGGCGCGCTTGCCATGCACGCGCTTCGGCACCGGCGCGGCGAAGGCGGCGTTGCCTTTCACGGCGACGCGCAGGGCGAAGCATCCGACGATCAGCAGGGCGCTTCCGCCGACCATGTAGGCTGGGTCGATCTGGGCGAATGCCCGCGACCACGACGTCGCGCGCAGCACGGCGATGGTGATCGCCATCGCGCATCCCGCGACCACGCCCCATCCGGCCGTGCGGATACTGGTGGCGCCGGCGGCGGCGAAGAGGAAGATCACGCCGATCGCAGCTGTGGCGAAGAAGGGCAGCGCGATCCCGGCGCGGCCGAACACGACCTGTTGCGGCTCGGTCTTGCCGAAGGCAGCAAGGCTTTGCTCATGGCCGGACATGCCGATCAGGACGCCGATCATTAGAGCGATCGGCGCTATGCCAAGCAGAAGTCTATTCGCCGTCACGGCCGAAGACCTTTGCGCCGATCACCGCGAGACGGCTTCGCTCTGCTTCGTCGTTCGCCAGACGCTGCCGAAGCTCGATCAGCGCACCGAGCAGGACGGCGCGCTTCTCGTAGCGCAGTCCGGCCTTGGCGATCAGGCCGCCGAGCTCGATCTTCTCGCGCGTGTCCTTCTTGCGGGCTTCGGTTGATGACGCTTGGCGCATGCGCTCACACCTCGCCAGCGCCATCCGCAGCCGGGCCAGCCGCGACCTTCGCCGCCGAGGCCGTGGGCTCCTCCACGGCGCCGCCTTCTCCTTTTCCGGTCGCCTTTCCGCCCTTCCCGTGAAACCGCCCGGCGATCTCCTCGAACGCGGCTTGCAGTTCGCCTTCGTCCATCTCGATTTCGCCAAGCCCTGCCTTCAGCGCCACGCGCCCGATCCGCTCGGCCTCCCGCGTTTCGGCAGTCTTGAGCTGCTCCTGGAGGCGGGCGATTTCCTCGCGGATCTTCGACGACGGCTTCTTCATTTCCGGTTGGCCCTCCTGTTGCGCCCGGTAGGGATCGCGCCGGGCAAGGGTCTTCCGGATGTCCTGTGATCGAAAAGGTGCAGATTTGCACGTCGGCGCAGCCGACACTTTGACGGATCATCCCGGCCGTTCCGAAGGAATGGTCCAAGGGCGCAGTAATACGTCGCCGCCGCGACGCCCTGCTTCCCGCCGCCCCGCCCAGGCGGGGCTCAGCCGCCGCTCCCGACGAACGCCTGTGTTCCGTGTCGTTCGGGAGGCCGCCCCGTCTTGGCCATCACGCATTTCACGCCCCAGCTCATCTCGCGCGGCTCCGGCCGCAGCGCGGTGCTGTCGGCGGCGTATCGCCATTGCGCGCGGATGGAGCACGAGGCGGAGGGGCGGACGGTCGACTATTCGGCCAAGCGCGGGCTGCGGCACGAGGAGTTCCTGCTACCGCTCGATGCGCCGGAATGGGCACTCCGCCTGATCGCGGATCGCTCGGTCGCAGGGGCCGCGGAAGCGTTCTGGAACGCCGTCGAGGCCTTCGAGAAGCGCTCGGATGCCCAACTCGCCAAGGAGTTCATCATTGCGCTACCGGTGGAACTGAGCCCCGACCAGAACATCGCCCTGGTGCGCGCGTTCGTCGAGACACAGGTGCTCGCCCGCGGGCAGGTCGCGGATTGGGTGTTCCATGATGAACCGGGCAATCCGCACATTCACCTGATGACGACGTTGCGGCCGCTGACTCCGGACGGGTTTGGATCGAAAAAGGTCCCGGTGATCGGTGAGGACGGGCAGCCGCTGCGCAATGATGCCGGCAAGATCGTCTACCGGCTCTGGTCTGGCGAGAAAGCTGAGTTCCTCGAACAGCGCGAGGGTTGGCTCGACCTCCAGAACAAGCATCTGGCGCTCGCCGACCTCGACATCCGCGTCGACGGTCGCTCCTACGTGGAGCGCGGCGTCGATCTCGTTCCAACTACGCATATCGGCGTGGCGGCGAAGGCGATCGACCGGAAGGAAGGGGTGGCCGGGTGGTCGCCCAAGCTGGAGCGTGTTGCGCTCCACGAGGAGCGGCGGGCGGAGAACCGCGAGCGCATCCTGCGCCGGCCGGAAATCGTGCTCGACCTCGTGACGCGCGAGATGAGCGTCTTCACTGAGCGGGACATCGCCAAGGTGCTGCATCGCTGTGTCGATGACGCCGGCACGTTCCGGCATCTCCTCGCGCGGATCATGCAGAATCCCGAAGTACTCCGTCTGGAAGGCGAGCGTATCGGCTTCGCCAGCGGTGTCCGTGAGCCCGCTCGGTATACAACCCGCGAGCTGATCAGGCTCGAAGCCGAGATGGCTCATCGCGCCATGTGGCTCGCCGCGCGATCCTCGCATGGCGTTGGCGAGACGGTGCTCGAGACGGTGTTCCAGCGTCATGCCCGGCTCTCGGAAGAGCAGCGCGTGGCGATAGCCCATGTCGCCGGCGACGGACGGCTGGCCGCTGTCGTCGGCCGCGCCGGTGCCGGCAAGACCACGATGATGAAGGCCGCACGGGAGGTCTGGGAAGCGGCCGGTTATCGCGTGGTCGGCGCCGCGCTTGCCGGCAAGGCGGCCGAGGGCCTTTCGAGCGAAGCTGGCATATCCTCCCGCACGCTTGCTTCATGGGAATTGGCGTGGAGCAAGGAACGCGAGGCGCTCGACAACAAGACCGTATTCGTGCTCGACGAAGCCGGCATGGTGTCGTCGCGACAGATGGCGCTCTTCGTCGAGACCGTGGTGAAGGCTGGTGCCAAGCTGGTGCTCGTCGGCGATCCCGATCAGCTCCAGCCGATCGAGGCCGGTGCTGCGTTCCGCGCCATCGCCGAGCGCACCGGATATGCCGAACTCGAGACGATCTATCGCCAGCGCGAACAATGGATGCGCGAGGCCTCGCTCGATCTCGCGCGGGGGAATGTCGCCGCAGCGCTGAAGAGCTACGAGGCGAACGGCAAGCTCCAGCCCCGGACGTTCAAGTCCGACGCCCTCAAGGCGCTGATCGAGGACTGGAACCGCGATTACGATCCGGGGAAATCGACTCTGATCCTCGCCCATCTCCGGCGCGACGTGCGTGCGCTCAACGACATGGCGCGGGTGAAGCTGATCGAGCGCGGCCTCATGGAGGAGGGCCATGCCTTCCGTACCGAGGACGGACATCGCCGCTTCGCTGCCGGCGACCAGATCGTCTTCCTCAAGAACGACGCGGCACTCGGCGTAAAGAACGGCATGATCGCCCATGTCGTCGAGGCGCGGCCGGGCTGGTTCAAGGCCACGGTCGGCGAAGGCGAGCATCGTCGCCATGTCGATGTCGACCAGCGCTTCTATGCCCATGTCGACCATGGCTATGCGACCACCATTCATAAATCGCAGGGCGCGACCGTCGACTGTGTGAAGGTGCTCGCCACGCTCTCGCTCGACCGTCACCTCTCCTATGTGGCGCTGACCCGCCATCGCGAGGATGTCAGCCTCTACTATGGAGCGCTTTCCTTCAAGAAGGCCGGCGGCCTGACGCAGATCCTGTCGCAGCGGAAGCCTAAGGAAACCACGCTCGACTATGAGCGCGCCGGTTCCTATCGCACCGCTCTGCGTTTCGCCGAGGCGCGCGGCCTGCATCTCGTCCGCGTCGCCCGCACGCTCGTCGCCGACCAGCTCCGCTGGACAGTCCGGCAGAAGGACAAGCTTGCCAATCTCGGCGCGCGGCTCCTCGCTTTCGGTTTGAGGCTCGGCCTTGGCGCGTCGGCCGCACCAGCTGCAACCAACATCGCAACGGAGGCCAAGCCTATGGTCGAGGGTATCACCGCATTCCCCAAATCCGTCGATCAGGCGGTCGAGGACAGGCTCGCCGCCGATCCCGCCCTATCGAGGCAATGGGAGGAGGTCTCGACCCGCTTCCGCTTCGTCTTCGCCGAGCCGGAGGCCGCGTTCCGCAAGGTCGACGTCGACGGCATGATCAGGAACGCCGACACCGCCAAATCCACCCTGTCGACGATCGCCGCGAAGCCTGAGAGCTTCGGTGCACTCAAGGGCAAGACCGGCCTTCTCACCAGCCGCGCCGACCGAGAGGATCGCGAACGCGCGGCGCTGAATGTGCCGGCGCTCGCCCGTGACCTCGAGCGCTATCTGCGGCTACGTGCCGAGGCAGAACGCAAGCACGAGACGGAGGAACGCGCGGCGCGCGTCAAGGTCGCGGTCGACATTCCGGCGCTGTCGTCGATGGCCAGGCAAACTCTCGAAAAAGTCCGCGAAGCGATCGATCGAAACGACCTGCCTTCCGCACTCGCCTTCTCCCTCGAGGACAAGATGGTCAATGTCGAGCTCGAAGGGTTCGCCCGGGCGGTCAACGAGCGGTTCGGCGAGCGGTCCATGCTTGCCAACAGCGCGAAGACGCCGGACGGCCCAGCCTTCGAGAAGCTCGCGGCTGGCATGAACGCTACCCAACGCGACGAGCTGAAATCGGCCTGGCCGACAATGCGCACGGCGCAGCAACTCGCCGCCCAGCAGCGCACCGCCGAGGGGTTGAAGCAGGCCGAGCCGATGCGCCAGGGGCAGCGACAAGGGTTGTCGCTCAAATGACGGTCGGTGCATCTGTGGATATCGGAAGGGCAGCCGGAAGGAGGAGGGGCAAGACGCGGCGGCGGGCGCTCGCGATCCTGGTCGGCGGCGGGGTTGTGATGGCGGTGATCGCCGTTCCGGGTTGGCTCGGCGGATTGCGCATCAACCTGACTCCGAGCGAGCCGCTCGGGCTGTGGCGGATCGTGCCGCTCGATCGCCCCGCCGCCATCGGGGATCTCGTCTTCATCTGTGCGCCGCCGGGGCCGGTCTTGGCCTTCGGCCTCGAGCGCGGATATTTCCGGCGGGGCTCATGCCCGGGCGGCGCCGCGCCGCTCATCAAGACCGTCGCGGCGCTCGCCGGCAGCCGCATTGAGGTCGGCACCGATGTCGTGATCGATGGAGCCGCCCTGCCCCGCTCCAAACTGATCATACGCGACGGCGCCGGGCGCGCGCTCACCCCCTGGACCGGCGGCATCGTTCCGGCTGGCCAGATCTTCGTTCATTCCCCTTTCGCAGGTTCCTATGACTCCCGCTATTTCGGCCCGATCCCCGACGCCGGCCTTCTCGGTCTGGCGTCGCCGATCCTCACCGTCCATCCCTGATCGTTGGCGCCCTGCCCTGCTCGTCACCGCGGCCGTCGCCGTCGGCTGGATCGGATGGTCCGGGCATGTCCTGATGTTGCCGCTCGCCATGCTGTTTCCGTTGCTGTGGGCGTGTTCCCCGACCCGCAACGCAGCGGCGTTCGTGTCGATGGGGTATTTCCTGGCCGCGTCTCGCGGCCTGCCCCAAGGGATCGCCACCTTCTTCGGCGCTTCCGTCTGGGCCGGAATCCTGCTCTGGATGCTGGCCTCACTCTCCTTCGTCGCCGTGCACGCTGTATTCTGGACTCCGCGGCCGGGATGGCGCCGGGCGCTACGCTATCTCTTCGCGGCGGTGCTGATGGCGGTCCCGCCCTTCGGTATCGTCGGCTGGGCGCATCCGATCACCGCCGCCGGTGTGCTCTTTCCCGGATGGGGATGGTGGGGCGTGTTCGCCACGACGGCTAGCCTGGCTGTCATGACCACGCGGTTCCGGCCTGCCGCCGCCATCGCCTTGGGAGGCTTCTGGCTCTGGTCCGTGGCAAGCTGGACAAGTCCGACGCTACCGGAAGGATGGAGCGGCGTCGACACGCGATTGGGCGCGGGCCTCGGACGCGATGGCGCGCTTGAGCGGCATCGCGAACTCCTAAGCCACGTCAGCACGCGCATGGGGGAGGGCGCAAAGGTCCTGGTGCTGCCCGAGAGCGCGCTCGGCCCGTTGACCCCGACGGTGGAGCGGTTCTGGCTGGATGCGCTTACCAACCTCGACGTCATCGTCATCGCCGGCGCGGCGGTTCTCAACCGCGACGGCTACGACAACGTCATGGCCGAGACTGGGCCGCGCGGCGGCGGGATCCGTTATCGCGCGCGCATGCCCGTGCCGATTTCGATGTGGCAGCCCTGGCGTGCCTGGTTCAGCGCGAGCGGCGGCGCGCGGGCAACCTTCTTCGGCGAGCCCGTGATCGAGGTCGCCGGCCGTGGCGTCGCGCCGCTGATCTGCTACGAACAGCTCCTGGTCTGGCCGGTCCTGCAGTCGGCGCTGCATCGTCCGGACGTGATCGTCGGCATCTCCAACGCCTGGTGGGCGACAAAAACCTCCGTGCCATCGATCCAGATCGCCAGCCTTAAAGCCTGGTCGCGCCTGTTCGGCATTCCTCTCGTCACCGCTTTCAACCGCTGAACAGGATCCCGCCCATGGCTTTCGATGCCGATCTTCTCCGGAAATGCGCCGACCCCTCTCTGAAGCCCGCGATCGTCGAGCAGTTCGTGCGGCAAGGGGGGTCGCCTGATCCGCTCGCGGTCACCGTCCGAAGCGGTAACCGCATCATTCTCGTGTCGCCGGCGAAGACATCCGAGCAGGCGCTCGCGCTCGTCCGCGAACATGTCAGAAAGGCCGTGGTGCGGGTCGGCGTCACGCAATTCCCCGCCGGCATCGGCATCCGGGACGCCTCCGAGCTTAACCCCGCCCTGGTCGACCCTTGCGAAAACATCCGCATGGGCACCGCCCTGTTCGGGAAGGTCTGGCGGATCGTGTTCAAATGGTACGGCAACCCGACCTCCGAGGAGGTCATGCCACAGGTGCTGGAAGACGCGCTCCATGCCTGGCAGACGGGCCAATTCGAGGGAGCGGCGGTATTCAGTGCGCCAGATTCTGGCGAGCCCAAGCCGGCCAAGCAAAGGCGGGAGGATGTGCCGCAACTCTCGCCGGCGACCGCTCCTGCGCCGTCGGATGCGTCAGCCGTAGATCCCAACAAGGCCGCTATCCGCGTCGACCTGTCCGGGATTGGAGGGAAGGCGCCATAGGGCACGGCGCCCTATTCCACGATGATATCGCGCGTCAGCAGCTCGGATTCCAAGAAGCGCAAGCTGCGCAGGTCTATCGAGACATAGATCTTCAGGCGGGCATGGATGCGCGACGACGTTTCCAGTTCGGTTGGAATAATGTCGTCATCTTTATCGCGCAACTCTTTTTCGTCGAAGTAGCGCACCTTCGCGTCGAGAGTCGCGTTCACCTGGATGATCAGACCGATCTTGGAGTCATCGAACGCGGCGACGTCATATTCGTCGAGGCTGACAATCTCGTTCAGCTCGGTGGAGACGACGTTCCCATCGGTCAGTGGGCCGTAATAGACGAAATCGACGAAATCCAGATCGGCCTCGATGGCAGCTGTCACCTGATCATCGAAACCGGGCGAAGCAAAAATCTCATCGACGAGCGCCTCGATGTCGCCTGCTTCTCCTGCTGCAGTGGCGGCAGCTGCAAGGACCTCGTCCAGAGTTTGCAATGGAATGAGGGGGGCGTGGCTTTCGGCAGCACGACGAAGGGCAGCGTCTCCGCTGACAACATACATGGAGATGTCGTTGCTCGTGCAATAGCGGGCGATGCCTTCCACAACGAAGGCGTCGGGAAATTCCTTGCTGCCTCTCTGCTCGAAGGGAGCGAGGCCTGCGAAATATCGTTTGAAGACGATCCGCGCTGGCGTGTCCAGAGCGAGAACCGAATGGCCGCGCAGTCGCGTGATCAATGTGTTGAGAAAACCCTTCCATGCGGCGTCCGCAAGTTGCTGGGCGTCGATCTCCCTTACCGTGTCGTTCGGTCGCCCCGCGATCTGCGAGATGCGGTTGAAGTCGCGGGCGAGGCGCTTCGCTTCTGCCGCTTTGGCAACGACCTCCTCGGTGAGCTGGCGCTGGATCTCCGCAAGCGTGATGTCGGTGAAGTGCACTACGATCCGGCCCGCGTCGATCTCCTTCGCGAGCAGCGCGAATTGCGTGTTGGAGATGTTGAATCCGGCACGGCGATAGACCTCCGTGTCGAGGAAAACATGGCGGGTCCGCAGTGGCTCGGTTGCTTTGCGGGCAGGCTTGCTCATGAGGCAGCAATGTCGGTCTGGCCGAAATCATTGCCCTTGAAGAGAAGCGGCTCACCCGTCGCTTTCGCCAGCGCATAGGCGAAGCAGTCGCCATAGTTCAGCCCGGCCTTGTGCCGGCCCTTGCCGAAGTCGAGAAACGCCTGCCGGGCAAGTTCGCCATGTTCGATCGTGACCGGCTCGATGGCGATACCAGCGCGACGAAAGAACACCTCCGCTTGCCTCATGCCTTCCGGGCCGAGCTGGTTCTCGATCACCATCGAGAGCTCGACATAATTCGCGACGCTGATGCGGCAGATGTCGGCATCGTGGATGCGCTGGGCAAACTCCTCCGCCTCGTCCTCCCGGTAGAGGATTGCGACCATGGCCGAGGTGTCGATGATCATTTCGGGAGACCGTGCTCGTCATAGAGAAGGTCCGCATGATCGGCATACGGCCGCTTCACATGCGCGGCTGCGCGGTCGGCGATCGCCAGAAGCTCCAGCACGCTGGCCTTGCCCTTGCTGCGCTCGATCCGTTCATACCGCTCGCGCAGGGCTTCCGTGACGATGCGCGTCATGCTTTCACCGGTGACGCGGGCGATTGCCTGCGCCAGCCGATGCGCCTCCGGGTCCTTGACGTTGAGGCTCATGTTGCCTCCATTTCTAGACAAACGGAATTCATTCTACCATTCTACCCATTTCGCTTTGTGAGACAAGGACGCAGTTGTGAGGGGGAAGCGACATCGGGTCTGCGGCAATCCCAACCGAAGCGGCCTACTGCCGCCAAACTTCTCGCGAAGGCACGGGTCCGCCAATGGCGTCGTGCTGACCGCCGGCGGGGCGGGAATCGACGCCGGACAATTGCGGGCTCGGCGGCGGCCAATTCTGCTTGGTGCGGACGGCGACTGGCGAGGTGGCCGTCGTCAATGGCACGGGGCCCACCCCGCGCGCCATAGGCCGGGCGGCCAATGACGGCGGCGGCAGCGTCACCGTGCCCGGCATCGTCGATGCATGGGCGCGGATGAGCCGCCGGTGGGGCGCCTGCCGCTCGATTGCCTGAAGGCGCCGCTGACAAACACCCGAAGTCCTTCATCTGGCGCGCCGATCCCAACGCTATCATCGCCGCACGTAGCCGCGGCTCGTGCTGGTGATGTCGACCCCTGTCGGTTGGCGTGGAGATGCCGCGACGCCTGGAGGTGTTCCAGGTGCGCTGTTGTCCGCGGCTCACTACCATTTGTCGAGGAAGATTGGAAAAAACTGGCTTTTGAATTCGCCGCTCTGATGGTTAAAACTCATCTGCACGGAAACGAGGTGCCACTCGGAGGATCGTAGTGAAGCATTGGATTGAGAGGCTTACCGATCTGACGGCGTTAGGATTGGACGAAATTGATCTCAAATCGGCGCTAACGGATCTCGCAGAATCATTTGGCTTTGGCGGATATGCCTATTTGCACATGCAGATGAACAATACATTCGCCATTTCAAATTATTCTAATGAATGGCAGCGCGTATACTTCAGCGAAAGGTACGCCGGCGTTGATCCCGTCGTGGAGCGGGCACGGCGGCTGAAGCGGGCGTTCTCCTGGGACGGCGAGGCGGATCGCTCGCGCCTGTCGAGGGAACAGCGCTCCTTCTTCTCGCACGCCGCCGACTTCGCGATCCGCTCTGGATTTACCATTCCGGTCACCACCGCCAACGGCTTCATGTCGATGTTCACGCTGGCATCCGACAAGCCCAGGATCGACCCTGAAAGGGATATTGACGCCATCGCGGCCGCTGCCGCCGTGGGCCAGCTCCACGCGCGCATTGCGCATCTGCAGGCGACCCCGACGATCGAGGAGCATACATGGCTCGATGCGAAGGAGGCCGCCTATCTGCGCTGGATTGCCCTAGGCAAGACGGTGGAGGAAGTGGCTGAGCTTCACAATGTCAAGTACAATAGCGTGCGAGTTAAACTCGCTGAAACAAAAAAGCGGTTCGACGTGTATACGATTACGCAGCTTGTTGCCGTGGCGATCCGCCGGAAACTAATCTGATGATTAATTCACCGAAACACTCGGCGTATAGCCGAGAAGTGCGATAAGGGTTGCGACGGCAGCCATTTGAGTGTGCATCTCGATGGCTGCCTCAATATATCGGATATGCTGTTCGCCCCCTTGCGTCTTTCCGGCCTTGCAGGTGTCAGGAAGTTCGTGGAACAGCTCATCGGCGCGATTGACCAACTGCCTGTGGATGCGGATCGCATTGACCGTGATGGCCTCGAGATCCGACTGCGGCAGCCCTCGCGTCAGTCCGATGAGGGGACGAAGTTCGATTTTGGTCTCCGATGCGGACTCGCTGGTTTCCATCTCCTGCTCGCCTGAAGTTGTCCGCGGTGCTCCCCCGCCGACGTTAATCCCATGAACCCTAGCGGGGGGTTAGAAGCCGAGATCATCGGCCCTGCGACCTTAGCACTGAAGCGCTTGGACATACGTCACAGACACTTGGCCGTAAGGTCAGAGGTTTCTGGTGCCCTTCCGGTCGGCACCAACCGATTCTAAACCCAGGACAGTGCGTACTGCCCCAATCACCTTCTACGCAGCATGACGCTGCCACGCCAGTGCCGAGCCGCATCACGACGGTCGGCATCCTAAAGAATCTGTCAGGGGAACAGTGCCTTGGGTGGCGATCCCCTATCCCCGATAGGCGCCGGGGAACACGATGTCCTGGTCGACCAGCACGTTGAACTGGTAGCCTGGACGGATCTCGAGCGTCGGCTGGACGTCCATGTTGCGCTGGATGGTCTGTTCCGCCGTCCGACCGAAGGTCTCGGCAAAATTGATCCGCGCGGCATCCTCGGGGCTGTTGGAATTGAACGGGTCATTGTTCTGGGGAATCGCCATGTCGATCCCGGTGCCGATCAGGGCGATCAGTATGGCGGAGCCGAAGGTGTCCAGCCATTTGCGATCGACCTTGTCGCGGAAGCCGCCATAGCCCTCAGCGTCCGTTCCCGCCATGCCGCCGATCTGCAATGTCGAGCCGTTCGGGTAGATGATATCGGTCCAGACGACGAGGACACGGCTCTGCCCGAACGACACCTTGCTGTCGTAGCGACCGAGGAGCTTCGTGCCCTGCGGAATGAGCAGGCGATGGCCGGTCGCGCTGTCATAGACATTCTGGCTCACCTGCGCGGTGATGCGCCCCGGCAGGTCGGAGTTGATGCCCCGAGCCGCGCTTCAGCTCAAAGGGCGAGAGCTGCGGCACCACCCGGTTCGGCAGATATCCGAGGTTTTTGAGATCGGCGTTGAA
This sequence comes from Ancylobacter novellus, assembly GCA_003241485.1. Taxonomy (GTDB): domain Bacteria; phylum Pseudomonadota; class Alphaproteobacteria; order Rhizobiales; family Xanthobacteraceae; genus Ancylobacter; species Ancylobacter novellum_A. The sequence continues at coordinate 12,459 of QFQD01000089.1, forward strand.
GAAGTCTTCCTTGGCGCGCTGACCGTTGGGATCCGGATTTATGCCGCCGGCTCCCGCGCGCAAGGCGGCGGCGAGAAGGTCCGAGGCCCCGCTCGTGCCCGACGCCGGAACCGGTTCGGCGGGACGGGACGCTGAGCCGAGGTCTCGCCCGTCGAGCTTGCTGCGATCGATCGCGAGGGGGGCATCATAGGCCGCGTCGTTCGCCTGCAATCGCGCCATGTCCTGACGATGACGCTCACGCAGATATTGCTCTTCCCTCTCGCGCTGCAAACGCGCCCGCCAGACCGTTTCCGACTCTAGCGCCGGTTCCGGTCGTATGCCGGCTTGCTGGGCGGGCGGGGTCTTGAACGGGTTGGCCGCCGGCTCCTCTTTGGTCGCGGCCGGCACGGGCGGGAGCGACGTCGCCGGCGAGGGCTCGCCAATAATCGCGTCGCCGACGCCGCGTTTGAGCTGGTCGGCGAAGGTGGAAGCCGGATTGCCGGCGCTCTCCCCAGGTCCGGTCGCGTCTCCCATGCGTAGGCCGCGCGAGGCCAAGCCGTAGACGATCACACCCAGGAAGGCGACGACCAGCACGATGACGATGATGACGGGCAGCCGGTTGATCCGGCGCATGCCGGCGTCGGTCCCGTTATTCGCAGCACCGCCGAGCTTGAGGGATTGCGTCATGGCACTATTCCTATCCGCGCCGCATGACAGAGACCGGGCTCGCCGGCGTCGCGCCAGCTGCCGTCACGCTATAGGCGCGACCCAGTTCCACATTGGCTGTGGAAAGCCGGGCAAGAACCTGGCCCTCAAAGGGAACGATCATGTAGGCAAGCGGGACAATGCTCGTGCCGCCCTCGGTCTTCTGGTCCGTGACGACGGCATAGCCCCAGCCCTTCAGGGCGGTTTCGAGAGCTTCTCCGAAAGGCGAACCGTCCTGCTTGAGCGCGATCGTGGCGGTTCCCGGCCCGACCTGTTCGGCCAGCCGGCTCACCATTTCACCGGCGATCGCGCTTGCGGCAGGACCGGACACGTCGGCGGGTGCGTCGCTGGCAATGAGGGTGCCCTGTCCGGCGGTCTGACATCCGGCAAGGACAAGCGCGAGCACTGCCGCGCCGGCCAGGGAACGCAATCTGGGAGAAAGGAGCATCAGCCACCCCTCCGGATCGTCACCTTCTCCTGGTTCCAGCCGACGCCTGACACGAGCACGGCCCTGTCGACATGATAGTCGACGATCATCATGTCGCCCTTCATGCGGTAATTGACGATGCGGCTCTGTCCGCCCGAGGTCACGAAGAGGACCGGCGCATCCTGGCCGGTGATCGAGCGGGGAAACTGGATGTAGGTCTTCTGTCCGTCGCTATAGACCCGGCTCGGCCGCCAGCCGGCCCGCCCGGAGACCGAGTATTCGAACTGGAGCTGCTCGGCCGGCACGCCGGCGCCGGGGATGGTGCTGGCCTCGATCCGGGCATTGATGTCCGCCATTCTGGTGGAGACATCCTCGGGATAGGCGAAGCCGATGCGGGCCATGTATTCGCTCTGATGCGATTTCAGCTGGATGTGGTAGGTGCGGCGTGAGGTCGTCACCACCATCGAGGTGACGAGCCCCGGCTCCGACGGCTTGACGATCAGGTGGATCGCCTGGCCATCGGCCGCTCCCGACGTTGCCGGCTCGACCTTCCAGCGGACGGTGTCGCCGACGAGCACGTCGCGGACCACTTCGCCCGGCTGGAGTTCGATGTCGCAGACCTGTAGCGGGGAGCAGACGACGGAGGGCTGGATCTCGCCATAGAGAAAGACGACCTTCCCATCAGGTCCTCGCGTGACCACGCCGGGGCTGCCCCGCCACCGCCCCGAAATGCCGGTGCCCTTGGCCTCGTTGGCGCTGAGGCCCTGCGCTTTCACGCAGGTGGGGGAGTTCAGAAGGGAGGCCAGGAGGGCGATAGCGATGGTGGTCGGCAGAAAAGGCCGGATTGCTGCGTATTGTTCGTGCATGCGCGCGTGCGAGCCTTTCAAAGCTGGGCCGTCCAATCGAAATCACGCAGATAGAGGCCGATCGGGTTGAGGCGGATGCTCGCCTCGTCCTGAGGCGGCGTCAGCGTGACGGTGGCGATGCCACGGAACCGGCGTGTCGCGGTCTCCTTGCCCTTGCGGTCACGCTCGAACTCGGTCCAGTCGATCTGGTAGCTCTGGTTAGACAGCGCAACGATGTTGTTCACCTCGATGGCGACCGTCGCGTTCCTCGCCTTGTCGAAGGGCGAGGAGGAACGGAACCAGGCATTGACCTTTTCGGTCGCCGGATCGGAGGT
>QFQD01000010.1 GCA_003241485.1 Ancylobacter novellus
TGAACAAGCTGATCGTGCTGTGGGACGACAACCACATCACCATCGACGGCCCGACCTCGCTCTCGGTCGCCACCGACCAGCTGGCCCGCTTCGAGGCCTCCGGCTGGGCCGCGACCCGCGTCGACGGCCATGACCCGGACGCGATCCTTGCCGCCATCGAGCGCGCCAAGACCTCCGACAAGCCCTCGCTGATCGCCTGCCGCACCACCATCGGTTATGGCGCCCCGAACAAGGGCGGCACCAATGGCGTGCACGGCGCCCCGCTCGGCGCCGCCGAGATCGCCGCCACCCGCGCCTTCCTGAACTGGGAATACGACCCCTTCGTCATTCCCAGCGACGTGCTGGACGCGTGGCGCCTCGCCGGCCTGCGTTCGCGCCAGGCGCACAAGAGCTGGTCGGAGCGCCTGAAGGCGACCGATATGGAAAAGCGCGCCGAATTCGAGCGCCGCATCCGTGGCGAGCTGCCGTCCAAGACCGGCGACGTGGTTTCCGGCGTCATCGCCAAGGCCCGCGCCGATGGCGGCGCCGTCGCCACCCGCAAGTCGTCGGAGATCGTGCTGGAGGCGCTGACCGCCGCGCTGCCGGAAATGCTGGGCGGCTCGGCCGACCTCACCCACTCCAACAACACCAAGACCAAGGCCACCTCGGTCTATGTCGAGCCGCCGAAATATGACGGTCGCTATGTGAACTGGGGTATCCGCGAGCACGGCATGGCGGCGGCGATGAACGGCATCGCCCTGCATGGCGGCTTCATCCCCTATGGCGGCACCTTCCTGGTGTTCTCCGACTATTGCCGCCCGTCCATCCGCCTCGCGGCGCTGATGGGGGTGCGGGTTGTCTATGTGTTCACGCATGATTCGATCGGCGTGGGCGAGGACGGCCCGACCCATCAGCCGGTCGAGCAGATCGCCGCGCTGCGCGCCATCCCGAACCTGCTGGTGTTCCGCCCCTGCGATACGGTGGAGACGGCGGAAGCGTGGAAGCTGGCGCTGGAACACAAGACCGGCCCGAGCGTGCTCGCGCTCACCCGCCAGAACCTGCCGCTGCTGCGCACCGACGCCAGCACCGAGCGCTGCCTGACCGCGCGCGGCGCCTATGAGCTGATCGCCGCCTCGGACGAGGCGCAGGTCTCGCTCTTCGCGTCCGGCTCCGAGGTCTCGCTCGCCGCCGAGGCGCGCGAGAAGCTCGAAGCCCAGGGCGTGCCCACCCGCGTCGTCTCGGTGCCGAGCTTTGAACTCTTCCTCAACCAGCCGGAGGAAAGCCGCCGGCAGGTCGTGGGCAAGGCGCCGGTGAAGATCGCGATTGAAGCCGCCATCCGTCAGGGCTGGGACGCCATTGTCGGCTCCGACGCGGCCTTTGTCGGCATGCACGGCTTCGGTGCCTCGGGCCCGGCGCCGGAAGTGTTCGCGCATTTCGGCATCACCGTCGAAGGCGTGGTCGCAACGGCGCTCTCCCGGCTGAAGCGCTGATATACCAAGCGAAACCGCTTCAGCCATGCAGCTGACGCATGAAGACTGCGTCAGCTGCGCACAGGACAGGCATCAGCCCTATGAGCGACTGGTGTCGTAACGTCGACCGCGCTATGAGGCCCATGGCGCGGTTTGGTTCGACATGAAGAAAGCTCATCTGGGGATAGACGCATGACGCTCAAGGTTGCCATCAACGGTTTCGGACGCATCGGCCGGAACGTGCTTCGCGCCATCATCGAATCGGGGCGCACCGACATCGAGGTCGTGGCGATCAACGATCTCGGCCCGGTCGAGACCAATGCCCACCTCTTCCGCTTCGACAGCGTGCACGGGAAGTTTCCCGGCACCGTCACCGTCGCCGGCGACACCATTGATGTCGGCCGCGGCCCCATCAAGGTGACGGCCGTGCGCAATCCCGCCGAGCTGCCGCACGCGGCGCTGGGCGTGGATGTCGCGCTGGAATGCACCGGCATCTTCACCGCCCGCGACAAGGCCGCCGCGCATCTGACCGCCGGCGCCAAGCGCGTGCTGGTCTCCGCGCCGGCCGAGGGCGCCGACCTGACGGTGGTTTTCGGCGTCAATCATGACAAGCTGACGAAGGACCACCTCGTCGTCTCCAACGCGTCCTGCACCACCAACTGCCTCGCGCCGGTGGCCAAGGTGCTGAACGACGCCGTCGGCATCGACCACGGCTTCATGACGACGATCCATTCCTATACGGGCGACCAGCCCACGCTCGACACCATGCACAAGGATCTCTACCGCGCCCGCGCCGCGGCGCTGTCGATGATCCCGACCACCACGGGTGCGGCCAAGGCGGTCGGCCTCGTGCTGCCCGATCTCGCCGGCAAGCTCGACGGCACCTCGATCCGCGTGCCGACCCCGAATGTGTCGGTCGTCGACTTCAAGTTCGTCGCCAAGAAGAAGGTGACGAAGGAAGAGATCAACGAGGCGATCAAGGCGGCGGCGAACGGCCCGCTCAAGGGCATTCTCGGCTTCACCGACCAGCCCAACGTCTCCAGCGACTTCAACCACGACCCGCATTCCTCCATCTTCCACCTCGACCAGACCAAGGTGCTCGAAGGCAACTTCGTGCGGGTGCTGTCCTGGTACGACAATGAATGGGGCTTCTCGAACCGCATGTCCGACACGGCGGTCGCCCTCGGCAAGCTGATCTGAATGAGTTCCGGCCGGGCTCTCCCACAGGAGGTCCGGCCGTTTCGTATCAAGATCAACAATTCGAGGGAGAGAAACCCATGAGCGAGGAATCCGCCTTTCGCACGCTCGACGATGCCGATGTCTCGGCCAAGCGCGTGCTCGTCCGCGTCGACCTGAATGTTCCGGTCGACGGCGGCAAGGTCACTGACGACACCCGCATCCGTGCGGTGCTGCCCACCATCCGCGAAATCTCCGAGAAGGGTGGCAAGGTCATTCTGCTGGCCCATTTCGGTCGCCCCAAGGGCGAGGATCCGGCGCTCTCGCTGGCGCCCATCGCCGGTGAGGTCGCCTCCCGGCTCGGCAAGCCGGTCGCCTTCGCCCCCGCCACCATCGGCGCCGTCGCCGAGGCGGCCGTGGCGAAGCTCCAGCCGGGCGACGTGCTGCTGCTGGAGAACACCCGCTTCGACAAGCGCGAAGAGAAGAACGATCCCGACTTCGTCGCGGCGCTGGCCAAGCTCGGCGACCTCTATGTCAACGACGCCTTCGCCACCGCCCATCGCGCCCATGCCTCGACCGAGGGCCTCGCGCACAAGCTGCCGGCCTATGCCGGCCGCTGCATGCAGGAAGAAATCGAAGCGCTGGCCAAGGCGCTGGAGAAGCCGGAGCGGCCGGTGCTCGCCGTCGTCGGCGGCGCCAAGGTCTCGTCCAAGCTGGAACTGCTCGGCAATCTCGTCGCCAAGGTCGATATCCTGGTCATTGGCGGCGGCATGGCGAACACCTTCCTCGCCGCGCAGGGCAAGGCCGTCGGCAAGTCGCTGTGCGAGCACGACCTCGCCGGCACCGCGCTGGAGATCCTCGACAAGGCCAAGGCGGCCGGCTGCGAGATCGTGCTGCCGGTCGACGCGCTGGCCGCGACCGAGTTCAAGGCCCAGGCGCCGCATCGCGTCGCCTCGGTCGACGACATCAAGCCCGACGAGATGATGCTCGATGCCGGCCCGGTGTCGGTCGAGAACGTCATCGCCAGGCTTAAGACGACCAAGACCGTGGTCTGGAACGGCCCGTTCGGCGCCTTCGAGCTTCCTCCCTTCGACACGGCGACGGTCGCGGTGGCGAAGGCGGCAGCCGAACTGACCGATGCGGGCAAGCTGCTCTCGGTCGCCGGCGGCGGCGACACGGTGGCGGCGCTCAATCACGCAGGTGTGGCGGACCGCTTCACCTATGTATCGACGGCGGGGGGTGCCTTCCTCGAATGGCTGGAAGGCAAGGCCCTGCCGGGCGTCGAGGCGCTGCGGCGCTGAACTACTTCCGCTCCGGCAGAGAAGCTCGATCATCGAGACAGCGCCGGAGCGGATGCTATAACTAAAACCGGCTCGGCCCCGCGGACGAACCACAAGCGGGGCCGTTCCATCTGTTTCGCGCGGGAGAGAGAGATGACGGCGAGCCTCGAAGAGGTTGCACACAAACTGGCGGCAGGCGGCAAGGGCATTCTGGCCGCCGACGAGAGCACCAGCACCATCAAGAAGCGCTTCGACGCGATCGGCGTCGAATCCACCTTCGAGAACCGGCGCGATTATCGCGAGATGCTGTTCCGGTCGGAGGCGATGTCGCAGTACATCTCCGGCGTCATCCTGTTCGACGAGACCATCCGCCAGAAGGCCGTTGACGGCACGCCGCTGGTCGAGCTGATTACCCGGGCCGGCTCCATCCCCGGTATCAAGGTCGACGCCGGCGCCAAGGCGCAGCCGGGTTGCCCCGGCGAGACCATCACCGAGGGACTCGACGGCCTCGGCGCGCGCTTCAAGGAATATTACGACCTCGGCGCACGCTTCGCGAAGTGGCGCGCGGTGATCGACATCGGCGCGCACATTCCGAGCTACACCTCGATCCTCGCCAATGCGCAGGCGCTGGCGCGCTACGCGGCGCTCGCGCAGGCGGCGGGCATCGTGCCGATCGTCGAGCCGGAAGTGCTGATGGATGGCGATCACGACATCGACCGCTGCTACGAAGTGACCGAATGGGTGCTGAAGGAAGTCTTCCAGCAGCTGTTCTATGGCCGCGTGAAGCTCGAAGGCACCGTGCTGAAGCCGAACATGGTCATCTCCGGCAAGAAGTCGCCCAAGCAGGCCTCGGTTGAGGAAGTGGCGGAGAAGACCGTCCGCTGCCTCAAGAACTGCGTGCCGACGGCCATTCCGAGCATCGCCTTCCTGTCGGGCGGCCAGTCGGACGAGGAGGCCACCGCCCATCTCGACGCGATGATCCGCGCCGGCGGGCTGCCGTGGAACCTCACCTTCTCCTATGGCCGCGCCCTGCAGGCCGCGCCGCAGAAGGCATGGTCGGGCAAGCCGGAGAACGTGGCAGCCGGCCAGGCCGCCTTCACCCACCGCGCCAGGATGAACTATCTCGCCGCGCTGGGTCAGTGGACCCCGGAAATCGAGCGCAAGAAGGCGGCCTGAGCCGCCTCTTGGAGAAAGCGGCGTGAGCCGCCTCGGTTCGGATACACGTCATCCCGGATCTTCGGCTTCGCCTCCGGCCGGGATGACATCGTCCAAAGCGCAAAAGAAAACGCCGCCCCGAAGGGCGGCGTTTTTGTTTGCAAGCCGAGGCCGAAGCCGAAATCAGCGGCGGAAACCGCCGCCGAAGCCGCCACCGAAATGGCCGCCGCCGAAACCACCGCCCATGCCACCGCCGAAGTCGCGGGCGCCGCCGAAATTGTCGGAATAGGCGCGGTCGAAGCCGCTATAGCCGCCCTCGCGGGCGAAGCTGTCCACGCGCTGGTCGCCATAGCTCTGGAACGTGCGCTGCTGGTCCAGCCGCTCGGTCTGCGCCGCATCCGTGTCACGCTGCCAGCCGTCGATGGTCTGGCGCTGCCAGCCATTATTGGCGTCGTACTGGTGAATGCTGCCGTCGTGGTCGGTGTAGACGTTGCCATTGTTCCACGCGACCGCATTGCCCGTCTTGGCATTGCCCGCGACGCCGCGGCTGTCGACGCTCATATGGCCGTTGGTGTCGGTGACGCCGGTTTCCGAGGCGTGGCCGATGCCGGTGGTGGGATTATAGGCTTCCGACTGCCGGCCGGCGGCGAAATTGCCGGTATAGGCATTGCCCACGGCCCCCGCGCGCGCCGCGCCTTCCGCCCCCGTCGCCGGGTTGAAGAAGGAGCCCTCGCGCCCGCCGGCATAATTGCCGGTCCACGGGTTGAACGCCGCGCCCGAACGGCCCTGGAAAGCCGTGCCATTGGCTGTCATGCCGTCGAACCCGCGGCCGGCCCATTCATTGCCGGTCACCGGGTTATAGCCATAGGCATGGTTGAACGTGGCGTAGTTGCCCCACTGGCCATAGATGTTGGTCTGGTTGACGTTCACGCCCGCCCAGGGGCCGCCCCACGGACCGGGACCCCAGTAGGGACCCCAGGCCGGACCCCAGGCGCCCCAGGGATAGCCGGCCGCGAAGCCGAAGGCGAAGCCGTCGGTCCAGCCGAAGGCGGCGTTGTAGCCATAGGAGGCGGGGCAGCCATACCAGTAGGTGCCGATATAGCCGGTGCAGTCATAGCCGGTGCCGTAGACCACCGTGCCGCCGGGCGCGACCACCACGCCGAGGTAGCCGGGCGTATAGCCCACCGTCACCGCATCCGCCGTGGAGGCATAGACCCGCACATAGGTCACGTAGTGCAGCGGCGAGGAGGTGGGGATGGTGTAGATCGCCGCCGGCACGGTCGCGGTGACGTACCACGGCCCCTTCGGCGTCGAGGAGACGAACCACGCGCCCTGCACCAGCGCATAGAAGCGCGTCGCGTCGAGCTGGATCACCGGCGTGCGGGTGTTGATCGCATAGGACAGGATGGTGCCCTTGATCGGCTCCCATTTCGGCTCGCCGCCATCATACTGGATGGTCAGCTGGGTGTTGCGCGAGATGGTCGCGGTCTGCGGGATGGTGGCGGCGATCGCCGCTTCCTTCGCCTGCGGCGTGCCGGGCACCGCCACCAGCGCATTGGCGACCGGATCGGTCGGCGCGATCTTCTTGAAGTCGGCCGGCAGGCTGGTGCCGGGCACGAAGGCCCACGGACCGGCAAAGCCGGGCCCACGGAACCAGCGACCGGAGATCAGCACGTAATACTGGTTGCTGGTCGGATCGAGGATGATGGCGTGGTCGGAATTGCCGACGCGCAGCAGCGCGGTGCCGTTGACCGGCACCATCTGCGCCGCGCCGTCGGTGATGACCAGTTCGGCCGGGCTGGTGGAGACGACGATCGCCGGCGGCACCTTCGGCTTCTGGCCGCTGGCGGGCAGCAGCGAGGCCGCCTGCTCCTCATAGTTCGCTGTGCTGCCGGCGGCCTCAAGCGAGGGGTTCGGCGTGGCGGTCACCGTCCACGGTCCCTCGATCGCCTTGGCCTCGTACCAGGTGCCGGCCGCCTGCAGGTGATAGCCGCCCGCCGTGTCGACGAGGATGAGCGGGCGGGTGTTGATCACGCGCTGGAAGCCGGCGACGCCGTCGATCGGCTTGGCCACGGGCGTGCCGGCGATGAGCACCAGGAGGGTCGGCTTGTCGGCGAAGATGATGCGCGGCGGGGTGTTGTCCACCGGCTGCGTCATTTCCTTGGTCAGCTCCTTCGATGCCGCGTAGCTGGTGAGGAGATGATCGAGCGCGAAGGTGATGCCCTCCGGCGGGATGTGCCCCTGCAGCGCGCTCAGCAGCGCGGTGTCCTGCGTGGGATCGGTCGGCACGTCGACCTTGGTGATGACGATGTTGCTCAGCTGGGCGAGCTTGGCCGGCTTGTCCACCGCCACGCGCGCGGTGAAGCGGGCGATGCCATAGGTCGGCGCGCCGGCCGGTGCGTTCGCGCCCGCCGGCTTGGGGCCGATGGCGATGGCGGCGCGGCCGGTGAGCTGGTCGCCGTCCCAGGTCTCCACCAGCGGCTGGTAGATCTGCAGCAGCTTGTCGCCGACATCGAAGCTGCGCGGCCAGGCCAGCGCCGGCGGAATGGCCGAGCCGGGAGCGGGCGCCGCCTGTGCCGGGGCCGGCGCGGGCTGCTGGGCAAGCACGGGCGAGGCCGCAAGCGTCGCGACGGCCAGCAGGGCGGCAATAGAAACGGAACGAAGGGCCATGGTTCCCCCAAAGGCGGCAACCGCCGGAACGACAGGCCCGGCGCGGTCGGCGCGAGCGGAGTTCTAGCATTTTGAGGGGATGACGGTGAAGTCGGGTGCTCTACGAAGACCGGCTTCACCTCATCACAAGGCAAAGGATGTGTTGCCGGCACGCGGGGCCGCGTCATCCCGCCCGTTACCGCCAGTGCTGGACCGCGGCGGGACGGCCCGCTAGAGATGGCACCACACTGGAAGCACGCAAGCGCCGCGCTTTCGCCGCCATCCTCCGACATGGCTTGCTCATGGCCCGCTCCGCTCCCCAACCCGCCCCCATCGCCCCCCGTCTCTATGTCCGCGTCAAGGTGACCGACGACGCGCAGGCGACCCATGCCGCCGATGCGCTCGGCCGCGCCGGCACCGTGGTCGACATCGCCGCCGTGCTGCTGCGGCCGGTGGGCGAGACGGGCGAGACGCTGTCCGGGCGCCTGCGCCCCCTGGTGGCGGCGAGCCATGCCATCGGCGCCGCCTGTCTGGTCGAGGGCAATGCGGCGCTGGCCGCCGCCATCGAGGCCGACGGCGCCCATCTCGACGGCACCACCGCGCTGGCCGGCGCGCTGCCCGCGCTGCGTCCCCACGGCATTGCCGGGGTCGGCGGTCTGCGCACCAAACACGACGCGATGACGGCGGCGGAGGCTGGCGCGGACTATCTGATGTTCGGCGAGCCGGATGCGCAGGAGCGGCGCCCGCCCTTCGACGCCACGCTGGAGCGCACCGAATGGTGGGTGCAGCTGTTCGAGCCGCCCTGCGTCGCTTATGCGCGCACCTTGGAGGAAGTCGGCGCGCTGGCCTCGGTCGGCGCGGACTTCATTGCCGTCGACGAGGCCCTGCTCGACGAGGCCGGCGCGCCCGCGCTCGGCGCCGCTCTGGCGATCGGACCCGCCTGATGCGCGCGCTCGTGCTCGCCACGTTTCTGCTTGCGCTGGGAAGCTCGGCGCATGCGCAGCAACAGGAAGGCGGCCCGCCTCCCGGCGTCACCGCTCCGCCGCCGGCGACCCGCGCCACCCCGAGCAAGGCCCCCGCCTCCATCGCGCTGGACAGCAAGAAAGCGGCGGCCAAGCCGAAGCCCGACCCTGCCTTCGCCGCGTTCCAGCGCGGCAGGTTCAAGACCGCCTTCGACCTCGCCGTGACGCGCGCCAAGGTGCAGGGCGACCCCATCGCCATGGTGCTGGCCGCCGAGCTGCTGTCGCAGGGCTATGGCGTGCGGCAGGATTCCGACGCCGCCCGCAAATGGCTCGAAGCCGCGGCCGCCAAGGGCAATGCCGACGCGCTGTTCACCCTCGGCTCCATGGCGCTGATGTCGGGATCGGGCGAAGCCAAGAACCAGTCGATAGACCTGCTCAAGCGGTCGGCGGAAAAGGGCAACACCGCCGCCGCCTATAATCTCGGCCTCGTCTACCTGCAGGGCACGGCGGCGCCCAAGGAGCCCGCCATCGCCGCCGAATGGTTCGCCAAGGCCGCAGACAAGGACCAGCCCGACGCGCTCTACGCCCTGGCCACGCTCTATCGCGACGGCAATGGCGTGCCCAAGGACCTCGGCGAGACCGCGCGGCTGCTGCAACGCGCCGACGAGATCGGCAGCCCGGTCGCCACCACCGAGCTCGCCATCATGGTGTTCAACGGCTCCGGCGTGCCGCGGGACGAGGCGCGCGCCGCCGCGCTGTTCCACAAGGCGGCGCTGGCCGGCAACGCCATCGCGCAGAACCGCTATGCCCGCATCCTCTCCGCCGGGCGCGGCGTGCCGCAGGACAAGGTCGCCGCCGCCGCCTGGCACGCGGCCGCCAAGGCGCAGAAGCTCGACGACCCGATGCTGGACAAGATGGTGGCCGAGCTGACGCCCGAGCAACGCGCCGAGGTCGATGCGCGGGTCAAGTCGTGGCGCCTCGCGGCCCTGCAATAGGTTCGTTGCCATGTCGGAAACGAGCCTGGCGGGCATCCTCACGGCGGATTGTCCGCGCTGCCCTTCGGTCGAAGCCTTGCCCGCGCCGCGCCGCGCCGCTACTCATCTGGGCGCGCGGTCCTGGGGAGCGGGCAGCGCGCGGCCTGAGTGCGGCCCGATCGGATGAAACAGCCCATGTTTCGTCCCCTCGGCACGTCGCCATTGAATTGTGTGAAGAGAGACGGATTCGCCGCTCTAGACTGCGGATATCGACCCGGCCTCAGCGTCAGAACCAGGGGTAGCCGTTTGGCCTTCAACCGTCGATTCCCACGGCTCACGCTGGCCTGCTGGCCGGCGATCGGGCGGCTGGTATTCGCCTTCCTCGCGCTTGTCCTGGCGAGCGCGTTCCCGGTATCCGGCGCCAATGCGCTGGAGGCGGTGGCGATCCGTCTCGACGCGCTGGTGGTCGACCTTGCCCCGGCGATCGAAAAGCACAGCAGCGACACCGACCGCATCCAGGTCTCCACCGTTCCCGGTGCCGACGGCATCGTGCGGCGCATCGAGGTGCGCTCGGTGGCGCCGGGTCCGAATGGCAGCAAATGGGCGGTGTTCGCGCTGGCCAACAACACGGACGAACAGGTCGACCGGCTGATCGTCGCCCCGCATTACCGCATGGTCGGCTCCGGCGTGTTCTGGCCGGACCTCGGCAACCGGCGCATCCTCAACATTACCGCGAGCCAGGGCTTCCGCCCCGAGCGGCAGAACGATCCGGACGCGGACGTCTACCTCATCACGCTCGATCCCGGCACCACGGTCACGCTGGTGGCCGAGCTTGCCGATTCCGGCCTGCCGCAGCTCTATCTGTGGGAGCCGGAAGCCTACAAGGACAAGGTCAACAGCTTCACGCTGTATAACGGCATCGTCATCGGCATTGCCGGCCTTCTGGCGCTCTTCCTCACCATCCTTTTCGTGGTGAAGGGCAGCGCCATGTTCCCGGCCGCCGCGCTGCTGGCCTGGGCGGTGCTGGGCTATATCGGCCTCGATTTCGGCTTCTGGACCAAGGTGTTCGGCATCTCGCCGCTGGCGCAGCAATTCTGGCGCGCCGCGGGCGAGGCGATCCTCGCCGCGACGCTGGTGGTGTTCCTGTTCGCCTATCTCAACCTCAACCGCTGGCATGTGCGCTACGCCCACATCACCGCCGGCTGGCTGGTGTTCCTCGCCGCCATTGTCGGGCTGGCGCTGCTCGACCCCTCCGCCGCCGCCGGCATCGCCCGCCCCTCGCTGCTGGTCGTCTCGATCATGGGCTTCGCGGTGGTGCTGTGGCTGTCGTTCCACCGCTACGACCGCGCCGTCCTCATCATTCCCACCCTGCTGCTGCTGGTGGTGTGGGTGATTACGGCCGGCATGGCGGTGTCGGGCCGCATCGGCAACGATCTCGTGGCGCCGGCCCTGCTGGGCGGGCTGGTGCTCATCGTCATGCTGATCGGCTTCACCGTCATGCAGCACGCCTTCGCCGGCATCGGCTCGGTGGCGGGCAGCGCGCAGGAGCTGGAGCGCCGGGCGCTGGCAGTGGCCGGCTCGGGCGACATCGTGTGGGACTGGGACGTCGACACTGACCGCATCCATGTGAGCCCGGAAGCCGAGCATCTGCTCGGCCTCAAGCACGGCACGCTGGAAACCGAAGCCGCCGGCTGGCTCGACATCATCCACCCCGCCGACCGCGACCGCTTCCGCGCCACGCTGGACGGGCTGCTCGACCAGCGGCGCGGGCGCATCGACCAGGATTTCCGCCTGCGCGCGCATGACGGGCACTATCTGTGGTTCAACCTGCGCGCCCGGCCGGTGGTCGGCACCGATGGCGAGGTGGTGCGCTGCATCGGCACGCTGTCGGACGTGACCGACGTGCGCACCGCCGAGGAGCGCATGCTGCACGATGCGGTGCATGACAACCTCACAGGCCTGCCCAACCGCGAGCTGTTCCTCGACCGGCTGTCCTCCGCCAACGGCTTCGCCCGCGCCGACGACACGCTCAAACCCACGATCATGCTGATCGACATCGACCGCTTCCAGCAGGTCAATGCGAGCCTTGGCATGCCGGCGGGCGATTCCATCCTGCTCACCGTGGCGCGACGGCTGATGCGGCTGACCAAGCAGCAGGACACGCTGGCGCGCCTCGGCAGCGACCATTTTGCGCTCATCCTCATGTCTGAGCGCGATCCCGAGCGCATCACCGCCTTCGCCGATACGCTGCGCCGCACGCTGCGCGCGCCCATCACCTTCGGCGACCGCGAGATCTTCATCACCGCCTCCATCGGCCTCCTGCTGGCGGACGGGCAGAAGCGCGCGCCGAACGAGATGCTGCGCGACGCCGAGCTGGCGATGTATTTCGCCAAGCGCGTCGGCGGCGACCGCATCGAGGTGTTCCGGCCCTCCATGCGCACCCACAAGCTCGACCGCCTGACCATGGAGAACGACCTGCGCCAGGCGCTGGAGCGCGGCGAGATCAGCATCGTCTACCAGCCGGTGGTCGACCTCGCCACGCGCGCGGTCGCGGGCTTCGAGGCGATGGCGCGCTGGCAGCACCCCACGCTCGGCACGCTGGCGCCGGACGATTTCTTCGGCATCGCCGAGGATACCGGCCTCATCCTCGATATCGGCCTGTTCTCGCTCGACACCGCCGCCCGCCAGCTCGGCGGCTGGCAGCGCAGCCTGCGCGGCGAGCCGATCTTCGTCTCGGTCAACATCTCCTCGCGCCAGATGCTGCGGCACGACCTGCTGCAGGAAATCAAGGCTATCCTCGCCCGCAATGTGGTGGCGCCCGGCACGCTGAAGCTGGAGCTGGCCGAATCGCTGGCGATGGAGAACCCGGAATATGCCGCGCAGATTCTCCTGCGCATGCGCGAATTGGGCGCGGGCCTGTCGCTGGACGATTTCGGCACGGGCTATTCCTCGCTGGCCTATCTCCAGCGCTTCCCCTTCGACACCATCAAGGTCGACCGTACCTTCATGAAGGCGCTGGGGCGCAGCGGCAACAAGGCGCAGCGGCCGATCATCCTGCGCACCATCATCAACATGGCGCATGATCTCGGCATGGACATCGTGGCCGAGGGCATCGAGAGCGAGCAGGCCGCGGCAGCGCTGGCCAAGCTCGGCTGCCGCTATGGGCAGGGCAAGCTGTTCGGTGAGCCGGTATCGGCGGAAGAGGCGCGCAAGCTGCTGCAGCCCGACGCGGCCGCCGCCTCGCTGCTGGAGCGCGGCCGCGTGCTCGCGCGCGGCGCCCGCCCGGCGCCCAAGGACGCCCCCGCGGCGCCTGCGAACGGCAATGGCGCGGCGGGCAAGGTCGCTGTCATGGAGAAGGTTGCCGCCCGCCCGGCGCCAGCCGCCGCCGAAACGCCCGCGAGTGAAGCCGCGCGCCCGGCCGCAGCGCCCGGTAAATCCGCGCCGAAGCCTGCCCCGAAGCCCGCGCCGCAGAGCTGAGCGGGCACGGCCCCAACGCGCTCACGCCGTCCGAAAAGCCTCAGGCGTGGCCGGCGTCGGAGGAGAGCATGCCCGGATCGATGCCGATCTTGCGCAAGGCGAGGTCGTATTTCGCGCCGGCATCGGCATCGAACACCAGCGCGCTGTCCGCCGGGCAGTGCAGCCAGCCATTCTGCTGGATCTCGTTCTCCAGCTGCCCCGGCGCCCAGCCGGCATAGCCCAGCGCCAGCAGGGCATTGGCCGGGCCGCCGCCGGCCGCGATCGCCTTCAAGATGTCGAGCGTCGCGGTCAGGCAGATGCCGTCGTCGATCGGCAGCGTCGAATCCTGGATGAAGAAATCGGAGGAGTGCAGCACGAAGCCGCGCCCGGTCTCCACCGGCCCGCCCTTCAGCACCTTCACCCCGCCGGCGCTGCGCGGCAGGTGGATGCGCTCTTCCTGCGGGATCACGTCGAGCTGCACGAGGAGATCGGTGAATTTGATGTTGCTGGCCGGCTGGTTGACGATGATGCCCATCGCCCCCTCCGGCGAATGGGCGCACAGATAGATCACCGCGCGGGCAAAGCGCTCGTCGCGCATGCCGGGCATGGCCACCAGCATCTGCCCTTCGAGAAACGTCCCGCCTGAGCCGCCCCCGGAGCCGCCGCCTGACTTGCCGCTGCCTTCTCGACCGATCCACATAAGGGAAAGCGTAATCCTCGCAGGTTCATTTTCAACCCCCCGAGGCGCGGCGCGAAGCCGGCCCGTCCGGCAAACTCACACGAAAGTGCGAACGGCGACGCTTCTCGCCGGACCCGCAAGAGGCTATCGGGCTCAATATGGTTCATCGCCTTCCTCGCATCCTCGCCCTCACCGCACTGTCCGCCGCCACCTTCGCCGCGGCCCTGCCGGTTCATGCCGAAATCGGCTCCGACTGGACCGCACCGAGCGGGACGGCCGTGCGGCTGGTGGCCGGGGAGAAGACGGATGGCGCACTGACTGGCGGCGTGCAGATCCGCCTCTCGCCCGGCTGGAAGACCTATTGGCGCTACCCCGGCGACAGCGGCGTTCCGCCGCGCTTCGACTGGTCGGGCTCGCAGAACGTCAAAGCGGTCGAGGTGCTGTGGCCCGCGCCGGTGCGCTTCGACGACGGCGGCAGCTTCTCCATCGGCTACAAGAAGGACGTGACGCTGCCGTTCCGCGTCACCCCGCGCGATGCCGGCAAGCCGGTGGAACTGGCGCTGAGCCTCGATTTCGCGGTCTGCGAGAAGATCTGCCAGCCCGCCAGCGCGGCGCTGAACCTCACCGTGCCGGCCGAAGGCGCCGGCGCCCCCTCGCCCGCTCTGGCCAACGCGTTCGCCACGGTTCCGACGCTGGCCGCGCTCGGCGCGGGCGGCACGACGGCGGTGGAAACCGCCGTGCTGGAAGGCACGCCCGGCAGCGGCAAGCCGCAGACCATCCGCATTGTCGCCCGCGTCGCGGACCCGGCCAAGGCGGATCTCTTCGTCGAGGGACCGACGGAGGACTGGGCGCTGCCCTTGCCCGAGCGCGAGAGCGGGCCGGACGGGCGAACCGTCTTCCTCGTGCCGATCGACGGCGTCCCCAAGGGCGCCGATGTCAGCGCGACCAGGCTGCGTTTCACGCTGATTGACGGCAGCCACGCCGTCGAGGTCGACGCGCCGCTTTCTGCGCACTGAAATCGCTTTCCGATCAACGGGAAATGACTATTCTACCGCTCGAGCGGACCGTCCGGTCGCGCGCGACTATGGCTCGTGCGTCCAGGTTCGTTTCCCGCACGCTTTTCCAGCGCATGAAAGGACACATCATGACGATCAAGGTCGGCGACCAGCTGCCGAGCGTCACCTTCCGCGTCGCCACCGAGGACGGCCCGGTTCCGAAGTCCACCGACGAGATCTTCAAGAACAAGAAGGTCGTGCTGTTCGCCGTGCCGGGCGCCTTCACGCCCACCTGCCACAAGAATCACCTGCCGAGCTTCATCGCCCGCGCCGATGAGTTCTTCGCCAAGGGCGTCGACACCATCGCCGTCACCGCGGTGAACGATCCCTTCGTGCTCGCGGCCTGGGAAAAGGCCTCGAACGCCGGCGGCAAGATCGTTTTCCTGTCGGACGGCAACGGCGAATTCGCCAAGGCCCTCGGCCTCGATTTCGATGGCTCCGCCGCCGGCCTCGGCCTGCGCTCCAAGCGCTATTCCTCGCTGGTCGACGACGGCGAAGTGCTCATCCTCAACATCGAGGATTCGCCCGGCAAGGCCGACAAGACCAACGCCGACGTGCTGCTCACGCAGTTCTGATCGCGACCCTTACCGCGTCATCCCGGACGGCCTCAGGCCGATCCGGGATCGAACGGGGCAGCCAAAAGCGCCCCGCTCCCCGCGTGCCATTCACGCGATGATATCCGGGCAGATCTGATCCTCGACATAGCCGATACGATCCTTCAGCAGCAGCTTGCGCTTCTTGAAGCGGGCTAGCTGAAGCTGGTCGCTGGCCGGCATGGCCTGCAACGCGGCGATGGCCACGTCGAGGTCCCGATGCTCCTGCCGCAGGCGCTCGAGGAGAGCCCTCAGCTCCTGTTCCTCATCCGCCACTGTCTGTGTCAAACGCCTGACCCGTAGCTCGACTCGCCCCCTCGTCAGGGCTTGTCGCGAAGTATCGCCGGGCCGGGCCCGCCCTGCAACATGCCGCACAACCGCAGCCTCATGCTGCGCTGCAGCACATCGTTTCGTCGACAGCCCCCGGGCTTCGTGACACACTCATGACGTTCGCTTCCGAAGACAAGGAGAGATTGTCCATGTCGATGCAGGCGCATGTTGCGGAACTGGAACGTCGCCACCAGGCTCTCGAAAAAGAACTGCGAGAGGAAATAAACCGCCCGTCCTCGAACGACGTGCGGGTCGCCGATCTCAAACGGCGCAAGCTGCTTCTCAAGGATGAAATCACCCGCCTGATGAGCGCGACTGTCCACTAGGCCAGTTTCGCCGCGCGATCTGACGCAGGCGCTTGCCGGTGGGTCACTGACCGTGGCGCGGGAGCAGGTTCGCTTTCGCTTCTCAGGTCCGGTCGGCAGGCGCCGGTATCAGACGTGACATAAGAGCGATTTACCCCGCCGGCTCGTCAGGGCCGGCGGTTCGCGTTTGCGTCGGCGCGCGTCCGGGCGCCGGCGGCAAGGCTCGACCAAGGTCGTAAGCATTTGAGCGTTCTTGAAAGATCGGCGCAGAGCCGGGAATGTCTTTCAAAACAACAACAATATCCTTCTCCTGGGAGACGCTCATATGACCGCCAGCCGCTACCCGTCTGTCTATGCCCGCTCGATCGAGGATCCCGAAGGGTTCTGGCGGGATGCCGCGCGCGCCATCGACTGGAGCGTCGAGCCGCAGACCATCTTCGATCCCGCACAGGGCGTGTATGGGCGCTGGTTCGCCGGCGGCGAAACCAATGTCGCGCACAATGCGGTCGACCGGCATGTCGCGGCCGGGCGCGGCGCGCAGCCGGCGATCTATTATGACAGCCCGGTCGCGGGCGCGAAGCGCACCGTGACCTATGATGAACTGCTCGCCGAGGTGCGCACCCTCGCCGGCGTGCTGCGCGATTTCGGCGTGGAGAAGGGCGACCGCGTCGTCATCTACATGCCGATGATCCCCGAGGCGGTGTTCGCCATGCTGGCCTGCGCCCGCATCGGGGCGGTGCATTCCGTGGTGTTCGGCGGCTTCGCGGCGGCGGAGCTGGCCAGCCGCATCGACGATGCCCGGCCCAAACTCGTGCTCTCCGCCTCCTGCGGCATCGAGCCGAGCCGCATCGTCGCCTACAAGCCGCTGCTCGATCTCGCGCTCACCATGTCGACGCACAAGCCCGAGGCCTGCCTCGTCTTCCAGCGTCCGCAGGCTCCCGGACAGCTGCAGCCCGGTCGCGACCATGACTGGGCCAGCCTGCGCGACACGGCGATCGCCCAGGGGCGCGGCGCCGACTGCGCGCCGGTCGCCGCGACCGATCCGCTCTATATCCTCTATACCTCCGGCACCACCGGCAAGCCGAAGGGCGTGGTGCGCGACACCGGCGGCTACATGGTGGCGCTGCGCTGGTCGATGGAGGGCCTTTACGGCGTCGCGCCGGGCGAGGTGTTCTGGTCGGCCTCCGACATTGGCTGGGTGGTGGGCCATTCCTACATCGTCTATGCGCCGCTGCTCACCGGCTGCACCACCGTGCTCTATGAGGGCAAGCCGGTGGGAACGCCCGATGCCGGCGCGTTCTGGCGGGTGATCGAGGAATACAAGGTGGCGGCGCTGTTCACCGCGCCCACCGCGCTGCGCGCCATCAAGAAGGAGGACCCGGAGGGCCTCCTGATGCAGCGCTACGACCGCTCGTCCCTGCGCACGCTGTTCCTCGCCGGCGAGCGCGCCGACCCCGACACGGTGGAATGGGCACAGAACAAGCTGGCCGTGCCGGTGGTCGACCACTGGTGGCAGACCGAGACCGGCTGGGCCATCGCCGGCAATCCCGTCGGCCTCGGCGCGCTGCCCGTCAAGGTCGGCTCCACCGGCGTGCCCATGCCGGGCTACCGCGTGGACATTCTCGACGAGGGCGGCCATCCGGTCGGTGCGAACAAGATGGGCTCGATCGCCATCCGCCTGCCGCTGCCGCCCGGCTGCCTGCCGACATTGTGGCAGCAGGATTTCCGCTTCACCGAGAGCTACCTCGCCGAATATCCCGGCTACTACAAGACGGCCGATGCCGGTTTCTGCGACGAGGACGGCCAGCTCTTCATCATGGGGCGCACCGACGACATCATCAATGTCGCCGGACACCGGCTCTCCACCGGCGGCATGGAGGAAGTGCTCGCCGCGCATCAGGATGTCGCGGAATGCGCGGTGATCGGCATCCATGACGACCTCAAGGGCGAGGTGCCGTGCGGCTTCGTGGTGCTGAAGGCCGGCGTGGAGCGCTCGCCGGCGGTGATCGAGGGCGAGATCGTGGCGCTGGTGCGCGAGCGCATCGGCCCGGTCGCCGCCTTCCGCCTCGCCATCACCGTGAACCGGCTGCCGAAGACGCGGTCCGGCAAGATCCTGCGCGGCACGATGAAGAAGATCGCCGATGCGGAGAGCTGGAACATGCCCGCGACGATCGACGATCCGACCTCGCTGGACGAGATCGCCACCGCGCTGCATGCGCGCGGCCTCGCCAAGGTCTCGGCGGCGTAGAGCGTCTCTCTCCGCCGTCCTCCCGGCGTAAGCAAAGCGCAGGGCCGGGGAGCGCTTTCAAAAAAGAAGCGCCACATCATCCCGGACACGGCCGGCAGCCGTTCCGGGATGATGTCGTTCAAGGCGAAGCGAGGATCACTCCTCCTCTTCGGCCGCACCCTTGCGCGAGCCGCCGAGCTTGGCGAACACGGTTTCGAGGTCGATCGTCTCCTCGCGCGGCTTGCGCGACGGAGCGAAAGGCTCGTCGAGCGCGCCCGGAGCGGTGGTGACGTCCGCCGGCAGAAGGGTCGAGCCCTCCTCGGAGGTGAGCGCCGCCGGCCGATCCTTGGAGGAGCGCTGCACCTCGATATCGAGGTCGATCTGCGAGCACAGGCCGAGCGTCACCGGATCCATCGGCGTCAGGTTCTGCGCATTCCAGTGGGTGCGCTCCTTGATGCCCTCGATGGTGGTCTTGGTGGTACCGACCAGACGCATGATCTGGCTGTCCTTCAGCTCCGGATGGTTGCGCAGCAGCCAGAGAATGGCATTCGGCCGATCCTGGCGCTTCGACACCGGGGTGTAGCGCGGGCCGCGGCGGCGCTTGGGCTCGGGCAGGCGCACCTTTGATTCGAGCAGCTTCAGGTGATGGTTCGGGTTCTTTTCGGCGCGCTCGACCTCTTCGCGGGAGAGCTGGCCGGTGGTGACGGGGTCGAGCCCCTTGATGCCCTGGGCGACTTCACCATCGGCGATGCCCTTCACTTCGAGCACATGCAGCTTACAGAAATCGGCGATCTGGTCGAAGGTAAGCGCGGTGTTCTCCACCAGCCACACCGCGGTGGCCTTCGGCATAAGGGGGGCGTTGGCCATGGGGCGCGTCTCCATTCGATTGGTATGCGGCCGCGCAAACGCTCTCACGCGCTCCGCCGCCCTTCTGGAGCGGAGCCTCGGACCGTCTCGCGATGACCGGGATGGGGCGAATATAGGCCCGCGCGCGCCGTCCTGCAAACCCAAAGAACGGCTGCGCGCCTTCGCGCATCCGCGAGGCGCTTGAGGCGACCGCGGCCCCATGCTTGACAGCGCAGGCCGCTCCTCTCATGACGGGGGAATGGCCCCGATGGATGAAGCGATGAGCGCCGCCGACAAGCCAGTTCTGCGCGTCCTGCTCTGCGCCCCGCGCGGCTTCTGTGCCGGCGTGGTGCGCGCCATCGACGCGGTCGAGCGGGCGCTGGAAATCTACGGCGCGCCGGTCTATGTGCGCCACGAAATCGTGCACAACAAATATGTCGTGGAAGGGCTGAAGACCAAGGGCGCGGTCTTCGTCAAGGAGCTGCACGAGGTGCCCGCGGGCACGTCCGCACCCGTCATCTTCTCCGCCCATGGCGTCGCCCGCTCGGTGCCCGAGGACGCGGCCCGGCGCAATTTCTTCGCCATCGACGCCACCTGCCCGCTGGTGACCAAGGTGCATCGGGAGGCGACCGTTCATCACAAGAAAGGCCGCGAGGTCGTGCTCATCGGCCATGCCGGCCACCCGGAAGTCGTCGGCACCATGGGCCAGCTGCCCGAGGGCGCGGTGACGCTCGTCGAGACGGCCGAGCAGGCGCGCCACTTCACCCCGCGCGACCCCAACAATCTTGCCTTCACCACCCAGACCACGCTGTCGATCGACGATACCGCCGAGATCGTCGCGGTGCTCAAGCAGCGCTTCCCCTCCATGGTGGCGCCGCACAAGGAAGACATCTGCTACGCCACCACCAACCGGCAGGAGGCGGTCAAGCGCGTCGCCCCGCAGGTGGACGCGATGATCGTGGTCGGCGCGCCGAACTCGTCCAATTCGCAGCGCCTGCGCGAGGCGGCCGAGCGTGAAGGCTGCCGCGTCGCCGCGCTGCTGCAGCGGGCGAGCGAAATCGACTGGAACGCCTTCGGCGCCATCTCCTCGCTCGGCGTCAGCGCCGGCGCCTCCGCGCCGGAGGTCCTCGTCGAGGAGATTCTCGACGCCTTCGCCGAACGCTACACGCTGAAGGTGGAGACCGTGCACACCGCGCACGAGGACGTGTTCTTCCCGCTGCCCCGGCAGCTTCGCCCGGACGCGGCGGAATAGGCTCGATACAATTCCATGGCTGTCTATACCGACGTGTCTCCGGAAGAGCTCGAAGCCTTCCTTTCAACCTATGAAATCGGCCGCCTGCGCGCCTTCAAGGGCATCGCGGAAGGGGTCGAGAACTCCAATTACCTGCTGCAGACCGAGGCCGGCAGCTTCATCCTCACGCTCTATGAGAAGCGGGTGAACCCGGACGACCTGCCCTTCTTCATCGGGCTGATGGAGCATCTGGCCAAGCGCGGCATCGACTGCCCGCAGCCGGTGCGCAATCGCGATGGGGTGGCGCTCGGCATGCTGGCAGGCCGCCCGGCGCTGATCGCGACCTTTCTGGTCGGCACCTCGGTGCGGCGCCCGACGGCGGCGAACTGCGCTGCGCTCGGCACCGCGCTCGCGGGCCTGCACAAGGCCGGCGCCGACTTCACCGCCCTCACCCGCGTCAACGCGCTCTCCGTGCCCGGCTGGCGTCCGCTGTTCGAGACGGCGGGCGAGCGCGCCGACACGGTGGCACCCGGCCTGCACGCGCTGATCGCCGACGAGCTTTCCGTGCTGGAGCCGAACTGGCCGAAGGGGCTGCCGGCCGGGGTGATCCATGCGGACCTGTTCCCGGACAATGTGTTCTTCACCGATGGCCGGCTGTCGGGGCTGATCGACTTCTATTTCGCCTGCAACGACCAGCTCGCCTACGACATCGCCATCTGCCTCAACGCCTGGTGCTTCGAGCCGGACGGTTCCTACAACCTCACCAAGGGCCGGGCGCTGCTCGCCGCCTATCAGGCCGAGCGCGCGCTGGGGGCGGAGGAGATCGCGGCCCTGCCGCTGCTGGCGCGCGGGGCGGCGCTGCGCTTCCTGCTGACCCGGCTGGTGGACTGGCTGAACGTGCCGCCCGGCGCGCTGGTGCGCCCGCATGACCCGCTGGACTATCTCAAGCGCCTGCGCTTCCACCGCTCGGTGCAGAGCCCGCGCGACTACGGGATCAAGCCGTGAAGAGCGCCCCCGGCACCGCCCGCATCTTCGGCGACGACACGGCCAAGGAAGCGCCCAAGGAGGCGCCCAAGGGCATCGTCGCGATCTGGACCGATGGCGCCTGCTCGGGCAATCCCGGCCCCGGCGGCTGGGGCGCGATCCTGCGCTATGCCGGCACGGAGAAGGAACTCTCGGGCGGAGAATCGCCGACCACCAACAACCGCATGGAGCTGATGGCGGCGATCTCGGCGCTGGAAGCGCTGAAGCGCCCCTGCACGGTCGATCTGCACACCGACAGCGAATATATGCGCAACGGCATCACCAAATGGATCGCCGGCTGGAAGCGCAATGGCTGGCGCACCGCCGACAAGAAGCCGGTGAAGAATGTCGATCTGTGGGAGCGGCTTGAGGCCGCCATCGAGCGCCATGATCTGCGCTGGCACTGGGTGAAGGGCCACGCCGGCGACGAGATGAACGAGCGCGCCGACGAGCTCGCCCGCGCCGGCATGGCGCCCTATAAGCGCGGCTAGGGCGAGGCGGCGGGCGGATCGCCGGGCGCCCGAAAGCCAGCGGCACGGGGAAAAACCCGCGCTGCAATTGACAAAGCCCCCTCCCCTCCGCTATCAGCCGGCCTCGAATTTAAAGCTCGCGGATCGGGGCACGGCCATAGCGGCGCCGCCTCATGCGCAGGCGTCATCGATCCGAAGGTTACGTGTCATGAAGATCCGCAATTCGCTCAAGTCGCTGCTCGGCCGTCACCGCGACAACCGTCTGGTGCGCCGCAAGGGCCGCGTCTACATCATCAACAAGACCCAGAAGCGCTTCAAGGCCCGCCAGGGCTGAGCGCGGATCGCCCGGTCTTGCCGGGCGCTCCCGACGCAGCCGGCCGCGTTCACGTTTTCGCGGCCTGCTGCCCACGACGTTGACGAGGGCGCCATCGTTCCTAAACTGGGAACCATGCGCGCCCTTTTTGCTGCCCTGATTATCGCCACCGCCTCAACGGCCGGCCCGCTCGCCGCCCAGGCGCAGTCCCCCACGCCGGGCGCCAACGCGCCCCTCATCGAGAGGGACAGCAAAGGCGACCAGCCCAAGGGTGCCCCGGCGGAGGGCAAGCAGAGCGGCGCGAAACAGAGCCCGCTCGCCGACGCCCCTGCCGAGCCCGACCGCGCCAAGCGGCTCGACGCCCTGTTCGCCGCGCTCAAGGTTGCGCCGAACAAGGAAGCCGCCAAGGCGATCGCCGACCGCATCGACATCGCCCTCACGCCCTCGGGCAGCGACACGGCGGACGTGCTGATGGGCCGCGCCACACAGGCGCTGCAGGCGAAGGACTACGCTCTCACCATCGAACTGCTGGACGGGGTGCTGCGCGTCTCCCCCGACCATCTCGACGCCTGGAACAAGCGCGCCACCGTCTTCTATCTGCAGCAGGACTTCTCTGACGCGCTGGTGGATCTGCGCCAGGTCGTCGCGCGCGAGCCGCGCCATTACGGCGCCTGGGCCGGCATCGCCATCATCTGCAAGGAAATCGGCGACGAGAAGCACGCGCTGGAAGCCGCGCGGCGGGCGCTGGCGATCTATCCCCACCTCGAATCGGTCGAGGATATGGAAAAGACGCTCACCATCAGCGTCGAGGGCCGGCCGATCTGAGAGCGGGAAGCGTCACGCCCGCTCGTAATCGACAAGGCTGAAGGGATATTCGTCCTTCTCGCCCTGCAGCGGCCCCTCGCGGCTCACTTCCTGCCACGCACCGCTGTCGAATGCGGGGAAGAACACGTCGCCGGCCGGCTCCGCATGCACCCGCGTCAGCCGCAGCCGGCGGGCATGGGGGAAGGCCAGCGCATAGATCTGGGCGCCGCCGATCACCGCCATCTCGTCCACGCCGAGCGTCGCGGCCTCCCGCGCGCCCGTGTCGAGCGCCGCCTCCAGCGAGGGCACGACCAGCACGCCCTCCGGGGCATCGAAGGCGCCGTCGCGGGTGATGACGATGCTGGTGCGCCCCGGCAGCGGCCGGCCGATGGACTGGAAGGTGCGCCGCCCCATCAGGATCGGCTTGCCCCAGGTGATCGCGCGGAAGCGCTTGAGATCGCCGGAGATGTGCCAGGGCAGGTCCTCGCCCCGCCCGATCACGCCGTTCTCCGCCACTGCCGCGACGAGGGTGAGCACCGTCACGCCGCCCTCCCGGCAAGGCGGGCCTGCACGGCATCGGCCGCGGCCTGGCCGGTGAGATGGGCGCCATGCGCGGTCGAGTAAGCGTGCGCCGAGACCGCCTCGCCGGCGAAGAACACGCGCTCGCCGAGCGACTGCGACAGCCGTGCCCGCATATGGGCAAGGCCCGGCAGCGCGCAGCTATAGGCGCCGCCGATGAACGGATCGGCCACCCAGCCCGTGGTGGCGATGCCGGTGACGTGGCGGGCGATCTCCGCGCCGAAGGCGTCCTTCAGCGCGTCGAGCGCGAACGCCTCCATCGCCTTCGGGCCGGCTTTCACCAG
The DNA here is from genome assembly GCA_003241485.1 of Ancylobacter novellus. GTDB lineage: Bacteria > Pseudomonadota > Alphaproteobacteria > Rhizobiales > Xanthobacteraceae > Ancylobacter > Ancylobacter novellum_A. Next base: position 23,840 of record QFQD01000010.1, read on the forward strand.
CCGCGCGGCATTGTCGCCGGCCAGCTGGCCGATGGCCATGGGCGCGCCGAACGGGTTCAGCGTGAAATTGATCGGCCGGCGGTCGGGATCGCGCAGGTCGAGCGTGTCGACATAAGTGGTGGCGGGCAGGCCGAACACGTCGCGGTCGAAATGGATGGCGACCTTCTCGGCCGCGCCGAGCGGCAGCGCCTCGAAAGCCTCGGCAAGCTCCGGCGGCAGCAGCGGGGCGAAGCTCAGCGCGCCACGGGCGATGACGGTGGTGGGAACCGCGACGATGACGGCGCGGGCGGCGAGCCGGCCGCGCGGCGTCTCCAGCGCGACCTCCGCGCCCGACCAGTCGATGCGCGTCACCGGGCAGCCGGTGTGGATGGGCAGGTCCGGCGCGGCCTTCCGTGCCACCGCCTGCACCAGCGCGCCATAGCCCTTCTCGACCGGGTAGTTCTCCGCCGTGTCGGAATAGGCGGCGTAGTCGAGGGTGGACACGCGCTCGACTTCCGTCGCCGTCATCAGCGTCGCCCAATGGCGGATCAGCCGCAACCACGGGCTCGACGTGTCGAGAACCTCGCTGGCGGCGATGTCGCGGCCCTCGTCGCCGGCCTGATGGATCGCGGCAAACCCGCCATCGATCGCCTGCCAGACGGCCTCGCGCTCGGCCTCATCCGCCCAGCGGTTCCCCAGATGCGTCGCGCGCGCCTGCCGCGAGCCGCGCGTGAGATAGGCGAGGCCCAGCTCGTCCGCCGCCGCGCGCAGCGGATTGACCGAGGCGGAATGCAGCCAGTGGCAGCCCCGGTCCCAGGCGACGCCGAAGGTCGCGGTGTCGGTGAGGGCGCGCCCGCCGGTGCGCTCGGCCGCTTCCAGCACCAGCACGTCGACGCCGGCATTGTGCAGCCGCGCGCCGGCGGCGAGGCCAGCTGCGCCGGCCCCGACGACGATCACGTCATGATGGCTGTTCACGGAAAACTCTTTCGCCGCTATTTCTTGCGGAAGGCGTCGAGCCGCACGACCTGCGCGCCGCCGGACGTATCGCCGGACGTGTCGCTCTTGGTGTCGCTCTTGGCGTCGTCCCTGGCCTCGCCCTTGCCGCTCTCCCTCACACCTTCCCTGGCGCCGTCCTTGGCTTCCTGCACGGCGGCAGGCGCGGGGCGCTTGACCTCGGCAGGCCGGGAAGCGGCGGGCTTCGCGTCGGCGCCGGGCTCGCCCTTCGGCTTGGCTTCCGCGCGGGGCGCGGGCCGGGCATCCGCCTTGGCAGGCGCCCCGGCAGCGGCGGGCTTTGTCACCGGCACGGAGGTGTTGGGAACCGAGGTCGGCACCGAGGTCGGCCGGGCCATCGCGATCGGCGCCACCGGCGCGGGCGCGGCTTCCGGCGCGTCGTCCTCTTCCTCGACGCCGGCCGGCTCGAACTGCAGGCCGAACTTCACCGAGGGGTCGAAGAAGCCCTTCAGGCTGGCGAAGGGAACGAACAGCCGCTCGGGAATGCCATTGAACGACAGCCCCACCTCGAACGAGACCTCTGTGACGATGAGGTCCCAGAACTGGTGCTGCAGGACGATGGTCATCTCCTCGGGATAACGCTCCTTCAGCCGCGGCGAGAGGCGAACCCCCGGCGCGGTGGTGTCGAAGGAGATGTAGAGGTGATGATCGCCGGGCAAGCCGTCGCGCGCGACATCGGTGAGGACACGGCGCACCACGGCGCGCAGCGCGTCCTGAACAAGCAAATCGTAGCGGATAAGATCGACACTCATGGCGGCACTGAACCCGATTCCAGCGGAAATCGCCAGCCAGTCGAAGAATTAAGTGCAGGCTTCTGTTGCCAGGTGCCTGCGAACCCCGCCTCACGGTGCTACCCGTTTGGACTTATTTCCCAGAGATCAAACCGCTCACGCGGCCTGAGCAACCGGAGCATAGTTGTCGTTGGCAACTATATGTTCGGTCCGATGACGGCGGTACCATGCCGGGCGAAAGAAGACCCTTTACGCTCTCGTCGATCCTGTTTCGCCCCCGCCGCAAACCAACGTCGCCGATGGTTTCCGGTGGAGGCGCCGGGTACTGCCCCCGGGTCCGAAGAGTTTATTCCGATGTCCGTTTATCGCCATAGCCGGCTTGCGCCGGCAAAACCAATATAGGGCGTCCCCGCCCCGGTTGGAAGAGGGCGCGCACCGCCCTCCCCCGCAAGCTCGTGCTCAGGCCTCGGTCTGGTCGCCATATTGCAGCTTCTCGATCGGCAGATTGCCGCCTTCGGTGCCGGCCAGCTTCTCGTCGAGTTCGACCAGACGGGTGCGCAGCGCTTCAAGAAACACCTGCCGCAGCAATTCGTAGTCCAGCCGCACGTCGGAATGCGCGCTGCGCAGCGACTGCCCGGCGCGCAGCACCAGGTTCGGCGTGGCATGCGCACCGTCCACATGAAAATCGAGCGGGTGGGTTCCGTCCTTCTCCAGCAGGTTCAGATGCATGGCGAGGCGATGACGCTCCATGCGCAGAGCCGTGGTGCTGTCGGTGATGTGATCGGTCATGAGCGCTCCCTCCCGTGTCGTGCAATGCCGCATCGAAACAAGCGCCCCGCGCGCGTTAAGTTCCCATGATACCGCCGCGACGGACTGCCGCGAGGCATGGGGGCGGAAACCTGTCGATGAACGGCGCAACCGTCGCGGCAGGACGCTGCATGTCCGGCAGGCTTGCGCTATATGTAGTAGGTCGAGCGCGGAAACGCGTTCGCATCCCTACGAGGCGGCGGACCATGCGGCAATATCACGAGTTTCTCGAACGGGTGCTGCGCGAGGGCACGCGCAAGGACGACCGCACCGGCACGGGCACGCTTTCCCTGTTCGGCCACCAGATGCGCTTCGATCTTTCGGAGGGCTTTCCGCTGGTCACCACCAAGCGTCTGCACCTCAAATCGATCATCCACGAGCTGCTCTGGTTCCTCGCCGGCGACACCAACATCGCCTATCTCCGCGAGAACGGCGTGTCGATCTGGAACGAGTGGGCCGACGCCAATGGCGATCTCGGCCCGGTCTATGGCCACCAGTGGCGCTCCTGGCCGGATGGCCATGGCGGGGTGATCGACCAGATCGCCGGCGTCATCGCCGACATTCGCCGCAACCCGGATTCGCGCCGGCTGATCGTCTCGGCGTGGAACCCGGCCGATGTGCCGCGGATGGCGCTGCCGCCCTGCCACTGCCTGTTCCAGTTCTACGTGCTGGACGGCAAGCTCTCCTGCCAGCTCTACCAGCGCTCGGCCGACATCTTCCTCGGCGTGCCGTTCAACATCGCCTCCTACGCGCTGCTGACCCACATGATCGCGCAGGTGACGGGGCTGAAGGTCGGCGACTTCGTCCACACCTTCGGCGACGCGCACATCTATCTCAACCACCTCGAACAGGTGAACGAGCAACTCTCGCGCGCCCCGCGGCCGCTGCCGCGCCTCAAGCTCAACCCGGAGGTCGACGACATCTTCGCCTTCCGCTTCGAGGACATCGCCATCGAGGGCTATGAGCCCCATCCCGCCATCAAGGCGCCGGTGGCGGTCTGATGAGCCTCACCATCCGCCCCGCCCGGCCCAGTGAGGCCGAACTGATCTTCGATTTCGTCTGTGAACTCGCCGATTACGAGAAGCTGCGCCACGAGGTGGAAGCCTCCGTCGCGGATATCGAGCGCGATGTGTTCGGGCCGAACCCGCGGGTGTTCTGCGACATCGCCGAATGGGACGGCGCCCCCGCCGGCTTCGCGCTGTGGTTCTACAATTATTCGACCTTCCGCGGCCGGCACGGCATCTATCTCGAAGACCTGTATGTGCGTCCGGCCTATCGCGGTCAGGGCATCGCCCGTGCGCTGATGCGCCGCCTCGCGCGGCGCTGCGTCGAGGAGGGCCTCGGCCGCTTCGAGTGGTGGGTGCTGAACTGGAACGAGCCGGCAATCCGCTTCTACCGCTCGATCGGCGCGGTGCCGATGGACGAGTGGACGGTGCAGCGCGTCTCGGGCGAGGCACTGGCGAAGCTCGCGGGCGACTAGGCCGCAAGCCCCGCCAGGCGTCATCCCGGCCGAAGCGTAGAGCCGGGATCGCTCACCATGAAGCCGCGATCCCGGATCGGCCTGCCGGCCGTCCGGGATGACGTCTCTGTCCTCAGAGCGGCTCGGGCGCGTCCGGCTCCGGCGGGCGATGCATGCCCGGGCCGGGCGGGCCGAAGCGGTGCGGGCCATGCCCCTCCCAGCGCCGCTCGCGCGGACCGTCGCGCAGGGCCATGTGCGGGCCCTCGGCCTCACGGAACAGCCGGTTGAAGCGGTGCTGCTGGGCCGGGTCCAGCATGGCGTAGAGCGGGGCGGCCGCATCGGCGAGCCCCTTCAGCGCCGCGCCGCGCTCCAGCATGCGGTCGGCCCGCTGCTGCAGCCGGGCGACGATATCGCCCTCGGGGCCTTCGGCGAGCGGACCGCCCGGCGCACCGGGACCACCCTCCTCAGGACCGCGAGGCTCCGGCCCGCGCCGCGCCTCGCGCTCTTCGCGCCACTGCTTGCGGGCCTCGATGCGCTGGTCGGCGCTGGCACGCAGCGCGGTCTCCAGGGCCGGCCAGAGCTTTTCCTGATCGGGGGTGAGCCGCAGGCCCGCCTTCAGCGCGGCGATGCGCGCATCGGTCATGGCCGAGGCGTTCTCCGCCATCTGCTCGGGCGAGGGGCGCGGGTGCTCGGCGCTGCGATAGTTGGGTGCGGCGATGCCGAACGTGGCACTGGCCAGCAGGGCAGCGGCCGTGGCGGCAATGATCGTACGTTTCATCGGCGTCATCTCCTTGTTCGATGACGCCGATCCTGTCGCGATTACCAAGGATTCTCAAATGAAACTTCGGTAATGATCCTACGTTACGTTCAGAAACATAGATGAACAGCCATTCAGGTTCGTGAATAGCTATTAACCCGGCGAAATCATCTTCTCCGGCCGCACCACCGCATCGAACTCTTCATTGGTGACATAACCGCCACCCACGGCTTCCTCGCGCAGCGTGGTGCCGTTCTTGTGCGCGGTCTTGGCGATCTTCGCCGCATTGTCATAGCCGATCTTGGGCGCCAGCGCGGTGACCAGCATCAGCGAGCGCTCCAGCGCCGCCTTGATGTTGTCGGTGCGCGGCTCGATGCCGACGACGCAATTCTCGGTGAAGCTGATGGCCGCATCCGCCAGCAGCCGCACGGACTGCAGGAAATTATAGGCCATCACCGGGTTGTAGACGTTCAGCTCGAAATGACCCTGGCTGCCGGCGAAGCTGAGCGCGGCGTTGTTGCCGAACACCTGCACGCACACCTGGGTCAGCGCCTCGCACTGGGTCGGGTTCACCTTGCCCGGCATGATCGAGGAGCCCGGCTCGTTCTCCGGCAGGGAGAGCTCGCCCAGGCCCGAACGCGGACCGGAACCGAGCAGGCGGATGTCGTTGGCGATCTTGAACAGCGACACCGCCACCGTGTTGATCGCGCCGTGCGAGAACACCATCGCGTCATGCGCGGCGAGCGCCTCGAACTTGTTCGGCGCCGAGGTGAAGGGCAGCCCGGTGATCGCGGCGATCTTCGACGCCACCAGCTCGGCAAAGCCCACCGGCGCATTGAGGCCGGTGCCTACCGCGGTGCCACCCTGCGCCAGCTCCATCAGCGCCGGCAGGGTCTGCTCGACCCGGGTGATGCCGTTGGTCACCTGCTGGGTATAGCCGGAGAATTCCTGGCCCAGAGTGAGGGGCGTGGCATCCTGCGTGTGCGTGCGCCCGATCTTGATGATGTCGCTCCACGCCAGCGCCTTCTCGCCCAGCGCGTCGCGCAGGCGGGAAAGGGCGGGAATGAGCCGGTGGACGATCTCCTCGGCGGCGGCGATGTGCATCGCGGTCGGGTAGGTGTCGTTCGACGACTGGCTCATATTGACGTGGTCGTTGGGATGCACCGGCTTCTTCGAGCCGAGCACGCCGCCGAGCATCTCGATGGCGCGGTTCGAGATCACCTCATTGGCGTTCATGTTGGACTGGGTACCGGACCCCGTCTGCCAGACCGCGAGCGGGAAATGCGCGTCGAGCTTGCCGTCGATCACTTCCTGCGCGGCCGCGATGACCGCCGCGCCGATCGTCGGGTCGAGATGACCGAGTTCCATATTGGTCTCGGCGGCCGCCCGCTTGATGACGCCGAGCGCGCGGATGACAGGCAGCGGCTGCTTTTCCCAGCCGATCTTGAAATTGCCGAGCGAGCGTTGCGCCTGGGCGCCCCAGTACTTGTCGCTCTCCACCTCGATGGGACCGAAGGTATCGGTTTCGATGCGGGTCTTGCTCATCGGTCAGTGCCTCTCGGAACGGCGTCGGAAAAGGGAGCGCGACAGAGTGGGCGCTCCCGCGCGCGGTCCATTTAGCACGGGCACAAAGGTGGGGAAATCAGACCTCGGACGAGGGTGGCACCACCGACGGCGGCGCCCGGCAGCCCCGCGCGATCACACGTTTGTGATCGCTTTCCCGCGGCGCGGAACCGATTGCAACGGATGGTGTTACCTATGATAATCCCGCGTGGAAACACGCCGAGGATTAGAGTAGCCCGAGAGTTCAGTCGCGTTTGAGCAATCTATACTCACGATAAAACTGTATCCAGTTACCTTTATTGTGACCTATACGTCGCGATTTTCGCTTCCGTGACCACAAAGCCTCCAAGATCGGACGGCACTTCTAAGCACTTCGGATGACCGCGAATCGCTGCTGTTTGTGACAGAACGACCGGGATTCACGTGAGCGCAGACAGGTATTGATGTCGGAAATCATCAATCTTCGCCGGTACCGGAAGAAGCGAGAACGGGAGACGGCGGAACAAACCGCCGGTGCGCGACGTTTGCAATTTGGCCGCACGAAGGCTCAGCGCGAAGCAGATGCGGCCGCCGAGCAGAAGAAGCAGACGTCACTGGACGGGCACAGGCGAGTACGAGAGGACGAGATATGAAGAGTCCCGTGGTCAAGCGATCGATTGTCATTGCGGGTCACAAGACGAGCGTGAGCCTTGAGGATCAATTCTGGGATGCGCTGAAGGAAATCGCCGCCAGCCGCAGGACGACGCTCTCCGACATTGTCGCCTCGATCGACGCCGGACGAAACCAGGGCAATCTCTCGTCCGCGATCCGGCTTTACGTGCTGGCGCATTTCCGCAACCCGCAGGCAAGCCGCGACAATGGCGACCATGCCAGCCAGGGGGCCGCGCTGCGATCTACCGTTGCGTAACGCAGCGGGCGTCGCCATATGACAACCTCGACGGCGCGTTGTAACCGGGTGCCTCGTCACCTATAACCGCCTCGACGTGTCTCTCGCCCGAGGGACTACGGGTTTCTTATGCACGGCGGCGTCTGACGGTTCTGCGCATTGCGAGCCCTGACGCGCCGGGCGCGCAAACGGAGTGGCCGCGGTATGTCGTGGAAGAACCAGAGCGGTGGACCATGGGGCGGTGGTCCACGCGGTCCCTGGGGTAATGGCCCTCAATCGTCGGGGCCGAACTCTCCCGATCTCGAAGATCTGATCCGCCGCGGTCAGGAAAAACTGCGCACAGCCCTGCCTGGCGGCTTCGGCAGCGGCAAGGGCATCATCGCCGTCATCGCCATTGCGGTCCTCGCCTGGCTGCTCTCCGGCTTCTACCGGGTGGAGCCTGACGAGCAGGGCGTGGTGCTGCGCTTCGGCAAGTTCGTCGGCACCACCAATCCCGGCCTGAACTACCACTTGCCCTACCCGATCGAGACCGTGCTCACCCCGCAGGTGACGCGCGTCAACCGCATCGACATCGGCATCCGCACCGGCGACGACCCGCGTCGCGGCGCCTCCATGCGCGATGTCGCGGAAGAGAGCTTGATGCTCACCGGCGACGAGAACATCGTCGACGTCGATTTCGCCGTGTTCTGGATGGTGAAGCCCGCCGCTCCGGGCTCGTCCGAGGACATTGGCGCGGCGAACTTCCTGTTCAACGTCCAGAACCCGGAAGGCACCATCAAGGCGGTGGCCGAAAGCGCCATGCGCGAGGTGGTCGGGCGCACCAACATTCAGCCGATCCTCACCGGCGCCCGTCAGGGCATCGAGACCTCGGTCCAGGAGCTGATGCAGCGCACGCTCGACAGCTACCGCTCGGGCATTCTCATCACCCAGGTGCAGTTGCAGAAGGTCGACCCGCCCTCGCAGGTCATCGACGCCTTCCGTGACGTGCAGGCCGCCCGCGCCGACGCCGAGCGCCTGCAGAACGAGGCGCAGGCCTATGCCAACCGCGTGGTGCCGGAAGCGCGCGGCGAGGCGGCACGCATCACCCAGGGCGCGCAGGGCTACAAGGAGCGCGCCATCATCGAGGCCCGCGGCCAGACCTCGCGCTTCCTCAGCGTGCTGACCCAGTACCAGAAGGCGCCGGACGTCACCCGCCAGCGGCTCTATCTCGAAACCATGGAACGTGTCTTCGGCGGCATGGACAAGGTCATCATCGATCAATCGGCTGCCGGTGGATCGGGCGTCGTGCCCTATCTGCCGCTCGGCGCGCTCGACGGGCGCGGCGCCACCTCTCCCGCTGGCCAGGGAGCCGCAAAATGAAGAGCAGCCTTGGTCTCGTTCTCGCGGTCGTCGTCGCCGTCGCCGCCATCATCCTCTACTCCGCGCTGTTCAGCGTCTACCAGACGCAGCAGGCGCTCGTGCTGCGCTTCGGCGAGCCGGTGCGCGTCATCGAGCAGCCCGGCCTCAACGTGAAGATCCCGCTGGTCGACAGCGTGATCCTGATCGACAAGCGCATCCTCGACCTCGAGAACCCCTCGCAGGAAGTGATCGCCGCCGACCAGAAGCGCCTCGTGGTCGACGCCTTCGCGCGCTACCGCATCATCAACCCGCTGCGCTTCTACCAGTCGGTCGGCACGGTGGAGGCGGCCAATTCGCGCCTCGCCACCGTGCTCAACTCGGCCCTGCGCCGCGTGCTCGGCGAATCCACCTTCATCCAGGTGGTGCGCGACGAGCGCGAGAACCTGATGGCCCGCATCCGCGATCAGGTGAACCGCGAGGCCGCCGGCTTCGGCATCAGCGTGATCGACGTGCGCATTCGCCGCGCCGACCTGCCGGAAGCCAACAGCCAGGCGGTGTTCCAGCGCATGCAGACCGAACGTCAGCGTGAAGCTTCGGAAATCCGCGCCCAGGGTGCGGAAGCGGGGCAGACCATCCGCGCCCGCGCCGACCGCGATTCGACGATCATCGTCGCCGAAGCCAATGCCGCGGCCGACCAGCTGCGCGGCGAGGGCGAAGCCCAGAGCAACGAGATCTTCGCCCAGGCCTATGGGCAGGACATGTCGTTCTTCGACTTCTACCGGACCATGCAGGCCTATGAGACCTCTCTGAAGGCCGGCGACACGCGGATGCTGCTCACCCCCGATTCGAGCTTCTTCCGCTTCTTCAACACCCCCACCCCGGCGGCGCCGGCGAGCCCTGCGCCGGCCCCCACTGCGGGTATGCCGGCGCCGGCAAACTGAGCCGGCGCGACGATGTCCGATCTCATCGTCGCGCTGGGACTGGTTCTGGCGATTGAAGGCCTGATGTTGGCGGCGGCGCCTGGCGCCGTCCGCCGGGCCGCCGAAACCCTCCAACAGCTGCCAGACCCGCCCTTGCGCATCGCCGGCATTGTCGGCGCTGTCATCGGCGTCATCATCGTCTGGGTCATCCGCGGCTGACCCTCGCGCCTTTCGGGGCCGTGCGCCCCGCTCCGGCTCGCGCGCTTTTGGCTTGCATCGGCCCTCCACGCGGGTAGCGTCGGGCGCGACGGCATCGCGCGACGCGCCGCCGCTCGTTCGTGCGGCGGCTTCAGGAGGCACCATGATTCGTAGGCTTTTCGCGCAGGCGGACCGCGCCGAAGGCGCGCAGCTCCCGCTCCGCACCGGGCGCTCCCTCTTCCCTCGCCGCCTCCCGCGCTTCGCCTCCCGCCTGCTGCTGGCCGGCACGCTTGCCGCCGGCACGCTCGGCCTCGCCGGCCTGCCCGCCTTCGCCGCCGCCACCAAGGGTCCGGACACGGTCGCCGACACGGCCGAGCGGGTGATGGACGCGGTGGTCAACATCTCCACCTCGCAGACCGTCGCCCCCTCGCGCAGCGTGCCGACCCCGGACCTGCCGCCGGGCTCCCCCTTCGAGGAGTTCTTCGAGGAGTTCTTCAAGCGCCGCCAGCAGCAGGGCGAGGACAACAGCCCGCGCCGCGTCTCCTCGCTGGGCTCCGGCTTCGTCATCGACCAGGCCGGCTTCATCGTCACCAACAACCACGTCATCGCCGACGCCGACGAGATCTACGCCAACTTCACCGACGGCTCGAAGCTGAAGGCCGAGCTGGTCGGGCGCGACACCAAGATCGACCTTGCCCTGCTCAAGGTGACGCCGGAGGAAGGCAAGCCGCTGACGGCGGTGAAGTTCGGCAATTCCGACGCGCTGCGCGTGGGCGACTGGGTGATGGCGATCGGCAACCCGTTCGGCCTCGGCGGCACGCTGACCGTGGGCGTCATCTCGGCGCGCAACCGCGACATCAACAGCGGGCCCTACGACAATTTCCTGCAGACCGACGCCGCCATCAATCGCGGCAATTCGGGCGGCCCGCTGTTCAACATGGATGGCGACGTCATCGGCATCAACACAGCCATCATCTCGCCCTCGGGCGGCTCGATCGGCATCGGCTTCGCCGTGCCGTCCAACACCGCCACCCCGATCATCGCCCAGCTGAAGGAGTTCGGCGAAGCCCGGCGCGGCTGGATCGGCGTGCGCATCCAGCAGGTCACGCCGGAGATCGCCGAGAGCCTCTCGCTCGGCAAGCCGCGCGGTGCGCTGGTCGGTTCGGTCACCGAGGACGGCCCGGCCGCCAAGGGCGGCCTCAAGGCCGGCGACGTGGTCGTCACCTTCGACGGCAAGGACGTGAAGGACATGCGCTCGCTGCCGATCATCGTCGCCGACACGCCGGTGGACAAGCAGGTGGACGTCGTCGTCATCCGCAAGGGCACGCCGGAAACGCTGAAGATGACCGTCGGCCGCCTCGACGAGGCCGAGACGACCGAAGCCGCCGCCGATACCCCCGAAAAGAAGCCGGAGCCGTCCAAGGTCGACACCGTGAAGCTGATGGGCCTCGAGGTCGCCGAGCTGACCCCCGAGCTGCGCACCCGCTTCAAGATCAAGGACGAACTCAAGGGCGTCGTCGTCGTCAGCGTCGAGCCGGGCTCGCCGGCGGCGGATCGCGGCATCGCGCCGGGCCACCTCATCGTCGAGGTGAACCAGGAAGCCACCGGCACGCCGGCCGATATCGAGGCTCGCCTCGCCGCGCTGAAGAAGGACGGCCGCCGCTCGGCCCTGCTCATGGTCACCGACCCGCAGGGACAGGTGCGCTTCACCGCGCTGCCGATCGACTGAGGCGGCGCCGGCAAAGGGCGCCCGCGCCTCGGTCTTCGGAAGCGCCGTGCCCTTACGGCTTCTTCGGCGGCGCCGGATGAGCCGCGGGAGCGCCGGGCTGCTGGGCCGGGGTCTTCTGGGCCGCCTCGGTCAGCTGCACGGTCCAGCTCTTCTGTTCCTGCGTGTCCACCTCGAAGAAGCCCGTGCGGTCATAGCCGCGCGCCAGGCAGTCCTCGATGCCGCGAATGGTGAACTCCTTCTCGCGCGTGCACATATAGGCCTTGCCGGACCATTCGCCGCCGAGGTCGTAGTCGATCGCGTAGACGTAATAGAAGCGCGCCACCAGATCGCCGCGCAGCAGCGTCTCGCAGCTATTGGCGCCGATGTTCCACCAGCCTTCGGTCGACCAGCTGTTGCCGTCCTTGTAGCCGAGCGCGATGCCGACCCGGCTCGTGGAGCGGTTGCACAGGCGGAAATCCGCCGCCGCCGGCGCCGGCGCCATCACCGCCGCGACCGGCACCAGCACCGCACCGGCCAGCAGCGCGCGGCCGGCCCCACGGGCAAGCCGCTGCCACCCCGCCGCGCAGATGCGCCGGACGGCGGACAGGTTCTCAGCTGTCGATGAATACGGCGCGGAAATCATTGACGTTGGTGCAGGTCGGGCCCGGCGTCAGCAGGTCGCCCAGACGCTCGAAAAAGCTCGTTGAATCGTTATTGGCGAGAAAGGCGGCAGGATCGAGACCGGCCGCCTTGGCGCGGGCCAGCGTGTCCGGCTCGACAAAAGCGCCGGCGGGATCGGAGGCATCGCCGCCGCCGCCATCGGTGCCGTCCGTGTCGCCGGCCACGGCGTGAATGCCGGCCGCGCCCTCCAGCGCCACGGCGAGCGCCAGCGCGAATTCCTGGTTCGGCCCGCCACGCCCCTGCCCGCGCATGGTCACGGTGAGTTCGCCGCCCGAGAGCAGGATGGCCCGCTTGCCGGCCGCCTTCAGCTCCTTCGCCTTGGCAGCCTGCGCGGCAGCCACCTCGCGCGCCTCGCCTTCCAGATTGTCGCCGAGCAGGATCGGCTCGATGCCGGCCTCGCGCACCATCTTCTCGGTGGCGATGAAGCTCTCCAGCGGGCGCGCGATCAAATGATACTCGGCATTGGCGAAGGCGGCATCGCCGGGCTTGGGCGATTCATTGGCGGGATCGCGCAGCGCCACCGCGACGGAAGGCGGCGGGTCGATGCGGTAGCGCGCCAGCACGTCGCGCGCCTCGGCCAGCGTCGAGGGATCGGGCACGGTGGGGCCGGAGCCGATCACCGCCGGATCGTCGCCGGGCACGTCGGAAATGGCGAGCGTCACCACGCGGGCCGGCTGGGCCAGCGCCGCGAGGCGGCCGCCCTTGATGCGCGAGAGGTGCTTACGCACGGTGTTGATCTCGGTGATGTTGGCGCCCGAGCGCAGCAACGCCTTGGTGAGCGCGCGCTTGTCGTCCAGCTCGACACCGAAGGCCGGGGCGATCCAGTTGGCCGAGGCGCCGCCCGAAAGCAGCACCAGCACCAGATCGTCGGCGGTGGCCGAGGCGGCAAGGTCGATCGACTTCTGCGCGCCGGCAAGGCCCGCCGCGTCCGGCACGGGATGGCCGGCCTCGACCATCTCCAGCTGGCGGGTGGGTCGGCCATAGCCGTGGCGCGCCACGCCGATGCCCGCGAGGCGGGCCGGATCGAAACCGAGCGTGTCGAGGTAATGCCGCTCCGCCACTTCCAGCATGGAGCCGGCAGCCTTGCCGGCGGCGAGCAGGATCAGCCGCCCATGGGCGGGCGGGGGCGGCAAGGCAGGGGGAAGGCAGGTGTCGGGATGAGCGGCGGCCACGGCCGCGGCGAAGAGCTGATCGAGAAAGGCACGCGCCGAAGAAACGGTCATCACAGTCCTACCCCGCCCACCGGGCTTTGTGCGGCGGGTTTCCCCCCGCCAGACGTCGTTTATTGCGCGCGCCCCGAATCCCCGTGGGCGCGCGACCCGAAACGGGCGTATTCCTATGGCACCGGAAACGCCACGTCACTATCCTCTGCATACTTAGTCGCACGACACGGGACAATATGCGCCGCCTTACGACGCAGGATCCGGCCGTGGCCGGAAGCACGGACGACCTCTTCAGCCCGCCGGCCGACGGCTTTGCCGCCTTCGAGCGGATCGACGGCGACGCCCGCACCGGCGTCATCCTCATTTGCGATCACGCCTGCAACGCCATCCCGCCGGCCTATGGCGCGCTCGGCCTGCCGCCCGCCGAGCTGGAGCGCCATATCGGCTACGACATCGGCGCCGCCGGGGTGACGCGACGGCTCGCCGCACGGCTCGGCTGTCCTGCCGTGCTGTCCCGCTTCTCGCGGCTGCTGATCGACCCCAATCGCGGCGAGGACGATCCGACGCTGGTCATGCGCCTGTCCGACGGCGCCATCGTGCCGGGCAACCGGCATGTCGACGCGGCAGAGGTGGACCGCCGGATCGCCTTGTTCCACCGGCCCTATCACGACGCGATCGACGCGGAGATCCGCGCCGCCTTCGCTGTCGACGCGGTCCCCGCCATCTTCTCCCTGCACAGCTTCACCCCGGTCTGGCGCGGTGTGCCGCGGCCCTGGCACGCGGCCGTGCTGTGGGACAGCGACCCGCGCCTCACCCGCGAGCTGATCGACGCGCTGGAGGCGCCCGGCGACCTCATTGTCGGCGATAACGAGCCCTATGACGGCGCGCTGCGCAATGACTGCCTGTACCGGCACGCTATCCGGCGCGGCCTCGCCCACACATTGCTGGAAATCCGGCAGGACCTCATCACCGACGCCGCAGGGCAGGAGCTGTGGGCCGAGCGGCTCGCGGGCCTGCTGCCGCCCATCCTCGAAAGGCCGGAACTGCACGAGATCGCGTTTCACGGCTCGCGCACCGGCCCCGTCACGCCCATCTATCCGCCAGAGAAGCGCCGCTGAGGCGCACCACGGCCCGGAGACCCGCCATGACCAGCCAGACCCCCGAACTCGACGACAAGGCCCGCACCGAGCTGGAAGCCGCCGCCTTCCGCCGCCTCGTCGCGCATCTGCGCGCGCGCACCGACGTGCAGAACATCGAGCTGATGAATCTCGCCGGCTTCTGCCGCAACTGCCTCGCCAACTGGTATCTCGACGCGGCGAAGGAGCGCGGCCTTCCCGTCAGCAAGGACGAGAGCCGCGTCGTCGTCTACGGCATGCCCTATGAGCAGTGGAAGGCCGCCCACCAGACCGAGGCGAGCGCGGAGCAGAAGGCCGCCTTCCCCGGTCCCGGTCCGCACTGAGGGCAGGTCCGCGCGATTGGGCAGTGGATAGCGGGTGTAGCGCGTGCGCGAATACCCGCCCCGCGCCCCGGTGCCTTGACGGGTGCCAGCGCTTGCGCTCCTGATCCCCCGCTCTTTTGAACACCACGCCGGGCCTCGTCTGCCCGAGCCCTCCGGGAGACACCATGTCCGATATTCCCAACGACCAGCCGCTTTCCGACGCCGCCGCCGGCTTCGCCAAGGAGCAGCTCAAATCCTTCATCGAGCGCATCGAGCGGCTCGAAGAGGAAAAGAAGACCATTGCCGACGACATCAAGGACGTGTTCGCCGAAGCCAAGGGCACGGGCTTCGACGTGAAGGCGCTGCGCGAGATCCTGAAGATCCGCAAGCAGGACGCCGACCAGCGCGCCGAGCACGAGGCCATTGTCGACCTCTATCTGCAGGCGCTGGGGATGTACCCCTCGAACTGAGCGGCTGCCGACACCGTTCCACGCGTCATGGCCGGGCTCGTCCCGGCCATTCGCGTTTCAGAGCCGGGAAATGGCCGGCGTCAGAGCGGGTTCTTGAGCGGCGCCGCGCCGGAGATCATGGCGACGACCGGCACCGCGACCACGGCGGCACCCTGGAACTGCGTCGTCGACAGCCCGTTCGAGCCATCCGCGCTGAAGCCGCCGGCCACCACCGTGCGCGGCGGGGCGACGAAGGCGGCGAAGCGCCGAAGCTCCGGCGTGCGCAGCGCGACATTCTTGGCGACCGTCGGGCCGCTAAACAGGCGGCGGATCTCCGCCTGCATCTCCGCGGGATAGGCCGGCGCGCGCGGCGCGCTGGCATGTGCGGTGCCGTGCGGCGCGGCGGCCGCGACTGTCGGGTTCGGCGCGCGGCCGGGCTGCAGGCGCTCGGTCGGGAACACGCCGGTGGCGGCGGAAGCATAAGCCAGCACGGGCCCGCCACCTTCACTATTGGCGCTGGGAACCGTCAGTTCAGGAAGCGCGCCGGCCTCCGTCGGGCGTACCGGCGGACGCGGCGCGGTGAGGCCCGCAATGGCCGCGCTGGCATCGGCAAGAGCGGGCGCGCCGCTTACCGGCGTCTGCGCCAGCGAGGGCCGCGACTTCGGCAGCGGCACCGCTGCGGCAAGGGCGGCAAGCGCCTGCCGGTCGGCGGCGGGCGCCGGGGCGATGTCGGGAAGGGCGACCGGTGCCGGCGCGGCGGGGGCCTGCGCCATCGCCACGCGGCCGATCGGGTTGGGGGTGGGCAGCGGCACCGCGACCGGCGCGGCGGCGGCAAGCGCGACCGGCGCGGGAGCGGCAGCAGGAAGCGGCACGGCAGCCTCGGATTCGGGATCGGCGGCGGAGGCGACCACGACCGGCGCGGGCGCGACACCCGGCTTGGCCGACGCCACCTTTGCCGGCGCCGCGCTCTCCTCGTCGTCCTCATCCTTGCCGAACAGGCTGGCGAAGATGTTCTTGTTGCCGGCGGTGCTGCGCTTGGGGTTGTTGCCGCCGCCGAGGCCGGCGAAGGCCGCGCCAGCGCCGCCCGGCTCGGAGCCGCGCGATTCCACCTCGTTGAGCGCCAGCGCATAGCCCGCCATCGGCTTGCCGTCGGCGGGAATGTGCACCGTCTTGCCATCGGGGAAGACGCGGGCGAGTTCCGGCCGGGTCATGCGCGGCCAGTGGCGGACGCCGCCGGTGTCGAGATGCACGAAGGGCGAGCCGGAGGTCGGGTAGAAGCCGACGCCGCCGCGCTGGAGACGCAGGCCCGCCTCGCGAATCTTCGCCAGCGGCACGCCCGGAATGAAGAAGTCCATCGCCTTGCCCTGCATGTGCAGGCTGGTCTGGGCGACGCCGCGCGAACGGGCGCGCAGCATGGAATTGGTCTCGGGCGAGCGATAGCCGCCGATCACCTGGATCGGCTGGGTGGCGCCGGTCTCGCGATAGACCTCCCACACGATGTCGAAGAGCTGCGGGTCCATGTTGGTCGGCTCCTTGCGGCGCCAATCCTGCAACAGGACGTTGAGCTGCTTCAGCGCGGCCGGGTCGTAGCGGCCGTTCTTCTTGAAGGTGACGGTGGCGCTTTCGCCGGAATGCACATGGTGCAGGGTGATGGTGCGAGTGTCGCCATTGGCGACCGCGTCCTGCAGCATGTCGGCGCTGCCGAGCGTGACCGCCGCGGCGAGGGCGGCGGCCTTGAGGAAGGCGCGTGAGCTGAAGGCGGATGTGATGCGCACGTAACTCAACCCGAAAAGGAACGTTTCCTTGAGACGACACGGGCAGGATCGACCGGGCCGGACATGGTGAACATAGTCTTGTCGGGTTTGGTTAAGACCGAGTTACGACCCAACCCCCACGCTTGTTGAGCCTGTGGCTAGGGGGTGACTGTGGCGAAAGAGTGCCAACCTGTCAAATTCGTAAGGTTGTACCACGCTGGACTGATCTTTTCAGTTCAGCGTGGCGAATAGGTCACGAATGACCGCCGCAGCGTGCTGATTCGTTCAGCGCGCGGCCGGCACGCCGCCACGGTCGGCGAAGCGGCGCGGCCCGTCGAGGCCGAGTATCGCCTTGGTCGCGGCGTTGATGCCGTAAAGATCCTCGCGCGTCACCAGCTTGCCCTGCCCGTCGACATAGGTGGTGAAGTAGACGATATGGACCGGGAAGCGCTGCTTCAGGTTCAGGTACTTCTCATTGCCGCCGATCAGGCCGTTGATGCGCTGCTGGTTCCAGCCATCGCCCGGCAGGCCGAGGCTGAACAGCACCTCGGCGAATTTCAGCGGCTCGAACACGCGCACGCAGCCATGGCTGAAGGCACGGAAGTCGCGGGCGAACAGCGAGCGGCTCGGCGTGTCGTGCAGATAGACCGAGTGCTTGTTGGGGAACATGAACTTCATGCGGCCCAGCGCGTTGCGCTCGCCCGGCGCCTGGCGGAAGGAATAGCCCTGCGAGCCGCGCCGCCAGTCCACCGTGCCGGGATCGATGATGCGGCCGTTGCGCACCACGTCGATGCCCTGCCGGTCCAGCGCGTAGGGGTCGGCCTGCAGCTTGGGCAGCATCTCGTTCTTGATGATGCCCGGCGGCACGTTCCAGGACGGGTTGAACACCGCGTACTGCATTTCCTCCGACATTAGCGGCGTCTGGTTCTCGGGCTTGCCGACGACGACGCGGGTCTCGTGGATGGTCTGTTCGTTGACGACGACGCGCACCATGAACTCGGGAATGTTCACGATGACATAGGTCGGCGCCACCTGGTGCGGCAGCCAGCGCCAGCGCTCCATATTGGCGACGATCTCGGAGACGCTGTCGCCCTGCCCGTCATTCAGCGCGGCCAGCGTGCCGCGCCCGACGATGCCGTCCGGCTTCTGCCCGGAAACGCGCTGGAACTCGCGCACCGCGTCGGCGAGGAACGTGTCGTAGACCTGATCTTCCGGCGCGCCGCCAATGCCCAGCCGCTGGCGCAGCAGCGGCACGCGCGGATCGCGGTCGCCGGGGCGCAGCGTCGGGCCGCCGGGAACGGTCGCGTGGCTGACCGCCTGCCCTTCCGCCAGCAGGCGGGCGAGCTGCATCTTCAGCAGGCGGTATTCGTCATATTGCGGCGCAAAGGACGCATAGGCCACCCGCGCATTCGGCGCCGAGGACACCAGCGCCAGCACCGCCAGCGGGTCCGGCACGGTCGGCGAGGGATCGACATCCTTGGAAATGCGCGCGGGGTCGAAGCGCCCGCTCTGGGCATGCCGGGCGTAGAGCAGCGTGGTCGCGGCGATTCGCAGCTCGTAATCGGCGAGATCGGCGTCGGAAGGGTGCGCGGCAAGCGGCGGCACGGTGTAGTCCGCCGCATTCAGCCCCTCCGCATCGGCGCCGGTAAAGGCGCCGAGCGCGGCGATGCCGAGCGGGGTCACACTGGTGCCGCCGGTGAACACCGGCTGGAAGGCGCGCGCGCCATAAAAGGCGGTGATGGCCTGCTGGTCGGCCGGGCGGGTGGCAAAGCGCGCGAGATGGCTGCCAATGAGTTCGGAAAGGATGGCCGCGACGCCGGAACCGGGCTGGGGAACGGCCGGCGCGCCGGCCGTCGCCGGGGCTGCCGTGCCGGAGGCGGGCGCGGGCGGGGTGGCCGGCGGGGTCGCCACATGCTCCACGCTGCTGCCGGGCGTGCCGGTGCCGGTCTCGGGCGCGCCCTGCCCGATGGCGGGCGTCACCGGGTTGAACGGCGCCACCGCCGGCGCCGGGCTGATGGCCGGCTGCGGTGGCTGCATGGCGAGCGCGGCGGAGGAGGCCGGATTGGGCCGGCGCTTGCGGGCATCGTTGATGTCGAAGGGAGCCGGGCCGTGATCGAGATTGGCCAGCAGCGAGGCGCCGGTGCCGGCCGAGCCCATGCCCGCGCGGGCGGGATCAAACGCCGGCGCGCGGTCGCCCGAGCCCATGCCGGCGCGATCGGTGGCGATAGGGGCGCCGGAAAATTCCTGCGCCAGGACGGCGCGTGCGGGAAGGAGCGTCGCCGCTACCAGCAGCGCGAAGGCCGTGCCCGCCAGATAGCGCTGCCTGCGCCACCGCACCAACTCTCCCACGCGACCCGACATCGAACTCTCCGCTTGCTCTCGCCGCTCCAGCGCATCCGGGAGGCAGAACGCCTCTTTCTGCTCCAAGCTGCGACAGGTTCAACTCACGAACACGATAATGGTCGCATCCGCCAGCCAGCGTAGCGGCGGCGCCACAGGCGGCGGGAGACGGAGGACGACCCTTTCGCAAACTCTGCCCGGAACGAAGTAAAGGTCGTGTTAAGCATGATCGCTCCCGCGCCAGAACGACACCGCAAAAGCACGCGGGAGCCGCTGCGGCATCCCGCCGCCGGCCTCTTGGACCCGCCCGCGCCTTCGCGCGTGCCTTCACCCTTGCCGCGGAGGCGGCGATTCCTATAATCCGCGCCTTCTTTCGCGGGGTATAGCAGGCGAGCATGAACGACCAGACGGCCAGAGAAGCGGCCACCGACACGCCGATCGCCATCATCATGGGCAGCCAGTCGGACTGGGACACCATGCGCAACGCCGCCGAGATGCTGGACGCGCTCGGCATCGGCCATGACTGCCTCATCGTCTCGGCGCACCGCACGCCCGAGCGCATGTTCGACTTCGCCAAGGGCGCGAAGGCCGCCGGCTACAAGGTCATCATCGCCGGCGCGGGCGGCGCGGCGCATCTGCCGGGCATGGTCGCCTCGCTGACCACGCTGCCCGTCTTCGGCGTGCCGGTGGAATCGAAGGCGCTGTCGGGCGTCGACAGCCTGCATTCCATCGTGCAGATGCCGGCCGGCATCCCGGTCGGCACGCTCGCCATCGGCAAGCCGGGCGCGACCAATGCCGCGCTGCTGGCCGCCGCCGTGCTGGCGATCTCCGATACGGCGCTGGCCGGACGCCTTGAAGCCTGGCGCGCCGCGCGCACCGCCGCCGTGGCGGAGCGGCCGGCATGAGCACCCCCAGCACAAGCACGCCCCGCACCCTGAAGCCCGGCGACACGATCGGCATTCTCGGCGGCGGCCAGCTGGCGCGGATGATCGCGCTGGCGGCAGCCCCGCTCGGGCTGAAGACGCATATTTACGCCCCCGAAGCCGGCAGCCCGGCCTTCGACGTGGCGAGCGCCCATACGCTTGCCGCCTATGACGACCTCGATTCGCTCAGCGCCTTCGCCCGCGCCGTCGATGTCGTCACCTATGAATTCGAGAACGTCCCGGTCGACACCGCCGCCTTCCTCGCCCTCATCGTGCCGGTGCATCCGGGCGCGCGGGCGCTCGGCATCACGCAGGACCGGCTGGACGAGAAGACCTTCGTCTCCCGCCTCGGCATCGAGACCGCGCCCTTCGCGGAAGTGAACGACGAGGCCGGCCTTGTCGCCGCGCTGGAGACCATCGGCCGCCCGGCGGTGCTGAAGACGCGCCGCTTCGGCTATGACGGCAAGGGCCAGGTCATCATCCGCGAGGGCGACGACCCCGCCGCCGCCTTTACCGCCATCGGCCGGCATCCGGCGATCCTGGAAGGCTTCGTGCCGTTCGAGCGCGAGGTGTCCGTCGTCGCCGCCCGCACCGAGGACGGCCGCTTCGCCGCCTATGAGGTGACGGAGAACGAGCACCGCCATCACATCCTCCACCGCTCCACCGTGCCGGCGAACGTCACGCCCGCCGTCGAGGCGGTATCGGCCGAAATCGCCCGGCGCATCGGCGAGGCGCTCGGCTATGTCGGCGTGTTTGCGGTGGAAATGTTCCTCGTCGTCGTGGACGGCGCGCAGGGCGTCATCGTCAACGAGATCGCCCCGCGCGTGCACAATTCCGGCCACTGGACGCTGGATGGCGCCGTCACCAGCCAGTTCGAGCAGCATGTGCGCGCCATTGCCGGCTGGCCGCTCGGCGCGGTGGAACGCTATGGCCGGGTCGAGATGACCAACCTGATCGGCGACGAGGCCGATACGTGGCTGGAGGTGCTCGGCGAGCCCGGCGCGCATCTGCACCTCTACGGCAAGGCGGAAGCCCGCCCCGGCCGCAAGATGGGCCATGTGACGCGCATCTTCGAGGAGTGAGGCGGGGCCGCGCGTCGACAACTGACCCAAAAGAAAATCGCCAAAGGGTTTTTGCGCTGGGTCCCGGACCGCCGTTCCACACCGCGCATCCCCGTCCGGGAAACATCCCCGTGTCCCGGACAAGCGACGGCGAAGCCGGAGCGCCGATCCGGGATCCAGCGCAAAACTCTTCCCGCCGTATCTCTTCCCGCCTCCCGCCGCATCTCTTCCCGCGCGCGGCCCGTCTCCCCCACAATCCTCTCGCCTTCGCGTGTTTTCACGCCATCGTGCGCGGCCGCGTTGAAATATTGCCGCCGCTGCGGCCGTATAGACGGGCAGCCCTGTCCTTCACGGTCCCTCCGATGCCCTTCCTGCGTGACAATTCCGGCAAGCTCAGTCCCGAGAAGATCGGCGCGTTCCTCGTCGTGCTGTTTCCACTTGGCCTGATGCTGTTTCGCGCCCTCAATGGCGGCTTCACCCCGCCCACCCCGTTCGGCGTGGGGCCGGGGCTCGGCGCTGGCCCCGGTTTGGGCGCCGGGCCCGGTTTGGGCGCAGGTCCCGGGCTGGGGGGCGGCGAGCCGGCGCTGGGCGCGCGCCCGCTGGTCGAGGTGATCCGCTTCATCGGCGACTGGGCGATCCGGCTGCTGCTCATCACGCTGGCGGTGACGCCGGCGCGCCGCCTGTTCAACTGGCCCAGGCTGCTTCTGGCCCGGCGCACGCTCGGCCTCGGCGCGGCGCTGCTGGTGGGCATCCACTTCACCTTCTATCTCATCGATATCGGCGATCTCGGCATGGCCGCGCGCGAGATCGTGCTGCGCATCTACCTCACCATCGGTTTTGTCGCGCTGCTCGCCTTCGCCGCCATGGCCTCGACCTCGTGGGACGGAGCGGTGCGCCGGCTCGGCGGCGAGCGCTGGAAGCACCTGCACGCGCTCATCTATCCCGCCACGGCGCTCGGCATTCTGCATTTCTTCATGCAGCAGAAGCTCGACGTCACCGAGCCGACGCTGATGGCCGGGCTGTTCGTCTGGCTGATGGGCTGGCGGATCATGCAGCGCTATGGACGGGGCACCGGGCTCGCCAACATGCTGGCGCTGGCGCTCGCCGCCGGTCTCGGCACGGCGCTGATCGAGGCGGGCTGGTACGCCGCCGCCACCGGCGTCGACCCGGCGCGGGTGCTCGTGGCAAACCTTGCCTTCGACTACAAGATCAGCCCGGCCTGGTGGGTGGCGGGCAGCGCGGTGGCGGTGGCGCTCATCAGCGAGATCGTCCTGCGCCTTCGCCCGCTGCCCGTGCGGCGCACCGCCCGCGCCTAACCGACCTCGCGCCGCAACAGCGCGTGAGCATCGTCCCTCGGTAGCGCGCTCCAGCCTTCCAGCTGGTGGCGGAACCAGGTGTCCTGCCGCTTGGCATAATGGCGCGTGTCGCGGATGCCGCCCTCGATGGCCTCCTCGAGCGAAATCTCGCCTGCGAGATGGCGCGCGAACCACGGCATGCCATGCGCCTTGAGAATGGTGCGGTCGGCCGGCAGGCGGCGCGCGAGCAGCGCCCGCGCCTCTTCCAGCGCGCCCTGCTCCATCATCACATAAAAGCGCTCGGCAATGCGCGCGCGCAGCGCCGCGCGGTCGGTGGCGAGGAAGATCTTCACCGCGTCCCCGGCCGGCAGGATGGGCGCGGCGGCGCGCTCCGCCTGCCAGCGCGCCAGCGGGCGGCCCGTCGCCTCGAATACTTCCAGCGCCCGCATCAGCCGCTGCGTGTCGGAGGGCCGCAGCCTCGCCGCCGTCTCCGGGTCGACCGCCGCCAGCCTTGCGTGCAGCGCCGCGGCCTCCTCATCGAGGGCGCGGATGCGGGCGCGCACCTCCGGGGGAATGTCCGGCATGGGCGAGAGGCCGAGCGTCAGCGCCCGGAAATAGAGGCCAGTGCCGCCGATGAAGATCGGCAGCCGGCCCACAGCCTCGGCCTCAGCGAGCGTCCGGCGCGCATCCTCCAGCCAGCGGGCGACGGAATACTCCTCGCCGCCGTCGACATGGCCATAGAGGCGATGGGGCGCGCGGGCTTCCTCTTCCACGCTCGGGCGCGCGGTCAGCACGCGCAGGTCGCGATAGACCTGCATCGAATCGGCATTGATGACCACGCCATCGGCGCGCTCGGCCAGCGCCAGCGCCAGCGCCGACTTGCCGCTCGCGGTCGGCCCTGCGATAAGCACCGCGCGCGGGCGTGAAGCCTTTTCCGTCACGCCCGTCTCCGCTTTGAACGTCTCTGTCAGCTCTTTTTGCCCGCCAGCTTCCCGGCGGCAAGGTCCCGCGCCACCAATGTCCGATTCCCGCTCCCGCGTCGCCGTCCTCATCTCCAATCCGGCCGCCCCCGCTGTCGATGCCGACCTGGTCGCAGCGGCGCGTGCCGTTCTGCCGCAGCCGGGCACGGCGCGCTGGCTGAAGGACGGCGTCGCCGCCGAGATCGGCTTCGAGGGCGAGGTCGAGATCGCAAGCCTGCGCGAAGCGCTCGGCGAGCGGCCGGTCGATGTCGCGGTTCTTCCCGCGCAGGGGCGGCGCAAGAAGCTGTTCCTCGCCGACATGGACTCCACCATGATCGGGCAGGAATGCATCGACGAGCTGGCCGATTATGCCGGCATGAAAGCCCACGTCGCCGCCATCACCGAACGCGCCATGCGCGGCGAGATCGCCTTCGAGCCGGCCCTGCGCGAGCGCGTCGCGCTGCTCAAGGGCCTGCCGCTCACCGTGGTCGACGCGGTGATCGCCGAGCGCATCGCCCTCACTCCCGGCGGCCCGGCGCTGGTGCGCACCATGCGCGCGAACGGCGCCCACACGCTGCTGGTCTCCGGCGGCTTCACCCTGTTCACCGAGCGGGTCGCGGCGATGGTCGGCTTCCATGACCACCGCGCCAATGTCCTCGTCGCGGATAGCGAGAGCTTCGCCGGGCTGGTGGAAGAACCGATCCTCGGGCGCGAGGCCAAGCTCGCGGCGCTGATCGAGATGCGCGCCGCGCTCGGGCTGGCGCATGCCGACACGCTGGCGGTCGGCGACGGCGCCAACGATCTCGCCATGATCGGCGAGGCCGGGCTCGGCGTCGCCTTCCACGCCAAGCCCGCGGTGGCGGCGGCCGCGCAGGTGCGCATCGACCATGGCGACCTCACCGCTTTGCTCTATCTGCAGGGCTACGCGGCGAGCGATTTCGTCGCCGGCTGAACCGGTCAGGGCGCCAGCGGCGGCGCCATGATCGGGTTCTGCAGCGGATCGGCGGGAATATCGACCGGCGGCGCCAGAGGCGGCGCGGCACTGCCCGGCTGCGGATACTGATAGGGCATGGCCGGCGGCGCGGTCTGCCGCAGCGGCTGCGGCTGAGGCTGCGGCGGCGGCTTGGGCTGCGGCGGCGTGGCCAGACGCTGCGGGGGCGGGGGCTGGATCTGCGACGGCTGAACCGGCTGAACCGGTGCGGGCTGCGCCGGTGCCACCGCCGGCGCCGGCATCTCGTCGGTCGCGTGGCCGCCATTGGTCAGCGGCGTGCGGCCATATTCCGCCTCCAGCCGCTTCGTCTCGCGCTCCAGCGCGCGCATGTTGATCGCGGCGGTCAGCGCCGTGAGGTCGAAACGCCGGTCCGGCGCGGCGAGCGGCCCGCGCCATTGCACGCCCGCGCCGGGCGGAGCGCCGCCCGCGCCGGTGGCCGAGACGTCCTCGATCTCCAGCGTCGCCTCGAAGGTCAACGCGGGAATGTCGAGCGAGCCGGTGAAGGCGAAACGCTGGTCACCGATGGCCGCGCGCGCCGTCGCGCTGCGGGCGACGCCGTTGACCACGCTGAGCGCGCTCTCCACCCGCGCCAGCTTCAGCGGCCCGCGCGAGAGGCCCTCATTGAGCAATTGCACCGTGCGCGCCTGATCGGGCGGCAGGCCGCGCTCGGTCGCCAGCATCACATATTGCAGCGCGCGCGGGTCGGTATAGGCGATCTCCAGCCCGTCGACGACGAGGCTGCCCTGTCCCTGCAGCGCGGCGGCAACGGCGCGCGGCGAGCGCCCGCTCCCGGTCACGTCCAGCGCCAGCGTCACCCGGCCCTTCACTCCGGGCTTGGCGACATCGGCGGCCTTCAGCAGCACCGCGCTGTCGGCCTCGGTGAGCGACAGATGACCGTTGAGCAGAACCACCTCGCCGCGCCGCGTCAGGTCGAAACGCCCGCCGAAGCGGCCGCCGGCAAGGTCGCCGCTCATCTCCTCGACCACCACGCCGCCCTCGGCGAGGCGCGCCTGCAGCTTTGCCCCTTCCAGCGCCAGCCCCGCCGGCAGGTCCAGCCGCTTGAGGGTGAGCTTCACCCGCGCGCCGATGCCGGCGAGAGCCGGCGTGCCGAAACGCCCGTCCGGCCAGCCGGGGCCGGCAGCGGGCACCGGCCCGACGGCGAGCCCGAGCGCGGCCGGAAGGCTCCAGCTGTCCATGGCGAGTTCCGCCTGAAGCGGCTGTGGCTCGCCCGCGACATAGGCAGCGCTGCCCTCGATCTTCTGCCCGGCCACCGCGCCGGTGAGCCCGCCAAGGCGCCACGCATCACCCTCGCGGGTCAGCGTGCCCGCAAGGCTGGCCGGCACGGCGGCAACCCCGCCGGCTGCAAAGTTCGGGAACAGCCGCGCCAGATCCGCCCCGTCCAGCTTCAGCGTGAGATCGGGGCGCGCCCGCCCGTCCGGGTCCCACTCCATCTTGCCCTTGGCGTCGAGCGTGGCGCCGGCAAACGCCAGCTCGCCCTCCAGCCCCGTGCCAAGGGTGAGGCTGGCGCGCGCCGGGCCGAGGCCCTGCCGCAGCCCCGGCACGCCCAGCGTCGTCAGCACGGCGCTGCCATCGGCCATGTCGAGCGCCAGCGTGCCGTCGAGTGGCTTGCCGGCACCGAAGCTCGCCTGCCCCGTGCCGGTCAGCACGCCGAGGCGGCCCTTGGCATCGAGCGCCATGCGGCCGGCTTGCGAGTTCAGCACCAGCCCGACATCGAGCGGGGCGAGCCGTGCGCCCATGGTCGTTGCAAACGCCTCGGCCTGTGGCAGGCCGAAAGCGCGGGCCAGCGCGGGCAGCCCATCGGCCTTCGCGCCCACCAGCCGCGCCTCGAAACGGCCATCGGTCTCGGTGCCGGCCTGTGCGGTGCCGGAGGCGGCGAGCCGGCCGGAGCCGGTGAGGTCGAGCCCGCCGAAATTGGAGATCGCCAGCCGCTCGACGGAGAGCCCGCCGGCATCGCTCTTCACGATGATGTCCGCCCCGGCGGCGCCGACGCCAGCGAGCCGCACATCGGTGCCGGAAAAGCTCAGCCCCACATCGAGCCGCTGGCCGCTGAGGCCCAGCAGCCGGCGCACCGGCGGCAGCAGCGCGTCGAGATCGACCTTGTCGGTCGAGACCACCGCATCCACCCGCCCGCGCCCGCCCGCCTGCGGAAACACATAGGCCGCGGTGCCAGAGACGCCGGTGTCGCCGACGCGCAGGCTCATATGGTCGAACGCCACCCGGTCGTCACCCAGCGCCACGGCGGCCCTGAGATCGGCCGCACCGGCGGGAAGGCCGGCGATCAGCGCCGTCGCGTCCGGCGCCGCCCAGCCGATGAAGGCCGGCAGGTCCTCGGCGGCGAGCGTGACATCGCCGGTGAACAGCGCGGCATTAGTGGCCGGCTTCTTCGTGCCGGAAACCTGCGGCAGGCGACCGGCGAGCTTCACGCTGGCACGGCCGGGCAGCCGCGCCTCGATGGTGCGGGCGCGCCAGCCGGCGGGCGACCAGTCGAGCCCGGCGCGCACCTCGCGCATCGCCGCCGCACCCAGCAGCACGGTGTCGCTGGAGAGGTCGAGCGTGCCGGAGGTGGCGATGCCCGAGAGCGGGGCGATGGTCTGGGCGAAGCGGTTCAGCACGCCCAGCGGGGCGGCATCGCCCATGGCGGCGTTGAGGTCGATCTGCCGGGCGGCAAGCGACAGCTCCAGCCGCGAGGTCGGCGCATCCGGCGTGCCGGCCGCCACCAGCCGGGCGCGGCCGGAGAGTTCCACCGGCCGGTCGCCGCTGCCCAGCGACAGGCTCAGATTGGCGGCGTCGATCGCCTGCGCGCTGGCGTTCACCGTGCCGGAAAGGCTCCAGCTGGCGAGCGGGTCGCGCACCGGGGCGACCCCGTCGGCATCGCGCAGCGGCGGCAGCTCGGCGCCCGCCGGGCGCTGGGAGAGCGAAGCGCGCCCCTGAAAGGCCGGCTTGCCGCCGGTCAGCTGCAACGTGCCGTCCGCATCAATGGCGAAGGGCGAACCGACATTCTGCAGGCCGAACCGCAGGCGGTTGCCGCCATCCGCGCCCACCGCACCGAGCGAAAGCCGCAGCTTGCGGCGCACGCCGGCAGTCGAGACTTCGCCGTCGAGCTTCAGGGGGCCGAACACCCCGCCGAGATCGCCCGACAGGTCGATATCGTCCAGCTTCAGGCTGCGCCCGCCGGCCCGGTCGATCACGTCGAGCGAACCGTCGACGATGCTGAGCGCGGCGACCGAGAAACCCGCCGGCCGGGTGGTGCCGGTCGGCAGCGCGACCTTGCCCGAGGAATCGATGACCAGCCGCCCGCGCGGCCGCGTCAGGGTGAGGTGGTCGGCGACGAACAGGCCGCGCATCAGCTGGCCCAGCGACAGGCGCCCGCTCAGCTCGTCCGCGACAAGCCCCGTGCCGGCGCCGTCGACGCCCACGGCGATATCGTGCAGCACGAATTTCGGCGAGGGCAGGATCTGCGCCTCGATCGGACCGCGAATGAGCACCGGCGCGCCGAAGGCACGGGCGGCCTGCACCTCGAAGCCGGTGCGCCACTGCGTCCAATCGACGACGAAGGGCGCCGCGAAGGCGGCGGCCACGGCCAGTATGATGGCGCTCGCGATGGTGAGCAGCAGGTTCTGCACGCGTCTCCTCCGGGTCGGCCGGGGCGGTTGCCGCCTTCAGGGAAGGATCTTACCCGGATTCATGATGTTCTGCGGGTCGAGGGCCGCCTTGATCGCGCGCATGGCGTCGAGCGTCGCCTCGCCATGCTCGGCTTCCATATATTTGCGCTTGCCCTGTCCGACGCCATGCTCGCCGGTAGCGGTGCCGCCCATGGCGAGCGAGCGCTGCACCATGCGGGAGATGAAGTCCTTCGCCTTGGCGACGTCGTGCGGATCGTCCATGTCGACCAGCGTGACGGTGTGGAAGTTGCCGTCACCAACATGACCAACGATAGGCGCGATCATCCCCATCTCCTCAATGTCGCGCTTGGTCTCGTCGACGCATTCGGCAAGGCGCGAGAGCGGCACGCAGACATCGGTCGCCAGCGCCTTGGCGCCCGGCTTCATCGGCAGGCAGGCCCAATAGGCATCGTGCCTCGCCTGCCAGAGCCGGGTGCGGTCCTCCGGGCGTGTCTCCCAGGTGAAGGGGCCGCCGCCGAACTCGGTGGCAATCTCGCCGAAGCGTTCAGCCTGCTCGTGTACGCTCGCCTCGGTGCCGTGGAACTCGACGAACAGCGTCGGCTGCTCGGCGAGGTCGAGCTTGGAATAGGCGTTGCACGCCCGCACCTGAACCTCATCCAGCAATTCGATGCGCGCCACCGGCAGGCCGGACTGGATGGTGAGGATCACCGCGTCGCATGCGGCACGGATGGTCGGGAAGGGGCACACGCCGGCCGAAATGGCTTCGGGCAGGCCTGACAGCTTAAGCGTCAGGCTGGTAATGATGCCGAGCGTGCCCTCGGCGCCGACCAACAGGCGCGTGAGGTCGTAGCCTGCTGCGGACTTCTTCGCCCGCCGCGCGGTGGTGATGACCTCGCCATTGGCGAGCACGGCGGTGAGTGCGACGACATTGTCCTTCATCGTGCCGTAGCGCACTGCATTGGTGCCGGAGGCACGCGTGGAGGCCATGCCGCCGAGCGAGGCATCCGCGCCGGGATCGATGGGAAAGAACAGGCCGACATCGCGCAGATGCTCGTTCAGCTGCTTGCGCGTCACGCCGGGCTCGACCACGCAGTCGAGATCCTCGGTATGCACGGCGAGCACGCGGTTCATCCGCGACAAGTCGAGCGAGATTCCGCCCTTCGGCGCGTTGATCTGGCCCTCCAGCGACGAGCCGGTACCGAAGGCGATGACGGGAACGTTATGCGTGGCGCAGGCGCGCACGACAAATTGAACATCCTCCGTGCTCTCGGCGAAGACCACCGCATCCGGCGCCTGGTTTTCCAGCCAGGTAATCGAGTTGGCATGCTGCTCGCGGATTGCCCGACCCGTCGCGAGGCGATCGCCGAAATGGTTGGAAAGACTGGCGATTACCTGCCGTACCGCCTCTTCCGTGCTCGCGTCGCGTGCGCGTTCCTCGACCAGTTCTGCCATCGCGTCCTCCTGCCTGCCCTCCCGTTCGTCCGCGGGAAAGGATGTCGGCATATACCTTATCCCGGCCGTTCGCGAGCCCGTCGGCGCGCCGTCGCACATCCCTGATTCAGAGAAACCCCGAGATTGCAAGATTTAAGTCATTTAATCGCCATCGAAACAGGTGACGACTGCCTGGAAAGTCGGCACAATGCTTGTCAATAAGGCAGCGCGGCTTACGCGCTAACGATCGGGATGGTGTCATGCTGGACGGGATCGACTTCGAACCCGTGTTTTTCGCACCTTTCGTGTCGTCCGTGATGACGGTCGAGCCGAGCTGGGTGGATTACAACGGGAAACTGCCTTCCGCCTATTATAGCCTCCTCTTCGACCGGGCGGTCGACGAGGCGGTCTATCTCGTAGGCTTGGGACCGCTCGCGCTTGAGAGCCCCAGCGCCTCCTTCCTCACGGTGGAAGCCCATCAGCGCTTTCACCGTGAACTACGAGCCGGTCAGGACGTGCGGGTCACGCTGCGCCTCGTCAATTACGATGACAAGCGCATGCACCTGTTCCAGGAGTTGCATCACGCCCGCGAGGGCTGGACGGCGGCAACATGCGAGCAGATCGCCCAGCACGCGGAAGCCGGCAGCCGCCACGCCGTGTCTTTCCCGGACGAGGTGCTCGAACGCCTCGCGCTGATGAAGGCCGCCCATGGCGCCCTGCCGGTGCCCGATGGGCTCGGCCGGCCGGTCAACATGCCGATCCGGCTCTCCTGACCCAGCGAAAGGGCGGCCTCGCCCTTTCCTCGACACTGCCGGCCCGGCCGCGCCTGACGTTCGGTAAATGCAGGCCACCCATGAGTTTGCGCGTCTTCTTGTGCGCTGCGAAAGAACTATGCTGCGAAGCATAAACTCTCGCTCCGCAAAAGGAGACACCTCATGGCCTCCGCCTCTTTCGCCATTGCCTCGACGACCACCGCCTCGGCTGCCGTGCAGGCCGCCCCGGCGAAAAGCCTGTTCGGCCGCGTTATCGCCCGGCTGATCGCTGCGCGCGCCGCCTCCACCCGGCAGGAGATTGCCCGCCACGCCCATATTGGCCGCTTCGAGCATTCGCCCGAGACGCTGGAACTGTTCGCTCGCGACTGAGGCGGCTCAGCGCTTCGGGCGACCGAGGTCGCGGGAAAGCTCCAGCGTCGTCCAGCCTTCCATGGTGCGCCGACGCACCAGCCGGAGCCCCTGCGCGCGATATGCCGCGAGCGCGGCATTGGCGTGAGAGGGCAACAGCCCCGACAGCACCACCCTGCCGCCCGGTGCCACAAGCCGGGCCAGCGGACGGGCGATCCCCTTCAGCGGCGCCAGCAATATGTTGGCGAGGATGAGGTCATAGGGGCCACGGCGCAGGAACTCGCCCGACCCCAGCCCAGGCGCGTGCAGGAAATGGATTTCCGCCGCCGCCCGGTTTGCCCGTGCGTTGGCGCGGGCGGTGGACACCGCCACCTGGTCGATGTCGCTCGCCAGCACAGGCTTGTGGAACAGCCGCGCCGCCGCCATGGCCAGTACGCCGGTGCCGGTGCCGATGTCGAGCGTTCGCGCCGGCCGGCGCTGCTTGCCGAAGGCGACGATGGCAGCAAGGCAACCCTTCGTGGTGCCGTGATGGCCGGTGCCGAAGGCCAGCGCCGCTTCGATCTCGATGCCGATCTGGTTGGTCGCGACCACGCCGCGATCATGCGAGCCATGGACGACGAACGTGCCGATGGCGACCGGCGCCAGCCCTTCGAGGGAAGCGGCGACCCAGTCCTTCTTGTCCAGCGTCGAGAATACGGCCGCCTCGGCCGCCTCTGGGGAGACCAGCGCGATCAGCTCACGCACGCCGTCTTCGTCCGGCGCTTCGGAGAAATACACCTCCACCGCCCAGCCGGACCCTTCCGCGCGGTTCTCGATCTCGAAGGCGCTGGTGGCAACCTCGGCGGGGTCGAAACTCTCGCCGAGAAATTCGGCGATCGCCCGCGCCGCATCCTCGGGCGCGTCGACGCGCATCACATGCGTCGCGCCATTCGGCGGCAATCCTTCGAGCATGGCATTCCTCGCTGCGCGGGTGAGACGCGAGGGTGTGTAAGGGAGGCGGGCGGCGAATGCCAGAGGGTGCGCGACCTATCGCTCTGCCCGCCGGCAAGACGCATCCATCACGCCGCCTGCACGAAGCTGTCGACCACCTTCTTCTCCCCGGCCTTGTCGAACTGGACGGTGAGCTTATTGCCCTCAACGGACACCACGTCGCCATAGCCGAACTTCTGGTGGAATACGCGGTCGCCCTGCCGGTAGCGCGAATCCGGGCCGGTCGACTTGGCGATCAGCTCGCCCTCGATCACCCGCCCGCGCGCGCTCTCGCTCGCGGCGTAGCGCGAGGCTCCCCCGCCGGAGAAGTTTCCACCCGAGAAATTGCCGCCGGATGACCCCGCGCCCGCCTTCGCGGCGTTCTGCGCGCGCTGCCAGCCGGGCGTGGAGTAGGAGGAGCCGAAGGTCTGCGCCTCGTCGAACCGACTCGGCCCATAGCCGTAGCGGCCGGCATAGCCACCGCCCTGCCCGCCGCCCCAGCCCGAACCGCCGCGCGATTCAGTCACCTCGACGTCCTTCTCGGAGAGTTCATCGAGGAAGCGGCTCGGCACCGCCGACTGCCACATCCCATGTATGCGGCGGTTTGAGGCGAAGAACACCTTGGCGCGGCGCCGCGCGCGGGTGATGCCGACATAAGCGAGGCGGCGTTCCTCCTCCAGCCCCGCGCGGCCCTGCTCGTCCAGCGCGCGCTGGTTCGGGAACACGCCTTCCTCCCAGCCGGGCAGGAAGACGGTCTCGAATTCCAGCCCCTTGGCGGAATGAAGGGTCATGATGTTGACGGCATCCTGCCCGGCCGCGCCTTCGGCATCCATCACCAGCGAGATGTGCTCAAGGAACCCGATGAGGTTCTCGAACGGCTCCATGGAGCGCACGAGTTCCTTCAGGTTTTCCAGCCGCCCGGC
>QFQD01000090.1 GCA_003241485.1 Ancylobacter novellus
TTCCCCAACCCGGTTCATGCCGTCGTTCCAGTCGCCGGTGCCCATCAGCGGCAGGCCGTTGGCGCCGGTAAGTTCCACGCATTGGTCGAGCCCGCGCGCGCAATGCTCGAACAGTGAGGCGCTCTCATGCGACGGCATCGGCTGGAAGAACGCGTCGTGCTCCCCGGCCCGCAAGGACGGCCCTTCAAGGAACGCGACGTGCTCGTCCAGAACCGCCGCGTCGCCCGCCGCGGCGATATAGGTGGCGGCGGCATAGGCCAGCCAGACCCGGTCGTCGGAAATGCGGGTCCGCACACCCTGGCCGGAATGCGGTAGCCACCAATGCTGCACGTCACCCTCGACGAACTGCCGGGCGGCGGCGCGCAGCAGATGGCGGCGGGTCTCCTCCGGCTGCGCGAAACTCAGCGCCATGCCGTCCTGCAACTGGTCGCGGAAGCCATAGGCCCCGCTCGCCTGATAGAAGGCCGAGCGTGCGCGGATCCGGCAGGCGATGGTCTGGTACAGCAGCCAGCCATTCAGCATGATGTCGGTGGCGCGGTCCGGCGTCTTGACCTGCACCGCGCCAAGCAGCCGGTCCCAATGGTCGGTGACGGTCTTCAGCACGGCATCGAGACTGGTCGCGCGGTAGCGGGCGATCAGCACGCGCGCCTCGTCCGCCGTGCGGCATTGGCCGAGCGTTGCGACGATCTCCACGCTTTGTCCGGGTTGCAGCACGACATGGCTCTGCAGCGCGGAGCATGGGTCCAGCCCGGCGCCGGTCTTGCCGGAGAGCGGCACCTTGCCCATCAGCGCGGCCGGCGCCGAGAGGTCGCCATTTCGGCCGAGAAACTCGGTGCGGTCGGCGGTCCAGGCGGTCTGCAGGCCGCCAAGATCGGCAAAGGCCACGCGCCCATGGCTGATCGCGCTCCACGCGTTTCGCGCGAACATCGCGCCAGTGGCGACGTCCATCTCGGTGGCGACAAACGGTGCCGACGCGCCGCGCACCGTGCCGAGCACCCACTCGACATAGGCCGTCACCGTGAGGCGGCGCACCCGGTCGGAGGTGTTGGTCAGCGTCAGGCGCGAGATCTTGATCGGGTCGGACAGCGGCACATAGTGCAACAGGTCGAGCGCGACGCCGTTGGCCTCGTGCGAAAAGCGCGAATAGCCGAAGCCGTGGCGGGCGATGTAGCTGCCGCCGTCGCGAATGGGCAGTGCAGTCGGGCTCCAGATTTCGCCGGTCGCGTCGTCGCGCACATAGAATGCCTCGCCGATGGGGTCGCCGACCGGGTCATTCGACCATTGCGTGAGCTGGTTTTCGCGGCTGTTCTCCGCCCATGTATAGCCGCTGCCGTCCGCCGAGACCTGGAACCCGAAGCCGCTGCCGGCGATCACGTTGATCCACGGCGCCGGCGTCGTCTGCTCGCCGCTGAGCTGGACGACATATTCGCGGCCGTTCTTGTCGAAGCCGCCTAGCCCGTTGAAGAACTCCAGCGACAGCTCGGTCGGTGCCGCCATCGGCGACGTGGCGCGGCGGCGGCGCGTGGCCGTCGGGCGCGCCGGGAAAGCCGGTAGATAGCTCAGCTGGTTGGCGATCGAGCCACGACGCGCCGAGAGCACGACGCGGGCGACCGATTGCAGCAGCCCGCGCCCTTCCAGGCTCATCAGATCGGTGCGCAGCACATGAACCGCACCTTGCCCCTGCTCGTCGCCAAAGCGTGGGCGCGACTGGCTCGACCGCACGGCCGTCTCGATGGCGATCTGCAGGTCCTGCACATAGGACGAGGCGTGCTCGTTGAGGATGACCAGATCGACCGCCAGCCGCTTCATGCCCCAATATTCATGGGCGCGCAGAAGCTGGCGCACTTGCGCCATGTCCTCGAGATCGTCGATGCGCAGCAGCACGATCGGCAGATCGCCGGATATCGAATACTGCCACAGGGAGGATTGCGGCCCGGCGCCGCGCACGATGACCTCGGAGGGCACACGGAAACGGGAATCGGCGTAGATGATCGGCGCGGCAAGCCGCTGGAAGTCGGCGGCCTCCTCCGCCTTCACGTCGAGATGGCGGAGTTGCACCTGCGCCTGTGTCCACGCCAGCGTCTTCGCCCGCTCGAACGCGTTGCGGTCATGATGCTTGTCGACGAGGTTGAGCAGTTCCTCGCGCGATGACGCGACCAGCGTCCAGAAGGCGACGCGCACGGTACGGCCGGCGGGCACCTTGACGCGGTGGCGCAGCGCAAAGACCGGATCGAGCACGGTACCGGCCGTATTGGACAGCGGGGCCCCCTCGCGGATGACCGCCGCCTCGCCCGGCTCGCGGTTGCGGCCGAGAAAGCGGGCTCGATCGGTTTCGTATTGCAGCGGCTCAAGCATCTCGCCCTCGACGACGGCGAAATGCGCGGCCCAGACCTCGGCCTCGTGCGGCGAGCGCAGCCGGCGGGTGGCGATCAGCGCGCCGAATTCCGGGCGGTGCTCCGTCTCGACGAACATCTTGGCAAAGGCCGGATGCGCATTGTCGGTCGCGGGCGTCGCCAGCACCAGCTCGGCATAGGAGGTGAGTTCGATCTCGCGCGCCCGCCGCCCGCTATTTGTCAGCGAGACGCGCCGCACCTCGCCGTCATCCTCGCCGGAGACCAGCAGGTCCATGGTGGTGATGAGCGAAGGGCTGCGGTGGATGAACTCGGCGCGGTCCTCGGAGAACACCACGTCGTCCTGCTCGGCGGCAACGCCGAAGGGCTGGGCGCCGGCCGACCATAAATCGCCGCTCTGGCTGTCGCGCAGAAAGATGTGCGAGCCTTGCACGTCGCGGGTCGCATCCTCGCGCCAGCGGGTCACGGCAATGTCGCGCCAGCGGCTGAAGCCGGTGCCGCCCGTGGTCACCATGACGACATAGCGACCATTGGAGAGCAGATGCGTCACCGGCGCGCCGCCCGATGGCGGCTTCAGCGAGCGCACATTGGGCGCATCGCCGGGCTCGCCCCTGGTGGAGGCTTTCACCTCCTCGGCGCGGGGATAGGCGACGATCACATTGCGCGGCATGCGCTCCTGCAGCAGCAGTTCGCTGGCCTGGATAATCGGCTCGCGGTGGAAGCGCGCGCGCATCTTTCCGCCGTGCAGCACATTGGCGATGGCGACGATGGTCATGCCCTGGTGATGGGCCATGAAATTGCGGACGATGGCGACGCTGGCATCGTCGGGCCGGCGGGCCGGCGTGAAGTCCAGCGCCTCGTAGAAGCCGTAGCGTCCGCTGGCCCCCATAGCGGCGAGCCGGTCGAAATTTGCCCGCGCCCCGGAAGGGTCAATCATCGTCGCCAGCCCGGTGGCATAAGGCGCGATCACCAGATTGTCCGACAGGCCACGCTTCAGGCCGAGGCCCGGCACGCCGAAATTCGAGTACTGGTAGGTGAATTCGAGATCGCGCGCGTTATAGGCGGATTCCGAGATGCCCCACGGCACGCCGAGCCCGTGCGCATAGCTCTGCTGGCGCGCCACCACCAATCGGTTGGTCTGTTCCAGAAGGCTGCCGCTCGGCGCGCGCATCACCAGCGAGGGCATGAGATATTCAAACATCGAGCCGGACCACGACACGAGCGCGGAACCCCGGCCGAGCGGCGTGGCGGTGCGACCGAGCCTGAACCAGTGCCGTGTCGGCGCATCGCCCTTGGCGATGGCGAACAGGCTGGCGAGCCGGGCTTCAGAGGCCAGCAGGTCGTAGCAGCTCGGGTCGAGGCAGTTGTCGGGAACGCTGTAGCCGATGGAAAGCAGCTTGCGATCAGGATCGAGCAGGAACGCGAAATCCATCGCCAGCGCCATGTCACGCGCGGTCTGGGCGATGGTGCGCAGCCGGTTGCGCAGCGTGCGGGGCGCATCCGCGAGATAAAGCCGGTCGCGCTCGTGCTCGGCCACCGCGACGCGCAGGCGCTCGGTCCAGAACACCAGATTCGGCACGCCGCTTTCGTCCGCGATCGGGGCGAGGTCTGCGGCCAGGCGCGATGCCTTCTCGGAGAGCCGCATCAGCGTCGGCGTCGAGGCCTCCAGCCCCTGTCCGCCCCGCAGTAGCGCATCTATCTCGACGAACAGGCTGTCAAGTTGGCCGGTGCGCTCGTCGGCTGCCATCACCTGCGTCGTCCCGAGGGCCTCGCGGGCGAGGGCGATGGCGTCCGCAATGCCGGCCTCGGCCTCATGCATGAGCGGGGTGGCGATCCACTCCTCGCAGGCGACGGCGACGACGAGAAGATGACCGGCGAGATTGCCACTGTCGACCGAGGAGACATAGGCCGGCTCCAGCACCCGCAGGTCGCGCGTGCCATACCAGTTGAAGAAGTGACCCTTGAAGCGCGCCAGGCGCTGCATGGTCGACAGCGTCGCCTCCAGACGCTCGACCGTCTCCATCGTGCCGGCCCAGCCGAAGTCGCGCGCCGCGACCGAGGACAGAAGATAAAGCCCGATATTGGTCGGCGACGTGCGGTGAGCGACCACCGGCCTGGGGTCCTCCTGGAAATTGTCCGGCGGCAGCATGTTCTCGGACGGCGTGACAAACGTCTCGAAGAAGCGCCAGGTGCGGCGGGCGATCAGCCGAAGAGCGCGGGCATCAATGGATGAGACCGCCAGCGTCCTGGCGATGGGCGGCGACCGGCTCGCCCAGAAAGCCAGTGCAGGCGCCGCCAGCCACAGCGCGGCGAAGGGGAGGATGACCGGCCACGACGCCGGCGCCCAGGCGAAGGCGCCCAGAGCCATCACCAGCCCGAGCGCGGTGCCGCCCTGCATCCCGCGATAGAAACCCATGAGATCGAGGCGCGGCTGCGCGCCCGCTACCGCCGCTGTGGTTCATTCCAGCAGGTGCCTGTGAGTGACGAAGAGCCGGATCAGCGTGCGAGCCACCGCATCTCCAAGACGCCAGCTTTGATCCGGGAGAAAGGCAAAGGTGAAGGTGGTCTGCAGCAGCGCGATGCGCAGATCCTCAATCAGCGCCGTTACATGGCTGAGCAGCCGGATCCCCCTCCCGCGCGGCACAACGGAGAACAGCGCCGGCAGAAAGGCGGGGATCGCGATCGCCGCGACAAGCGCCAGCACGGCGTGGAGATTCCACGGTGCCGGCGCCAGCCAGCTGACGCCCAGCGCCGCCAGGGTGAACGGCGCCACCAGCGAGCGGCGCAGATTGTCCAGCATCTTCCAGCGGCCGAGCGTCGGCACCGCATGCGCACCCGAACGCAGGCCGAACACCCAGGGCAGCAATTGCCAGTCGCCACGGGTCCAGCGGTGCTTGCGCTTGGCGATCACGTCGTAACGGGAGGGGAAGTCCTCCACGACTTCGACATCCGACGCCAGACCCGCGCGGGCATAGATGCCCTCGAACAGATCGTGGCTCAGCAGCGCGTTTTCCTTGATCCGCCCGGCGAGCGAGGCCTCGAACGCGTCGACATCGTAAATGCCCTTGCCGGTGTAGGAGCCCTCGCCGAACATGTCCTGATAGACATCCGACACCGCCGCCGCATAGGGGTCCATGCCGCCGGGGCCGGAATAGACGCGCTGGTAGAGCGAACCGTCGCGCCCGATCGGCAGCGAGGCGGTCACGCGCGGCTGCAGAATCGCATAGCCGCCCACGACGCGCTGCTCGGCCAGGCTGAACTGCGGCCGGTTGAGAGGGTGGGCCATCTTGCCGACCAGCCGCACAGCCGCATCGCGCGGCAGGCGGGTATCGGCGTCCAGCGTGATGACGTAGCGCACGTCGGCCGGGGCCTGCGGCGGCTGGCCGTTCAGGGCGATGAAGCTCGTATCGGTGGCGCCGCGCAGCAGGCGGTTCAGCTCATGCAGCTTGCCGCGCTTGCGCTCCCATCCCATCCATTTGCCTTCGCCTTGGTTCCAGACGCGGTGGCGATGCAGCAGCAGGAAGCGGCTGCCCGACAGCGCCGGCCCGTAGCGGCGATTAAGCTGCGCAATCGCCGCCGTGGCGGTGGCAAGCAGGGCCTCGTCGCCCGGGACCGTTTCCTGGTCGGCATCCATGCCGTCCGACAGCAGCGCGAAGGCGAGATCGCCGCTGGAGCCGGTGAGGTAGTGCACCTCCAGCCTTTCGATCTGCTCAAGCAGATCGGCTTCGCTGGTGAGGAGCGTCGGCACCACCACCAGCGTGCGCAAGGCGGTGGGAACCCCCGCCGCCAGTTCCAGCCCCGGCAAGGGCGAGGCACCGAACGATTGTGCCACGCCCCGGTTGACCAGCGCGCTGGCCGCATCCGACGCCGGCAGGAAGGCGAGCGGTGCCAACAGCAACAGCCAGCCGGCGGGCGCCCCGGGAGCGTCGAGCCAGAGATAGGCGATGACAAGCAGGGCCAGCGTGGTGAGCAGTACCGCCACCGCATAGCCGTGCACGCCGAACGGCGCGCTCAGCCGGGCGATCCACAGCGGGGCCGGGGGCCGGAAACCGATGCTCTTTTCCAGCGCGACGCGGCCTTCGGCGATCAGGAAATAGCCGGGATCACAGGCGCTCGGCATCGCGCCGGTTTCGCGGGAGTCGGCCTGGGGCCCGCCCGCACTGGCGCTCAGGGCACGGTCCGCCACCTCCAGTTCGCTGACATGGGAGCCGCGCGCGAGTTGCTCGATGGCGCTGCGGTAGAGATTGCGGGTCGCGAAATCCATTTGGTCGAACCCGCTGGCGCCTCTCAGCTTTTTGTCGACCAGGCTGACGCTCTCAAACCATTCCGCCCAGTCGATGTCGGAGATCAGGCGCATGCTCGTGATGACGTTCCGCACCGAAACGTTCGACGCGCCCTGCCTCTGCTGCGCATGCTGGACGACCTCGTCGATCGACGAACCCTGCAATCTCAAGCGCTCATCGAGCCATCCCAGGGCCGGCGTGGTGCGCGGGTCCTGGTCACGCAGCCGCTTGGCCAGCTGCGCCGCAAACAGCTCGGACAGCGGCCTGGACGAGCGCGCGACCACATGGCGGTCGAGCGCGAAGTCGGCAAAGCCGGGCTGCAGCACCCGATTGGCCAGCGCATCGGCCTCGGCACGCGCCTGCCGGCCAGCCATGATCTGGTCGGTCAGACGCCGCAGATTTTCGATCAGA
Source organism: Ancylobacter novellus (assembly GCA_003241485.1). GTDB lineage: Bacteria > Pseudomonadota > Alphaproteobacteria > Rhizobiales > Xanthobacteraceae > Ancylobacter > Ancylobacter novellum_A. The sequence goes on from QFQD01000090.1 coordinate 7,046, forward strand.
ACGATGCGCAGCGTGATCGCCACCGCCCAGAGCTCGCCGATCGTCAGCGGCTCAACCCTCTGATAGGCCGCGACAAACCGCCGGAGCGCATCGGGATCGACGTGACTGTCGGTGTGAGCGACAAACGCCCAGGCGAGCCCGAACACGCGAGGATAGCCGGCGAAAGGGCCCGCTGCCAGTTTGGGCAATTGGCGGTAATAGCCCGGTGGCAGGTCGTCCCGGATTTCGCGGATCTGCTCCTCGACGAGGTGATAATTGTCCAGCAGCCATTCGGCCGCCGGCACCACCCCGTTCCCACCCTCCAGTTCGACAGCACTGGCGCGATAGGCGGCCAGCAGCACCTTGGCATTATCGTTCAGGCGGCTTTGCAGGGAGACGACGATCGGCGGCCGCGGTGAGACCGTTTGAGCAACCGCAAGGCTTTCGGCGTGTTGTTCCAGCCGCTCGACGCCGAACAGCTCCTCCCGGACGGGCGCAGTGTCGCTCCAGGGGGCGGAGGGACGGCGGTCGAGAACCGCGCGGAATTTTGCCAGCATGATCGCCTTTCGGCCCGGCAACGCGCCAGGGAAGACGGGGCGGAACGGGACCATGTCGTTAAGCCGGAGCCTCGGGCGAGGTTCCGGTTAGGCGAGTGAGGGGCGGTGTGATTGTCGCCGCGCCGATGTTACAGCATTTCGCCGGGCAGCGGCGAAGTCATCGCCGTCGGCTTCGCCGTGCCTGATACCGGCTCAACCGCGCAGGGATTTCAAGACGCGCTCGGCTTTGGTTTTCGATGCTGGCGGTCGCGGTGTGCCTCACTCTCGCCGGGTATCGCAGCCAGTCCCATGCGCGTCGTCGACCCGTTCTTTGAAGAGTGCCGGCCATGCAAATCGTTGAAACCGAGCGCCTGATCCTCAGGCGCTTCCGTGAGGGGGATGCGGACGACCTCTTTGCCTATTTGCGCGCGCCTACCGCGACCTGCTTCCTCTCGCTGAAGCTGGCAGACCTGGCCGAGGCGGAGGCCGAGGTCCGCAAGCGCGCCCTCGACGATGGCAGCGTAGCGATTTGCCTCAAACAGACCGGTCAGGTCATCGGCGATCTGTTCGGCGGCGGGGCAGGGGAGGAGGAGGAAGACGGGACGAGTTCGGTCGGCTGGAACCTCAATCCCCGGTTCGGTGGCCAGGGATATGCGCTCGAAGCCGCAGGAGCCCTGTTCGACCATCTGTTTCGGGTAAAGGGCTTTCGCCGGCTATATGCCTATGTCGAAGACCATAACAGGCCCTCGCAGCGCCTCTGCGAAAAGCTGGGCATGCGCCGGGAAGGCGTGTTCATCGAGTTCGTCTCGTTCATCAAGGACGATGCGGGCAATCCAATCTACGAAAACACCATGCAATACGCCATTCTGCGCCGCGAGTGGATGTCGGGTGCTGCAGCAACTGCCAACCGCCTGGCATGACTGGCGTTGCCTAGGCCGATAGGGCTGTCCATCGAGACGATCCGGGGCTGGCCGTCGGTCAGCGGTCCGCCGCGGCCGAGCCGCCATCGTTGCGGTTGCCGAACAGGCGTCCGGTCCTGCGGGAACGGATGCCACCGGCGCCGCGAAGCAGGAACAGGGCATCGATCCCCAGCCGCTGGGCGAGGTCCCCGCCGTCGTCGGCACCGAGCACCATCAGCGCGGTCGCCCAGGCATCGGCCTCCGCGCAGGTCGGCGCGAGCACGGTGACCGACGCCGGAGATCGCGCAAGCGGGACGCCGCGGGCGGGGTCCATGGTGTGGGAGAGGCGCCGGCCCTGAACGTCGATCCAGTGGCGGTAGTCGCCGGAGGTGGCGACGGCGCAATCCTCCAGAGAAAGCAGGGAATGCGGGGCGCGACGGTCAGGGTCCGGCTGCTCCACCGCGACCGTCCAGGCCTCGCCGTCCGGCCTCAGGCCCATGGCGCGCATCTCGCCGTCGATGCCCACGAGCCCGTCGCGGATGCCGGCGCCGCCGAGAATTTCGGCGAGGCGGTCCACGCCATATCCCTTGGCGATGCCGTTGAGGTCGAGCGTGATCGGCACGCGCTTGCGGACCCGCGTTCCATCGATTTCGAGCGCGTCATGGGCGGGCACGCGCCGGGCCTCTATTGCGCTGCGGATGAGGTTCGGGCTCGCTTGCGCGGCGCCGAAGCCCCATGCGGTCACCGCGTCGCCCATGCCGATGTCGAATGCGCCGCGCGAGGCGCGACCGATCGCCAGCCCCAGCCGGAGCACATCCAGAAGGCGTGCCGGAACGCGCACCCATTCCCCCGCCGGTGTCCCGTTCAGGCGCATCAGCTCGCTGTCGGGCCTCCATGTCGACATCTGCGCATCGACCTCGTCCACCGCCGCCTGCAGATCCGCCTGAAGGGCACCTGCATCGAAGCCGAAGGGCGCATGGAAGAGCGCGGACCAGCGGGTCCCCATCGTTGGGCCGTTGAGGGCGCACCGTGCGAGACTAGTAGACGTCTTCGACATAGCGCCCCTCGGCCTTGAGAAGCTGGTGCGAGAGGCCGAGCGGTTCGAGGATCCGCGTCATCGCCTCGGCGACGCCGGCCGCCATCTGCCGCCCGCCGCAGACCATGACATGCGCGCCTTCCCGGATCGCGCGTGTGATTTCGAGCTGCTCGGCGACCAGCGCGTCCTGGACATGGCGCGGCCGCGCGCCGCGCGAGACCGCCGTGGACAGATGGCGGAGCCGGCCCCCGGCCGCCCAGGCTTCCAGCTCCTCGCGATAGAGGAAGTCGCTTTCGGGATGCCGCATGCCGAAGAACAGGTGGATCGGGCGGCGCGATGCGTTGGCGCGGATGAAGCCGGCGAGCGGCCCGATGCCGGTGCCGGCGCCGATCAGGATCAGGGGTTTGCGGTCGCGGGCCGCATGGAAGCCGGGATTGCGGCGGATGAAGGCGGCGACCGTCCCGCCGGGCTCCAGCGTCGTGAGCGCGCTCGAACAGAGGCCGCCGACATGCCGGCGCACCACGATCTCCACGAAGCCGTCCCGGCGGCCCGAGGCGAGCGAATAGAAGCGGGGTATGGGCGATCCCTCCGGCACGACGCCGACGAGGTCCCCGGCCTCGAAGCGGGCAAATCCCTGCCTCGTCAGGCGCTGCCATATGGAGAGGCGCGGCAGGGCGAAGCGCAGGATGGCGGTGGGAGCCTGGACGTCGTGGCCATAGTCGCGGCGCGACACGAGGGTGAGCGCGCTCGTCGCGGGCCGGACAGGCTGGTGGTCGAGCTCCAGCGCCATGCCGAGCGCTTCGCCCAGCGCGCGGCCCCAGCGCGCGAATTCCTGCGGCGACTGGCGGTCCACCGTCTCGAAAGGCAGCAGGAGCGGCCAGCCCCTGGCTTGCGCCGCGGCGGCGACCGATCTCGCATAGGCGCAGAAGGCCGGAAAGCTCCGGTCGCCGAAGCCCAGCACCGCCACCGGCGCGGCCGGCGCGGCGGAAAGCCGGTTCAGGCGGTCGAGAAACCCTTTCGCCGAAGCGGGGGCGTCACCGTCGCCATAGGTCGCGGCCAGCACGAGATAGCGCCGCGCCCCGGAAAAGCGGGCGGGGTCGAACGCCGACATCGGCGCAGCATGGACGCGCTGCCCGGCGCGGGTCAGCGCCGCGTGCAGCGTCGCGGCAAATCCCCAGCTGCTGCCACCTTCGCTGCCGACGAGGATGATCGTCTCGGCGCGGCCCGGCGCGGCGTTGTCGCGGATCCCGGGGCGACGGGTGCGGCCAGCCAGCCAGATGGAGAGCCCCGTGACGCCCATCGCCGGAACAGCCAACGCCATGAGCCCGAGCAGCAGGCCGAGGAGCGGGGCGCCCTGTCCGGTGTGGAGCATGTAGACGGTCTCCAACACCCGCTCCCAGCCGCTGAGCCCCGCCCAGCCAAGCGTCGCCCCGGTGCCCTGGTCGATATAGCCGGCGCCATCCTCGGTCTTGAGGGTGAAGACGTCGGTGGCGTCGCCGGGATAGGGGAAGCTCAGCTCGCGCAGGCTCGATACGGGTGTCGCGGCGAGCAGTGGCATGGCGGCAAGCGGGGCATTGGTCGTGCCGCTCACGGCGGCAGGCGGCTCCGCGGGGGCTCCCTCGTCGGGAAGCAGGCCGAAGGTCGAGGCCGTCATCCAGAGTGCCGTCGCCGACGACAGCAGGAGGCCGAGCACGGCGGCTCGCGCAAGCTCGACATGGACACGCCCGGCCAGAGGCCCGCGCTGCGGCGCCAGCCAGCGTCTCCAGCCGCCTGCGCGCCGCGCGACCAGCGCACAGCCGGAGATTGCGAGGACAAGCATCGCCGCCGCCCCCGCTGCCATGACGATGCGGCCGGCATCATCGAGGAACAGCGAACGGTGCAGATTGGTGAGCCCGCGCTGGAACGGGTTGGGATCGGCCGAAGCAAGGCTTGCCCCCGTCGCCGGGTCGATAACCGCGGAGCCCGGCGTGCCGCCGTCGAACCAGTAGGCGGTGATGCGCCCGGAGGGCGCGCGCCTGATCTGCTCGACGCCGGGATGGGTGGACTGGATGCGCGCGGCGAGGTCGGCCACGCTCATGGCCGCCTCCGCCTGCGGGGCGGCGATCCGTTCCGCCGCCGGGAAGACGGACAGCGCCGCGCCGCTCACCGCGAGCAGCGTCACGAGGGCGAGGGCCAGCAGGCCCGGCCAGCGATGGAGGGCGCGGAGCATGCTTGTCCCCCTACATGCCGTAGCTGAAATTCGCGATGTAGCGGCGACCCTGGACGGGCTGTCCCGCTCCCTTCGCGGTCAGCGGCACGGCGATCTCGTTGGGGCTGTCGCGCATGTCCTCGACCGCCGCATCGACATGGAGCGTGTAGCCGGCATCGAAGAGCGCGTCGGCAAGGTCGAGGGTGATCGCCAGCCGGCGGCCGGCCCCGACGCTCGCCCCGGTGATGCCGTTGATCTCGCCGGTGTTCCCGCCGGTCGCGCGATACCAGTCGGACAGGTGCCCATAGTATTTGGACTTGGTTCCGGCCATCCAGAGGCTGCCGGCATAAGCCCCTTTCGGATCGGTGACGTAGATGGCGAGGTAGGCGCCGTTGCCGCCATAGTCCTTCAGCGTCGTGGTCAGGGTCACCGGCCGCGCCATGGCGATGCCGGGAAGCGTCAGCGCCGTGGTCAGCGCAAGGGCGGCGAGGAT
>QFQD01000091.1 GCA_003241485.1 Ancylobacter novellus
CCTCGGGGGGCAGTGATGGCGGCCGTTTCGCATGTCGTCGTCGACTGGGGCACATCGAGCTTCCGGCTGTGGGCGCTCGACCGCGCCGGCCATGTGCTCGGCGAACGGCGCAGCGGGCAGGGTTTGACCACCGCGACGGGCGAAGGCTTCGAGGCGGTGCTCGAAACCCATCTCGCCGCGCTGGATATCGCCGACGGCATTCCGGTGATGATGTGCGGCATGGTCGGCGCGCGCAGCGGCTGGGTGGAGGCCGCCTATGTCGACATACCCGCGGGGCTGGAGGGCCTCGCCGAGCGCGCGGTGCATGTGCCTTCCGCGCGCCGGCTGATCCGTATCCTGCCCGGTCTCGCCCAGCGCGAGGCCGGCCGGCACGATGTGATGCGCGGCGAGGAAACCCAGCTCCTGCCGCTGGCCCGCGCGGGTTTCGAGGGCCTTGCCTGCCTGCCGGGTACCCATTCCAAATGGGTGCGGGTGGCGCAGGGCGAGGCGCAGGGCTTCGCCACCTTCATGACCGGCGAACTGTTCCAGCTGCTGCGGACCGGCTCGATCATCGCGCCGGCCGTCGACGCGGCGACGACGGTCGATCCGGAGTCACCCGTCTTCGCGCAAGGGGTCGGCGATGGCCTCGCCTTGCCGGAGGCGCTCGGCAACCAGCTGTTCCGGCTGCGCGCCTCCTGGCTGCTAGCCGGCGAGGCGCCGGCCGCCAGCCTGGCACGGCTCTCCGGCCTGCTGATCGGCGCGGAACTCGCCGGGGCGGCGCGGCTGGTCGGACCGTTGGAGAATGTCGCGCTCATCGCCTCCGGTGCCATTGCCGGCCTTTATGGCACGGCGCTGGGCGTGGCCGGCATTGCCGGGGTCGCCCCGGTCGACGCCGAGGCCAGCGTGCGCGCCGGCCTGCACGCGGCCGCGCTTAGTGCCTTCCGGCTGGAAAGGGTTTCCGCATGAACACTGTCTCGCCCAACCGGGTCGCCTGGCCCTCGATGCGGCGTTCGCTGGTCGCCATCCTGCGCGGGATCCGGCCCGACGAGACCGAAGCCGTCGTCGCCGCGCTGATCGAGGAGGGGTTCGAGGCGATCGAGATCCCGCTCAATTCGCCCGAGCCGTTCCGGTCCATCGAAGCCGCCGCCCGCCTTGCGCCGTCCTGCGTGTTGATCGGCGCGGGGACCGTGCTCGATGTCGCGGAGGTGGACCGGCTCGCGGCCGCCGGTGGCAGGCTCATGGTCAGCCCGAATGTCGACCCCGAGGTGATCGCCCGCGCCGGCCATCACGGCATGGTCACGATGCCGGGCGTGCTCACCCCGACCGAGGCGCTCGCGGCGGTGAAGGCCGGCGCGTCTGGGCTGAAGTTCTTTCCCGCCAATCTGCTCGGCCCCTCCATCATCCAGGCCATTTCGGTGGTGCTGCCGCCCGGCACGGTGATCGGCGCCGTGGGCGGGGTCGGCGAGAACGAGTTCGCCGCCTATGCGCGCGCCGGCATCCGCACCTTCGGGCTCGGCTCCAGCCTTTACCGCCCCGGCGCGACGGTCGGGGAGGTGCGGCAGAAGGCCCGCGCGGTCATCGCCGCCTATGACGCGGCCTTCACCGGCCCACAGGAGACACTGCGCGCCGGAGGCTAGGCGCGGAAAACCAGTGCGGCTTGTCCGCCAAGAAACCGGCACGCCAAAGGCGGCCCTCAAACCCCCTACGGAAGTCCAACATGAAACGCCTGACAACGACCCTTGCCGCTTCCCTCGCCACCCTCGCGCTCGGCGCGCTGGCCTTTGCCGCTCCCGCCGCCGCGCAGGGCAAGGGCACGGTCGGCATCGCCATGCCCACCAAGTCCTCCGCCCGCTGGATCGCCGACGGCGACAACATGGTGAAGGTGCTCAAGGAGCGCGGCTACACCACCGACCTGCAATATGCCGAGGACGACATCCCCAACCAGCTCTCGCAGATCGAGAACATGGTGACCAAGGGCGCCAAGGTGCTGGTGATCGCCTCGATCGACGGCACCACGCTGTCGGACGTGCTGAAGCAGGCGCATGACAAGGGCATCAAGGTCATCGCCTATGACCGCCTCATCCGCGAGACGCCGAATGTCGACTATTACGCGACCTTCGACAATTTCCAGGTCGGCGTGCTGCAGGCGCAATCGCTGCTCAAGGGCCTCGGCTACCCCGCCAATAAGGGCCCGTTCAATGTCGAGCTGTTCGGCGGCTCGCCGGACGACAACAACGCCTACTTCTTCTACGATGGCGCCATGTCGGTGCTGAAGCCGCTGATCGACAACGGCACCATCAAGATCGCCTCCGGCCAGATGGGCATGGACAAGGTCTCGACGCTGCGCTGGGACGGCGCCACCGCCCAGGCGCGCATGGATAACCTGCTCAGCGCCTACTACACCGACAAGAAGCTCGACGGCGTGCTCTCGCCCTATGACGGCCTGTCCATCGGCATCCTGTCCTCGCTCAAGGGCGTGGGTTACGGCTCCGGCAGCATGAAGATGCCGGTCGTCACCGGGCAGGACGCGGAAGTGCCGTCGATGAAGTCGATCCTCGCCGGCGAGCAGTATTCGACCATCTTCAAGGACACCCGCGAACTCGCCAAGGTGACCGCCGACATGGTCGATGCCTCGCTCTCGGGCAAGGAGCCGACGGTCAACGACACCAAGACCTACAACAACGGCAAGAAGGTCGTGCCGTCCTTCCTGCTGAAGCCCGTCGTCGTCGACAAGGGCAACTGGGAAGCCGTGCTGATCGGCTCGGGCTACTACAAGCCGGGCCAGATCAACTGAGCCGTCGTCCACGTTACGACCCGCGCCGGCCGATGTGCCGGCGCGGGCTCCTTCGCAATGGAACGCAGCGATGACCGCTCTTCTCGAAATGCAGGGCATCAGCAAGAACTTCACCGGGGTGAAGGCGCTGAGCGATGTCCGCTTCACCGTCGAGCCCGGCGAGATCCATGCCCTCGTCGGCGAGAACGGCGCCGGCAAATCCACGCTGATGAAGGTGCTGAGCGGGGTCTACCCGCACGGCTCCTATGAGGGCGCCATCGTCTTCGACGGCGAGGAGCGCCGCTTCGGCGACATCAATGACAGCGAGGCCCTCGGCATCATCATCATCCATCAGGAACTCGCCCTGATCCCCCTGATGTCGATCGCCGAGAACATCTTCATCGCCAATCCGCCCGGCCGCTTCGGCGTCATCGACCGCGGCGCCGTGCACCGGCGCACCAAGGAACTGCTCGCCAAGGTCGGCCTCGACGAATCCCCGGACACGCTGGTGACCAATATCGGCGTGGGCAAGCAGCAGCTGGTGGAGATCGCCAAGGCGCTGTCGAAGAAGGTGCGCCTGCTCATTCTCGACGAGCCGACCGCTAGCCTCTCGGAGAAGGACAGCGCGGCGCTGCTCGACCTCTTGCTGGAATTCAAGGCGCAGGGCATCGCCTCCATCCTCATCTCGCACAAGCTCAACGAGGTCTCGAAGGTCGCCGACCGCATCACCGTGCTGCGCGACGGGCGCACCGTCGACACGCTGGACTGCCGCAATGGCGCGGTGGAGGAAGACCGCATCATCGCCAAGATGGTCGACCGCGACCTCGAACACCGCTACCCCAAGCGCGAGGCGCCCACTCCCGGTGCCGCCGGCGGCGAGCCGATCTTCAAGGTGTCGAACTGGGCGGCCTATCATCCCCAGCACGCCGACCGGCAGGTGATCAAGAATGTCGATTTCGAGGTCCGGCGCGGCGAGATCGTCGGCATTGCCGGGCTGATGGGTGCCGGCCGCACTGAATTCGCCATGAGCATTTTCGGCCGCTCCTGGGGGCAGAAGATCAGCGGCCGCGCCGAGATGGACGGGCGCGAGGTCGATCTGTCCACCGTGCGGCGTGCCATCGATGCGGGGCTCGCCTATGTCACCGAGGACCGCAAGCAGCTTGGCCTGCTGCTGGCCGAGGACATCCGCAAGAACGTGACGCTCGCCAACCTGCCGGCGATCGCCTCGGCGCAGGTCATCGATGATGTGAGGGAATTGCGCGTCGCCTCCGATTATCGCGGCCGCATGCACATCCGCAGCCACAGCGTCTTCCAGGAAACCGGCAAGCTCTCCGGCGGCAACCAGCAGAAGGTGGTGCTGTCGAAATGGCTTTTTACCGACCCGAAGGTGCTGATCCTCGACGAGCCGACGCGCGGCATCGATGTCGGCGCGAAATATGAAATCTACTGCATCATCAATGAGCTGGCGGATGCCGGCAAAGGCGTCGTGGTGATCTCGTCGGAGATGCCCGAACTCATCGGCATCTGCGACCGCATCTGCGTGATGAACGAGGGCAGCTTCGTCGGCGAATTCGCCGGTGGCGAGGCGACCCAGGAGAACATCATGCGCGCCATCATGCGCAAGGGCGAGACACGTCCCAAGGAGTTACTTGCATGAGCGACGCCGCGCTGAACGGGAAGCGGCAGCACGCCGGCTTCCTGAAGAACAACCTGCGCGAATACGGGATGATGATCTCCCTCTTCGCCATCATGATCTTTTTCGAGATCGTGACGGACGGCACATTGCTGCGGCCGCTCAACCTCACCAATCTGGTGCTGCAGAACAGCTACATCGTCATCATGGCGCTGGGCATGCTGCTGGTCATCGTCACCGGGCATATCGACCTGTCGGTCGGCTCGGTAGCCGGCTTCGTTGGCGCGGTGGCGGCGGTGCTGATGGTGAAGTTCGGCGTGCACTACATTCCCGCCACGCTGATCTGCCTGGCGCTGGGCGGGTTGATCGGGGCGGCGCAGGGCTACTGGGTTGCCTATTTCAAGATCCCCTCCTTCATCGTCACGCTGGCGGGCATGCTGGTGTTCAAGGGGCTGGCTCTCGCCATCCTCGCGGGTCAGTCGGTCGGGCCCTTCCCGCCCACCTTCCAGAAGCTCTCCTCGGGTTTCATCCCCGAGCTGGCACCCGATGCCGGCGCGCTCTACCCGACCTCTCTGGCGCTCGGCGCCGTGTTGGCGCTGGCGCTGGTGTGGCTCAACTTCCGCGGCCGCGCGCGCCAGGAGGCGCACCATATCGAGACCGAACCCTACGGCTTCTTTCTCGTCAAGAACCTGCTGCTGTTCAGCATTATCCTCTATTTCACCTATCTCATCGCCTCCCATCGCGGCCTGCCCAATGTACTGGTCATCATGGTGGCGCTGATCGCGCTCTATGCCTTCCTCACCACCCGCACCACCATCGGCCGGCAGATCTATGCGGTGGGCGGCAATGAGAAGGCGGCCAAGCTGTCGGGCATCAAGACCGAGCGGCTCACCTTCCTGACCTTCGTCAATATGGGGGTGCTGGCGGCGCTGGCCGGCCTCGTCTTCGCCGCGCGGCTGAACACGGCGACGCCCAAGGCGGGCCTCGGCTTCGAGCTCGACGTCATCGCCGCCTGCTTCATCGGCGGCGCCTCGGCCTATGGCGGGGTGGGCAAGGTCGGCGGCGCGGTGATCGGCGCGCTCATCATGGGCGTGATGAACAACGGCATGTCGATCCTCGGCATCGGCATCGACTATCAGCAGGTCATCAAGGGGCTCGTCCTGCTCGGCGCCGTCTGCCTCGACGTGTATAATCAGAAGCGGTCCTGAACCTGCGCCCCGTCTGGCGCGAGCGCTTCCCCGGCGGCGATTCCCGGCCGGGGTCGCGCACACGCGCTGCCTGCTCCACCGGCCAGCGCGGCCGGCCATTCTCCACGCCGTGCAGAAACTGTCTCAGTGTTTCGCGCTGATACGGGCCCAAGGGCGCCCGGCTATCATGGCCTCGTCAGATCACATCGAAAAACAACAAGATGTGCTGGGAGAAACGCCATGCTCGAACGCCTTTTCCGTATCAAGGAACTGAAATCAAGTGTCCGCATAGAGGTCATCGCGGGGTGCACGACCTTCCTGACGATGGCCTACATCATCTTCGTCAACCCGAAGATCCTGGCGACGACCGGCATGGATCCCCATGCGGTGTTCGTCGCCACCTGCCTTGCCGCGGCGATCGGCTGCGCCACCATGGCGCTCTGGGCGAACTGGCCCATCGGCATGGCGCCCGGCATGGGGCTCAACGCCTTCTTCGCCTTCACCGTCGTCGCCAAGCTGGGCTATTCCTGGCAGCAGGCGCTCGGGGCGGTGATGATCTCGGGCCTGATCTTCCTGCTTCTCTCCGTCACCGGCCTGCGCCGCCGGCTGATCGACGGCATCCCCGCCTCCATGCGCAGCGCCATCGCGGCCGGTGTCGGGCTGTTCCTCGCCATCATCGCGATGAAGAGCGCGGGCATCGTCGTGGGGAGCCCGGCGACGCTGGTGACGCTGGGCGACCTCACCTCGCCGGGTGTGCTGGTCAGCATTGGCGGCTTCTTCGTCATCGTGGCGCTGGATGTCTACAAGGTGCCGGGCGCGATCCTCATCGGCATTCTGCTGACGACGCTGGCGGCGATCCTCACCGGGGTGAGCCATTTCGAGGGCATCGCCTCCATGCCGCCCTCCATCGCGCCGACCTTCCTGCAGCTCGACGTGCTGGGCGCGCTGCATGGCGGGCTGCTTCACGTGGTACTGGTCATGGTGCTGGTTGAGGTGTTCGACGCGACCGGCACGCTGATCGGCGTCGCCAAGCGGGCGGGGCTGCTGGTCGAGGGCCCCACCCACACCAATCCGGGCCTCAGCCGCGCGCTGATGGCGGATTCCACGGCCATCGTCGCCGGTTCGATGCTGGGGACCTCCTCGACCACCGCCTATATCGAGAGCGCTTCCGGCGTGCAGGCGGGCGGGCGCACCGGGCTTACCGCCCTCACCATCGCCGTCCTCTTCCTTCTCGCCACCTTCCTCTCGCCGCTGGCCGGCTCGGTGCCGGCCGAAGCCACCGCGCCGGCCCTGCTCTATGTCGCGGCCATCATGATGCGCGAACTCGCCGAGGTGATGTGGGACGACGTGACCGAGACGGTGCCGGCGGTGCTGACTGCCATCACCATGCCGTTCACCTATTCGATCGCGAACGGTCTCGCCGTGGGCTTCGTCAGCTATGCCGTGCTGAAGCTGCTCACCGGGCGGGCGCGGGAGGTGCACGTCGCCACCTGGATCGTCGCCGCGCTGTTCGTCATCCGCTTCGTGCTCTACCCCGAAGGCTGACGGCATCACGTCGCCAAGAGGCCCGGCCGACCCGCCGGGCTTCTTTCCCGTTCAGAACGCGCCCTTCAGCGCCCGCGCGGCGAAGTCGACGAAGAGCCGCACCTTGGGGTCCTGGAATTCGCGATGGGGCGTCAGGCTGCCGAACTGCGCGCCCACGGGCGGCGTGTCCGGCAGGACCTCGACCAGCGCACCCGAGGCGAGATGCTCGCGCACCTCATAGCGCGGGCGGTTGGCGATGCCCGCCCCATTGAGCGCCCATCCCGTCAGCACATCGCCATCATCGGCGTCGAACCGGCCGGAGACGTTCAGCTTGCGCCGGCCTTCCGGCGTCTCCAGCACCCAGAAATATTCCGGCGAGCGCGGGAAGCGCAGCAGCAGGCAATTATGGTCCATCAGCGCGTCGGGGCTGGCCGGCGTCCCCTGCCGGGCGAGATAATCCGGGGACGCCACCAGCACGCGGTCGCACTCGGCGATCTTGCGCCAGCTCAGCGAGGAATCCTCGGGCTGGCCGAGGAAGAAGGCGACGTCGACGCCCTCCTCGACGATGTTCACCACCCGGTCGGACAGGCGCAGCCTTACCTCGATCTCCGGATGCTCCTCGCAGAAGCGCGGCACCAGCGGGGCGATCAGCCGCCGGCCGAGGCCGAGCGGCGCCACGGCGCGCAGCACACCCTGCGGCGTTCCGGAAAACGAGGCGAGCATCGCCTCGGCCTCGTCCAGCGCGGCGATCACCTTGCGGGCCTGCTCGTACAGCACCGCGCCGATCTCGGTGGGGGCGAGCCGGCGCGTGGTGCGGTTCAGCAGCCGCACGCCGAAATGGGCCTCAAGTTCCTTGATGCGGTTGGACGCCACGGCGGGGGTGAGGCGCAGGTCGCGGCCGCCTGCGGAGATCGAACCGCGCGCCACCACGCGGGCGAAGACACGCAGGCTTTCGAGATAAGACACGGCGACCTCGATTTCTCATGAAACCGTTGAAACTGTTCCATGTGGGAAATGGCTTCTGTCGGCCGCGTTTTTTTGAGCATTCTAATCCCAGAACGAAGGAGAGATGCAATGGCCGGCGACATCCGCTTCCTGCTCAATGCCGGTGAGGTGCGCGTCGCGGTCGCGGGCCCCGGCGACACGCTGCTGGATTTCCTGCGGCTGGAACGCCGTCTCACCGGCACCAAGGAAGGCTGCGCGGAAGGCGACTGCGGCGCCTGCACGGTGCTGGTCGGCCGGCTGCAGGCGGGGGCGCTGGTGTATGAGCCGGTCAATGCCTGCATTCGCCTTCTCGCCTCCTGCCATGGCTGCCACATCGTCACGGTGGAACATCTCTCCGGCGCGGGCGGTCTGCATCCGGTCCAGCAGGCCATGGTGGAGCACCATGCCAGCCAGTGCGGCTTCTGCACGCCGGGCTTCGTCATGGCGCTGTACGGCCTGTGGATGCGCGATCCCGATCCGGGCGTCCTCGACATCGAGACCGCTCTGCAGGGCAATCTGTGCCGCTGCACCGGCTATGAGCCCATCGTGCAGGCGGCGCTGTCGGCGGCGCGCGCGGGGGGACAGGCCCGCGATGCGCTGAATGTCGAGCGCGCGGCGGTGACGGAAAAGCTCGCGGCGCTGGCCGGCACCGGCGCGGAGGTGAGCCGCGGCGAGGAGCGCGCCATTGTGCCCGGCGATGTCGATGCGCTCGCCGACGCGCTTGTCGCCCATCCCGAGGCCGTCATCGTCGCCGGCGCCACCGATGTCGGGCTATGGGTCACCAAGCATCTGCGCAACATCAGCCCCGGCATCTTCATCGGCCATCTGATGAAGGAGATGGTCGCGACCGATACGGAGATCCGCCTCGGCGCCGGCGTGACCTATTCGGAGTTCCTGACGCTGGCGCGCACCCATCTGCCGGAAGCCGAGCCCTATCTCCTGCGCATTGGCGGCTGGCAGGTGCGCAATGCCGGCACCATTGGCGGCAACATCGCCAATGGCTCGCCCATCGGCGAGATGCCGCCGCTGCTGATCGCGCTCGGTGCCCGTCTGACGCTGCGACGGGGTGCCGAGCGGCGCACCCTGCCGCTGGAAGAGTTCTTCATCGCCTATGGCCGGCAGGACCGCGCACCCGGCGAGTTCGTCGAGAGCATCCTCATCCCCCGTACGCACGGGGCGCGGATCGCCGCCTATAAGGTGTCCAAGCGCGCCCATGCCGACATCTCCGCCGTCTCAGTGGGTTTCCTCATCCGCGAGAGCGGCGGGATAATAACGGAGGCCCGCATCGCCTTTGGCGGCATGGCGGGAACTCCGCAGCGGGCGCGTGCGGCCGAGGCGGCCCTGACGGGCAAGCCCTTCGCCCGCGAGAGCTTCGAGGCGGCGGCCGACGCGGTGCGGGGCGATTTCTCCCCGCTCACCGACTGGCGTGCCAGCGCCGCCTATCGGCAGGCCGTCGCGTCCAATCTGTTCCGGCGCTTCTGGCTGGAGCAGTCCGGCACGGACGAGCCGGTGGGCATCGATCGGCTGGTGAAGGCATGAGACCCGGGATGGCTGACATGAAGCACGAAGCCCTCGACACCGACATCGTCATTGGCGCCGCCCACCAGAGCGTGACCCATGATTCCGCGGCCAAGCACGTCACCGGGCAGGCCGACTACACCGACGACCTGGTCGAGCCCGCCGGCACGCTGCATGCCGCCCTCGGCCTGTCGACCATCGCGCATGGCCGCGTCCGTTCGATGAATCTCGACAAGGTGCGCGCCGCGCCCGGCGTGGTCGCCGTGCTGACCGCCGCCGACATTGCCGGCGCTAACGACATCAGCCCCACCGGCAATCATGACGACCCGATCTTCGTCGCCGACGAGGTGATGTTCCACGGCCAGCCGCTCTTCGCCGTCATCGCCGAGAGCCGGCTTCAGGCCCGCCACGCGGCGGCGCGCGCCGAGATCGGCTACGAGGCGCTGCCGCATCATCTCGCCCCGCTCGCCGCCCGCGATGCCGGCATGGACTATGTGACCGAGCCGCTGCGCCTGCGCCGGGGCGAGCCTGAGACCGCCATGGCGCAGGCGCCGCGCCGTTGTGCCGGCCGTTTCGAGATCGGCGGGCAGGACCATTTCTACCTCGAAGGCCAGATCGCGCTCGCCATTCCCGGCGAGGACGACGAGATGACGATCTTCGTCTCCACCCAGCACCCCAGCGAGGTGCAGCACATGGTGGCGCATGCGCTCGGCGTGCGGGCCAATGCGGTGGTGGTCAATGTGCGGCGGATGGGCGGCGGGTTCGGCGGCAAGGAAACGCAGATGAACCTGTTCGCCTGCGTCGCCGCCATCGCGGCGCGCCGGCTCGGCCGGGCCGTCAAGCTGCGTCCCGACCGCGACGAGGACATGATCGCCACCGGCAAGCGGCACGATTTCGTCGTCGACTATGAGGTCGGGTTCGACGAAGCGGGGCGCATCCTCGCCGTCACCGGCGACTGGCATGCGCGCTGCGGCTTCTCCGCCGATCTGTCCGGCCCGGTGACGGACCGGGCGCTGTTCCATGCCGACAACGCCTATTTCTATCCGGATGTGGAGCTGCGCTCGCATCCCTGGCGCACGCACACGGTGAGCAACACCGCCTTTCGCGGCTTTGGCGGGCCGCAGGGCGTCATCGTCGCCGAGCGGATCATCGAGGAGATCGCCTACGCCACCGGGCAGGACACGCTCGCCGTGCGCAAGGCCAATCTCTACCGCGACGGCCAGCTCACCCCCTACCACCAGCCGGTCGAGGACCAGATCCTGCCGCGCCTGTTCGAGGAGCTGGAAGCGAGCGCGGACTATGCCCGGCGCCGGAGTGAGGTGCTGGCCTTCAACGCGAAGGGCGGCGTCATCCGTCGCGGCATCGCGCTGACCCCGGTCAAGTTCGGCATCAGCTTCACCGCCACCCATTACAACCAGGCCGGCGCGCTGGTGCATGTCTATTCCGACGGCTCCGTGCATCTCAACCATGGCGGCTGCGAGATGGGGCAGGGGCTCAACACCAAGATCGCGCAAGTGGTGGCCGAGGCGTTCCAGATCGACATCGACCGCATCAAGGTGACGAAGACCACCACGGAGAAGGTGCCCAACACCTCGGCCACTGCGGCGTCCTCTGGCACCGACCTCAACGGCATGGCCGCGCTCGACGCCTGCCGGCAGATCCGCGAGCGGCTCGTGGCGTTCCTGTGCGCCAGCCGTGGCGCGGCGCCCGATGACGTGGTGTTCGTCCGCAATCGCGTGCTGGTGCGCGGCGAGGCGATCCCGTTCGAGCAGGTGGTGCGCGAGGCCTATTTCGCCCGCGTGCAGCTCTCCGCCGCCGGCTTTTACGCGACGCCGAAAATCCACTGGAACCGCGCCGAGGGGAAGGGACGGCCCTTCTACTATTTCGCCTATGGCGCGGCCTGTGCCGAGGTCTCGGTCGACACGCTCACCGGCGAATACACCACCGAGCGCGTCGACGTGCTGCACGATGTCGGCCATTCGCTCAACCCGGCCATCGACAAGGGGCAGGTGGAGGGCGCCTTCGTGCAGGGCGCCGGCTGGCTGACCAGCGAGGAATTGTGGTGGGACGACAAGGGTCGGCTGCGCACCCATGCGCCGTCCACCTACAAGATCCCGCTCGCCTCCGACCGGCCGAAGATCTTCAACGTCCGCCTCGCGGAATGGTCGGTCAATCGCGAGCCCACCATCAAGCGCTCCAAGGCGGTGGGCGAGCCGCCCTTCATGCTCGGCATCAGCGTGTTCGAGGCGCTCGGCATGGCGGTGGCCTCGACGGCCGATTACCGCGAGGCGCCGCGTCTCGACGCCCCGGCGACGCCGGAGCGCGTGCTGATGGCGGTGGAGCGTCTCCGGCGAGGAGGGGCGCGATGATCCGGGTCAGGATCGTGCGGGCTCGCGGCTCCACCCCGCGCGAGGAGGGGGCGGAGATGTTCGTCGGGCGGGACGCCGTCAGCGGCACCATCGGCGGCGGCCATCTCGAATATATGGCCATCGACCG
>QFQD01000011.1 GCA_003241485.1 Ancylobacter novellus
CTACCCTCAAGGCGATAGCCGGGTGACCGGAGCCGACGCGCGCCGTGGCAACAACATGCGCGACGATCCACAGTGAGTTCTCACACAGCCTCATCCCGTCGTCGGACACGTCGCTGCCGGCGGAAGGGGATAAAAAAGCCATGCCGCAGATTGCGCGAAATCTCGCACAAGGTAAATCCTCGACGTGCGATTAATCGCACAAACCCGAAACGGAATATCGGGCGGAGATTTGCTAAGTCACTGATATCGCTATCTTTATTAAACTCCGAGCCGGGTGGCACGGCGCTTGCGGTGGGGTGGCTGCACTTCTGCCAAGACCAACAAGCCGATACGTCCCTCGGAGGAACCCCATGGCCACCGCTCTCCAGCCCGCGCTGGGCACGCCCGCTCGTCCCAAGAAGCTCTACCAGCAGCTCTACGTCCAGGTTCTGGTGGCCATCGCCGCCGGCATTCTGATCGGCCATTTCTGGCCGGATTTCGGCGCCTCGCTGAAGCCGCTGGGCGATGCCTTCATCAAGCTGGTGAAGATGATTATCGCTCCGGTGATCTTCCTCACCGTCGCCACCGGCATCGCCGGCATGAGCGACATGCAGAAGGTCGGTCGGGTCGCCGGCAAGGCGATGATCTACTTCCTCACCTTCTCCACCCTCGCCCTTATCGTCGGCCTCATCATCGGCAATGTCGTGCACCCCGGCGCCGGCCTGCACATCGATCCGACGAGCCTCGATGCCAAGGCGGTGCAGACCTATGCCGCCAAGGCGCATGATGCGAGCGTCGTCGGCTTCCTGCAGAACATCATTCCCGACACCATCGTCGGCGCCTTCGCCTCCGGCGACATCCTGCAGGTGCTGTTCTTCTCCGTGCTGTTCGGCCTGTCGCTCTCCATGGTCGGCGAGCGCGGCAAGCCGGTGCTGGACTTCATGCAGGCGCTCTCCTCGCCGATCTTCAAGCTGGTCGCCGTGCTGATGAAGGCCGCGCCCATCGGTGCCTTCGGCGCGATGGCCTTCACCATCGGCAAATACGGCATCGGCTCGGTTGCCAACCTCGCCATGCTGATCGCCACCTTCTACCTCACGGCGGCGGTGTTCATCCTCGGCGTGCTCGGCGCGGTCTGCCGCTACAACGGTTTCTCCATCCTCGCGCTCATTCGCTACATCAAGGAAGAGATCCTGCTGGTCATCGGCACCTCCTCCTCCGAAGCGGCGCTGCCGAGCCTGATGGAGAAGATGGAGGCCGCCGGCTGCAAGCGCTCGGTGGTCGGCCTGGTGGTCCCCACCGGCTATTCCTTCAATCTCGACGGCACCAACATCTATATGACGCTGGCCGCGCTGTTCATCGCGCAGGCCATGGACATCGACCTGCCGCTGGCCGACCAGATCCTGCTGCTGCTGGTCGCCATGCTCTCGTCCAAGGGCGCGGCCGGCATCACCGGCGCCGGCTTCATCACGCTGGCGGCGACGCTGTCCGTGGTGCCCGCCGTGCCGGTGGCCGGCATGGCGCTGATCCTCGGCATCGACCGCTTCATGTCGGAATGCCGCGCGGTGACGAACTTCATCGGCAACGCCGTCGCCACCATCGTCGTCGCCCGCTGGGAAGGCGAACTCGACACGGCGCAGCTGAAGGCGGCCCTTGCCGGCCGGCTGCCCGAAGACGTCTCTGACATCGCCGCCGTCGCGCCGGCCGAGTGAGCAATACCGCCCTCCGCGCCGTTACGCGCGCGGAGGGCGGCTCGCAGATCGCGGGACCCTTGTTCTCGCCGCCCTGAAGGGCGATACGCTGGCAACTTCATCGCCCGACGAGTTGCCGCATGATTCCCTGGTCCCTGCTCGACACCGCCAAAGTACCCGATGGCTTCGGCGACCTGCGCCTGATGCAGCGGGGGACCGAATTCTCCATCATGACCGGCTCCACCGAGCTGATGAACAGCCGCCTCAGCGGCTCCGAAAAAGCGCTGGCGACGCTGGTCTGCGCCCGCCTGCAGCCGCGCGAGCGCCCGCGCCTGCTCATTGGCGGGCTCGGCATGGGCTTCACCCTGCGCGCGGCGCTGGCGGAACTGGGGCCGGACGCGCAGATCGTGGTCGCCGAACTGGTGTCGGCGGTCATCGCCTGGGCCCGTGGGCCGATGGCGGAGATCTTCGGCGGAAGCCTCACCGATCCGCGTGTCAGCCTGTTCGAGGGCGATGTCGGCCCGCTCATCCGTTCCGCCCCGGCCGCCTATGACGCGATCCTGCTCGATGTCGACAACGGGCCGGGCGGGCTGACCCGCGCCGCCAATGACGGGCTCTATACGATGGCCGGCCTTGCCGCCGCGCATAAGGCGCTGCGGCCCGGCGGCATTCTGGCGGTGTGGTCCTCCGCGCCGGATCGCGACTTCACCCAGCGCCTGCGCCATTCCGGCTTTGCCGTCGAGGAGGAGCGCGTGCGCGCCAACGGCAAGAGCGGCGCGCGCCACGTCATCTGGCTCGCCGCCAAGGCCGGCGGCGCCCGCCCCGCGCCGGCGCGCGCGAAGAACTGACGCCCCTTACCTCGCGCGGAGAGCCGATGGAGACCTCGCTTTACCTGCCGGTCAAACGCTTCCTCGAAGAGCTCGGCTTCCGCGTGAAGGGAGAAGTCGGCGGCTGCGACCTGCTGGCCCTCTCACCGGACGAGACGCCGCTGATGGTCATCTGCGAACTGAAGCTCAGCTTCAATCTGGAGCTGGTGCTGCAGGCGGTCGATCGTGCCGGCGCCTGCGACGAGGTGTGGCTGGCGGCACGCGCCTCGCTGCGCGGCAATGGCCGGGAGAGCGACTCGCGTTTCCGCAATCTCTGCCGGCGGCTCGGCTTCGGCATGCTCTCGGTCTCACAGGCGGGCGAGGTGACGATCCTCGTCAGCCCGGTCTCGCCAATGCCGCGCAAGGACCCGCGCCGCCGCTCCCGGCTGATGGAGGAGCATCGGCGCCGGGTCGGCGATCCCGCCGTGGGCGGGGGCTCGCGCGCGCCGATCATGACCGCCTATCGCCAGCAGGCCCTCGCCTGCGCCGCCGCCATGGTGGCGGGGCCGATGCGCCCGCGCGATCTGCGCGCCGTGGCGCCGGATGCGGGCAAGATACTGCTCGGCAATGTCTATGGCTGGTTCGCCCGGGCCGAGCGCGGCGTCTACGCGCTCACCCCGGCGGGGCACGAGGCGCTGGCGCGCTGGCCGCAGCGACTGCCGGACAGCGCGCCCGTGGAAGGCTGAGTTCAGGCCGGCGTGACGCGCCAGATGCAGTCGCCGACATCGTCGACCACCAAGAGCCCGCCGCGCTGGTCCACCAGCACGCCGACCGGGCGGCCGAGCGCCTTGCCGTTCACGCGGAAATCGCCAAGGATTTCCTCGGGCTGGCCGGAGGGCTTGCCGTCGGTGAAGGGAATGAAGATCACGCGGTAGCCCGAGGGCGGGTTGCGGTTCCACGAGCCGTGCTGGCCGATGAAGACGCCATTGCGGAAGCGCGCGCCGAACCGGTCGTCATCGACGAAGGTGAGGCCGAGCGAGGCGGTGTGCGAGCCCAGCGCATAGTCGGGCTTGAGCGAGGCCGCCACCAGATCCGGCCGCTGCGGCTTCACCCGGTCATCGACGATCTTGTCATAGTAGCAATAGGGCCAGCCATAGAAGGCGCCGTCCTTCACCGAGGTCATGTAGTCGGGCACCAGATCGTCGCCGATCTCGTCGCGCTCGTTGACGCTGGTCCAGAGTTCGCCCGTCACCGGGTTCCAGTCCATTCCCACGGGATTGCGCAGGCCCCCGGCAAACACCCGGTAGCGGCCGGTGGCGATGTCGACTTCGAGGATGGCGGCGCGGTCGACCTCCTCCTCCATGCCGAATTCGGCGACATTGGAATTGGAGCCGACGCCGACATAGAGCTTGGTGCCTGCCTTGTTGGCGACGAGGCTCTTGGTCCAGTGATGGTTGCGCCCCGACGGCAGATCACAGACCTTCACCGGCGCCGCATCAATGCGCGTCGCGCCCGTTACATAGGGAAAGCGCACCAGCGCGTCGGCATTGGCGACATAGAGCTGGTCGCCGACCAGCGCCATGCCGAAGGGCGAGTTCAGGTTCTCCAGAAACGGCAGCTTGATCTCGGCAACACCGTCACCATCGGCGTCGCGCAGCAGGGTGATGCGGTTCGCACTCTTCACCCCGGCGCCGGCGCGCGTCAGCACGAACCCCATCGCCCACCAGCGCAGGCTGAACAGGTCGGACGGCGAAGGCGGCGCCGCCGTCTCGGCGACAAGGATATCGCCGTTCGGCAGTTCGTAGACCCAGCGCGGATGGTCCAGATTTTCGGTGAAGGCACCCACCTTGAAGCCGGCCGCCGGCTTCGGCTTCTGGCCGGGCGCCCAGCCGATCGCCGGAGCGATCTTCATGATCGGGATGAGGGTCGGCTTCGGTTTGGGAAGCTTGGGCAGCGTGCCATAGCCGGCGTCCTCGCTGAGCGCGGGCGCCTTGCGCAGATCGGTGAGCAGATGGGCCACCCCGGTGATGCAGGCGCCCAGAAAACCGCTGATCTTCTCATAATTGGCCATGGCAGGCTCCGGCTTGGAAGTCGCGCGCCGCACCGGGGCGAGCCCCGCGGCGCAATCCGCTTGAGATGCGCGATGCTAGCGCCGACGCCCGGCTCTGCGGAAGGCCCGATCACCGCATCGGCAGGGGATGGCGTGCGATCGCGCCTTCAAATCTGCGGCTGACTGCGGGCAAAGGCCGACGCCATGTCCTCCAGATCGTCGAACACCATGGTCGCCCCCATCTTCTGCAGCACGCCGGCCCGCTCCAATATGGTCATGGGCTCCTTGTGCAGTTCGGCGATGCCCAGCGCCATGCCGTGTTCGGCAAAGTCGGCGCGCACCTCATCCAGCATGGCCGCGGCGGTCGAATCGACCTGGGCGACAGCGCTTGCATCGAGCACGAACCACCGGGTCCCCGGCGGCTGCTCACGCGCCAGATTCTGCAGGCGCTCGCGCACATAGTCGACATTGAAGAACAGCAGGCTACCCTGGATCATGCAGACCGCGAGCCCCGGCACCGGCCGCGCCGCCGGCGTGCGGTGCAGCTTGTAGAAGCCCGGCCGGCCGGGAATCCGGCCAAGCAGCGCGTCGCGCGGGCGCATTTCCTTGAGCAGGATGTAGGCCAGCGTGGCGGCGACCGCGACCATCACGCCGTTCAGCACGCCGAGCGACAGCGCGCCCCACAGGCTGATGAGCGCGAAGGCGAACTCCATCCTGCTGATGCGCCAGAGCTCGCGGAAACTGCTGGGATCAATGAGGCCCAGCGCGGCGGCCGCGAGGATCGCGCCGAGCGCCGGCACCGGCAGAATGCGCAGCGCGTCATTGAGATAGAGCAGCATCAGGGCCAGCGTCAGCGCCGCCACGAGGCCGGCGAGTTGCGAGCGCCCTCCCACCGAGAGGTTCACCGCCGTGCGCGAATCCGAAACCGTGACGGGAAATCCGCTGAACAGGCCCGACGCGATGTTCGCCGCCCCGAGACCGACCAGCTCGGCATTGGCGTCGACCTCGAACTTGCCGCGCGCGCCGAAGCTGCGCGCGGCGACGATGCCGGAACTGAAGCTGACCAGCCACACGGCGGCCGCGCCCAGCAGCGTCTCGCGCAGGGAGAACTGCGGCTCGAACGGCAGGGTAAGCCGCGGAAAACTCTCCGGCACCGCCCCGACCGCCTTGATGCCCATGGCCTGAAAGTCGAACAGCACGGACGCCACGCCGGCCAGAACGATGACCACCAAGGGACCGGGAATGGGAAACTTGCCGCGCCCGAGCAAAAGCTGCAGGGCCAGCAGCGCGCCGCCCAGCACGAGTGAGGGCCAGTGGATTTCGTCCACGCGCCTCGCCAGCTCCAGAAGCGGCGCGAGAAACCCCTCAGCCTCGATCCGCAGGCCGGTGAATCGCCCGATCTGGCCGATGAGGATGGAAAGCGAGATGCCGCTGATGAAACCGATCAGGATCGGCTTCGAGAGGAAGGTCGCGACCACGCCGAAACGCAGCCGGCCGGCAATGAGGCACAGCGCGCCCACCGCCAGCGCCAGCAGCGAGGCGGCGACGACGCGATCCGCCATGGTCGCGGCGGACATGCTGGTCAGAACCGCCGCCAGCACCGTCATCGTCGCGGCATCCGGGCCGACGACGAGCCGCCGCGAGGGACCGAACAGGGCATAGGCAATCAGCGGGAACAGGCTGGAATAAATGCCGGCTTCCGGGGGAAGGCCGGCCAGAGCCGGGTAGGCGATCGCGCTCGGAATGGCGACGGTCGCGATAGCCAGACCCGCTGTAATGTCGCTGCGCAGCCAGGCAGGCTTGAATCCGGCGAAGCCCTTCAGAAAGGGGAAGTCGGCAGGCATGAAGGCCCCCTCGCCGCCCACGCGCACATGTTTCCGGCACGAGGAATGAAAACCCGGTCTCGTCTGAGGCGAACCTACACCCAACGGACGGCATCAAGGTAGTCTGGCGACGCTGCCGCCCACGCCAAAGCGTTGCCGTCCTGCTGCGGCGCAATAATGTATATACATATTAAAGCGTTGAGCTAAACTGCTCTTTCCCGGCGGGTTGGCCGGCGAAGAGAGGCCTCGCGCGTGACAGCTTCCATCCAGACCCGTGCCGAGCCGTCCCAGACGCTCAACCAGCGCATCCGCGCCGATCTCGAAACGCGCATTCTCTCCGGCGAATGGCCGCCGGGCCACCGCATTCCCTTCGAGCACGAGCTGATGGCGCAGTATGGCTGCGCCCGCATGACCGTCAACAAGGTCATCGCCGGGCTGGTCGCGGCCGGGCTGATTGAGCGGCGACGCCGGGCGGGCTCCTTCGTGGCGCGCCCGCGCATCCATTCCGCCGTGCTGCAGATTCCCGATATCGAGGCCGAGGTCGCCGCGCGCGGGGAGAGCTACAGCTACGAGCTGATATCGAGCCGGCGGCGCACCGCGACCCTGGCCGACGGGATCGAGACGGCCCGCCGTGGTGCGCTCGAAGTGCTCGATATCACCTGCCGCCATTTCGCCGATGGCCGACCACTGGCGCTGGAAGAGCGGCTGATCGGGCTTTCGACCGTGCCGGAGGCGGCGGAGGCCGACTTCACCAGCATCGCGCCGGGCTCCTGGCTGCTGCGCCATGTGCCCTGGACCGAGGCCGAGCATCGCATCGGCGCGGTCAATGCCACCTCGCGCGTGGCCGAGAGCCTCGGCGTTGCCAAGGGCGCCGCCTGCCTCAGCCTGGAGCGTCGCACCTGGCGTGCCGGTGAGATCGTCACCTATGTCCGGCAGATCTTCCGCGGCGACGCCTACAGCCTGGTGGCGCGCTTCTCGCCGCAGGGGTGAGCGAGGCCGAGGCAGGTCTCGAACCGAATGCCCCAAAAAGAAAAATCCCGAAGCGGCGGACCGCTCCGGGATTGGAAATCTCCGGATCTGGCGGCTTCGCGTCGCCGCCGTCGCCGCGGCGATCAGAAGCTGGCTTCGGTCACCTGGTCCGGGGTCGCCATCTCGGTGCCGAACCACTTCTTCTGCAGGGCGGCCAGGCGGCCATCGTGCTTCATCTTGATGATGACGGCATCCACCGCGTCCATCAGCGACTTGGCATCGTCGGCCTTCGTGCCGATGAAGCCGAAATAGACCGGCTTGCCGAAGGGCGGCTCGACCACTTCAAACACGTCCGGCTTCGACTTGGCGAGGAAGGCGATGTTCGGCAGCGAGTTCGCCACGGCGACGATGCGGCCGGCACCCAGATCCGCATAGGACTGGCTGAAGTCGACATATTCCTGGATGGTCGGCGCGCTCGGCAGGGTCTTGGCGAATTCCTGCAGCTGGGCGAGCTGGGCGGTCGCCTTGGCGCTGCCCACCTTCTTGCCGGCGATGTCTTCCGGCTTGGTGATGGAGGTGTCGCCCTTCTTCTTCAGGATGGCGACGGTCGCATTGGCGATCGGCGAGGTGAAGCGGTAGCGCTCCATACGCGCCTTGGTGATGGTGGCGGGGCCAGCCACCATGTCGAACTTGCCGGCCTCGAGGCCCGGCAGCACGCTCGGCCACGGCAGGTCAAGGAAGGCGATCTTCACGCCGAGTTCCTTGCCGATCTCGGCGAAGATTTCCTTGTTCATGCCGGCCTGCTTGCCGTCCTCGACGAAGTCGAAGGGCGCGAACTGCAGCTCGGTGCCGACGGTGAGTTCGCCCTTGGCCTTCACCTTGGCGAGCAGGTCCTCGGCCATGGCGACGCCCGACAGCGTCATGGAGGCGGCGACGCCGAGCGCGGCGAGGCGCAGGGTCCGGGTCACGGCGGAACGCCGGGTGAGCTTGGTCATCAGTCTCTCCTGTTCCCTTGGAAGGTCGGGACGGCGACATGCCGCCGATCTTGTTATGAATTTAAGTATAGACATAAGGGCTTTGGCGCGGCAACACGCGCAAAACCGCGCAACCTCAAAGCGCCGGCGTCTCCTCGGTGTTCTGCCAGAACACGTTACGCTCGAAGTAGTTTTGCAGGAACTGGCGCAGGCGCGGGTTCTGGTCCTTGCGGAACACCTCATCGGGCGAGCCGGCCGCGGCGATCACGCCGCGATCGATGAACATCACCTTGTCGGCGACCTGCGCGGCAAAGCCCATCTCGTGCGTCACCACGGCCATGGTCATGCCCTCGCGCGCGAGGTCGCGCATAACCTGCAGCACCTCGCCGACGAGTTCGGGATCGAGCGCCGAGGTCGGCTCGTCGAACAGCATGATGTGCGGCTCCATGGCGAGCGCGCGGGCGATGCCGACGCGCTGCTGCTGGCCGCCGGAGAGCTGGCTCGGATAGGCCTCCGCCCGCGCCGAAAGGCCAACCTTCTCCAGCATGGCCCGTGCCCGCTTCACGGCGTCCTCGCGGGCGATGCCGCGCGCCAGCTTCAGCGGCATGGCGACGTTTTCCAGCGCCGTCATGTGCGGCCACAGATTGAACTGCTGGAACACGAAGCCGACATTGCGCCGCACGCGGGCCACTTCCGCATCCGACACCCGGCGGCGCTTGCCATTCTCCAGCGAGAAGCCGAGCAGCTCGCCTTCGATGTAGATCTCGCCCTCGCTGTACTCTTCCAGGAAGGCGATGCAGCGCAGCAGCGTCGACTTGCCGGAGCCGGAAGGCCCGATGATGCAGGTGACTTCCGACTTGGCGATGGTGAGGTCGATGCCCTTCAGCACCTCGGCCGAGCCGAAGCGCTTCCACACGCCCCGCACATCAATGATCGGGCGCGCATCGGGGGCGACTTTGGTGCTCATATCCGCCTGCTCCATCTAGCTCTGCCCGCGCAGCATGAAGCGGCCGACCCGCTTCTCCAGCCGGCGCGCGGCGGCGGTGACGATTTCGAGGAACGCCCAGTAGACGAGCGCAAGGAACAGCAGCGTCTCGGCGAAGGCGAAGGTGGTGGAGCCGATGGACTGCACCACCGACGTCAGCTCGTTCACCGTGATGACGGAGAGCACCGCGGTTTCCTTCGACAGCAGCACCGTCATGTTCGCCAGCGCCGGCAGAATGATGACGAGCATCTGCGGCAGCTGCACATGGCGCACGATCGCAAGGCGGGAAATGCCCATGATGCGTGCGGCTTCGATCTGGCCGGGCGGCACGGACAGGAAGCCGGCGCGGAAGATCTCCGAGAAATAGGCCCCGCCATAGAGCGCCAGCCCCGCCACGCCCGCCACCATCGGCGTGAGGTCGAGGCCGAAGAACGGCCCGCCATAGTAGATGACGAAGAGCTGGATCAGGAACGGCGTGCCGCGCATCACCGCGACATAGAAGTTCAGCGGCGCGGCCACCCAGCGGTTGGTCAGCAGCTGCACCACCGCCACGAACAGCCCGATGACCAGCCCGAGCGCGGTGCCCCCCATCCAGATCAGGATGGTCAGCCCCATGCCGTCGAGCAGTTCGCGCCAGTTGTCGGTGAGAATGGCGAGATTGAAGGTCATCGCGCGCGCTCCACCTTGAAGCGTCCTTCGACCAGCGTGCCGAAGGAGGTGATGACCGCGTTGATGACGAAATAGATCGCCCCTGCCGTGAGGTAGATCTCCAGCGGCTGGAAGGTGGAGGTGGCGATGTTCTGGGCGAGGCGCGTCAGCTCCAGCACGCCGACGACGGAGATGAGCGAGGAGGCCTTGACCATCATGGTCGTCTCGTTCACCAGCGCCGGCAGCGTGAAGCGCACCGCCATCGGCACCTCGATGCGGGTGAGGATCTGCGCGCGCGAAAGCCCCACCATGCGCGCCGCCTCGATCAGGCCCGGCGGGATGCCGAGAAAGCCGCCGCGCAGGATCTCGGCGATGTAGGCACCCGTGCACAGCGCCAGCGTGCCCACCGCCGCCACCGAGGACGGCACGTTGAGGCCGATCAGCGGCAGGCAGTAATAGGAGATGAGCAGCTGAACCAGCAGCGGCACGCCGCGGAAGAAGCTCACATAAAAGGCCGAGATGCCCCGCCCGAGGCGGGAGGCGGACAAGCCGGCGGCGCACATCAGCGTGCCGATGCAGAAGCCGATCGCGACCGAGGTCAGCGAATACACCACGGTCCATACCGAGGCCTGCAGCAGCATCGGCAGGGATTTGACGATGATCTCGGTATTGAACATCAGGACTCCGGGCGCCGCCATTCGCGGCTGGCGCTACGTAGCAAGTTTCCCGCCATGCCGCCTGTCACGAAGCGTCCGCCAGCCCGCGCCGGCGCCGGGCGCGCGTGTAACGGTTCTCCGGCACCGGGATGCCGAGATTGGCGCGCAGCGTGGTGCCCTCATATTCCTCGCGGAACAGCCCGCGCCGGCGCAGTTCCGGCACCACCAGCTCGGTGAAGTCCTCCAGCCCGGCGGGCAGCGTCGGGCACATGACGATGAAGCCGTCCGCCGCGCGGCTCTGGAACCACTCCTCCATGAAATCGGCGACCACGGCGGGCGTGCCGGTGATGCCGTTTCCGGTGTGCTTCTCGCTGAACAGCTTGATGAGTTCGCCGACCGTGTGGCCCTTCATCACGAAGTCGGTCAGTTCGTCGAATAGCGCCTTGGAGCCCTTGGGCGCGGCCGGCAGCCGGTCTTTCGGGAAGGGCTGGTCGAGCGGCACGCCGGACAGATCGGCTTCCAGGAACTCCGCCAGCATCGCCCGGCCGACATCGGGATGCAGCTTGCCGGCGAGATACTCCACCTTCTCGCGCGCTTCCGCCTCGGTGCGCCCGACATTGATGACCACGCCGGGCATGACCTTCAGATCGTCCGGCGCGCGGCCGAACTTCGCCATGCGCTCCTTCAGCGTGGCGTAGAACGCCTGGCTGCGCTGGAGGTTGGAGGCGAGCGAGAAGACGATCTCCGCAGTTTCCGCCGCCAGCTCGATGCCTGCCTCCGAGCCGCCCGCCTGCGCGATCACCGGCCGGCCCTGCGGGGTCGCCGCGATGTTCAGCGGGCCGCGCACCTGGAAGTGCTTGCCCTTGTGATGCAGCGTGTGGAGCTTGTCCTTGTCGTAATAGACCCCGCTCGCGCGATCGAGCTTGAGGGCGTCCTGCTCGAACGAGTCCCACAGGCCGAAGACGACGTCGACGAACTCCTTGCCGCGCTCATAGCGCAGCGCGTGCGGGTCGAGCCCCTCGCGGTTGAAGTTGTAGCCGGTCTCGTCATGGTCGGAGGTGACGACGTTCCAGCACGCCCGCCCGCCCGAGAGATGGTCGATGGAGGCGAAGATGCGGGCGAGATTATAGGGCTCGTAATAGGAGGTGGAGGCGGTCGCCACGAGGCCGAGATTGGAGGTCGAAACCGCGAGCGCGGAGAGCAGCGTCATCGGCTCGAAGCGGTTCATCTTGGTGGGCAGGCGGCACAGCGCCTCCGGGTCGCCAATGGCGGAAGCGGGCGAATCCGCCAGGAACATGAAGTCTAACTTGGCCGCCTCCGACATCTGCGCCACCTTGAGCAGGTGGCGGAAGTCGTTGGCACCGTTGACATCGCTCGCAGGGTGCAGCCAGCCGGCGGGGTTGTAGCCGAAGGTGTAGACGAAAGTTCCGAGCTTCAGCTTGTCCGGTCGGCTCATGGAGGCCCCCCTCAAACGGCGATGCGAGATATTATTTGTATAGACCTATTTGTCGAGGCCGCCGGCGCTTTCCCACAGCTCGGCACCATAGAATGAAGCCTCGCCCGCCGCTTCGACAAGCACCGGCCCCTCGCTCACCACCGCATCGAACCACAGGCCCGGCGTGAGCGCCAGCAGCAGGAGCAGGCCGCGCTCGGGCGCCAGCACCGTGCTCCCGGAAAGTCTGTGATGGCGCAGGCGATGCGCATAGCGCCCGCGCCGCGTCATCACATTGAGGTCGACGACCGGGCCGCCGAGCAGCGTGGCATGGGTCGGCACGTCGCCGGGAAAGCTGATTGGCGCGCCGTCCACGGTCACCGCCTGCGGTGCGCGGCCCTCGATCTCCAGCCGCAGCCCCTCGCCCTCCAGCACCGCCAGCGTGCGGTCGATACCCGGAGCTCACCCGCCACTCGAACGCGTCCATGCCGGCGCCGGGCGGGAAGATCGCGACCTCGGTGGTCGAGCCGGCGCCGTTCTTCCACGGCATGACCTTGTGGTCGGCCGCCCGCAGAATGCGCCTCACCCGAGGATGCCCGGCAGGTTGAGCTGGTGCTCCCTCGCGCAGTCAATGGCGATCTGGTAGCCGGCATCGGCATGGCGCATCACGCCGGTCGCCGGGTCGTTCCACAGCACGCGGGCGATGCGCCGCGCCGCATCCTCGGTGCCGTCGCAGCAGATCACCATGCCGGAATGCTGCGAGAAGCCCATGCCGACGCCGCCGCCATGGTGCAGCGACACCCAGGTCGCACCCGAGGCCGTGTTGAGCAGCGCGTTGAGCAGCGGCCAGTCGGACACGGCGTCCGAGCCGTCCTTCATCGCTTCCGTCTCGCGGTTCGGCGAGGCGACCGAACCTGAATCCAGATGGTCGCGGCCGATGACGATGGGCGCCTTGAGTTCGCCGGTGCGCACCATCTCGTTGAAGGCGAGGCCGAGCCGGTGGCGATCGCCCAGGCCCACCCAGCAGATGCGCGCCGGCAGTCCCTGGAAGTGAATGCGCTCGCGCGCCATGTCGAGCCAGTTGTGCAGGTGCGGATTGTCGGGGATCAGCTCCTTCACCTTGGCGTCGGTCTTGGCGATGTCCTCCGGGTCGCCCGAAAGCGCCGCCCAGCGGAACGGACCGATGCCCCGGCAGAACAGCGGGCGGATATAGGCCGGCACAAAGCCGGGGAAGTCGAAGGCGTTCGACACCCCCTCCTCCAGCGCCATCTGGCGGATGTTGTTGCCATAGTCGACGGTGGGGATACCGGCGTGGAAGAAGTCCAGCATCGCCTGCACATGCACGGCCATGGAGGACTTGGCCGCCTTGGCGACGCCCTTGGGGTCGGACTGCTTGCGGTCTTCCCACTCGGCCAGCGTCCAGCCGATGGGGAGATAGCCGTTCACCGGGTCATGGGCGGAGGTCTGGTCGGTCACGATGTCCGGCTTTACGCCGCGCCGCACCAGCTCCGGCAGCACTTCGGCCGTGTTGCCGAGCAGGCCGACCGAGAGAGGCTTGCCGGCAGCGCAGGATTCCTCGATCAGCCGCAGCGCCTCGTCGAGATCGGTGGTGTGGGTGTCGAGATAGCCGGTGCGCAGCCGGAAATCGATGGAGGACGGCCGGCATTCGACGGCGAGGCAGCTCGCCCCGGCCATGGTCGCGGCCAGCGGCTGCGCCCCGCCCATGCCCCCGAGGCCGCCGGTGAGGATCCACTTGCCCTTCAGGCTGCCGCCGAAATGCTGGCGGCCCATCTCCACGAAGGTCTCGTAGGTGCCCTGCACGATGCCCTGCGCACCGATATAGATCCACGAGCCGGCGGTCATCTGGCCGTACATGGCCAGCCCCTTCTTATCCAGCTCGTTGAAATGGTCCCACGTCGCCCAGTGCGGCACGAGGTTGGAGTTGGCGATGAGCACGCGCGGCGCGTCCTTGTGGGTGCGGAACACCCCCACCGGCTTGCCGGACTGCACCAGCAGCGTCTGGTCCTCTTCCAGCTCCTTCAGGCTGGCGACGATGCGGTCGAAGCTCTCCCAGTCGCGCGCGGCGCGGCCGATGCCGCCATAGACCACGAGTTCGCCGGGCTTTTCGGCCACGTCGGGATCGAGGTTGTTCATCAGCATGCGCAGGGGCGCTTCGGTCAGCCAGCTCTTGGCCGAGAGCGTCGTGCCATGGGCGGCGCGGATCACGCGGTTATTGTCGATGCGGGTCATCTCAAATCTCCCTCAGGCGCGCGAGCGTGCAAAGGCAAGGCACGCCTCGAAGATGGCGATCAGGGCCGCGCGGACGGGCGCGGCATAGGCGGGGTCGTAAGGCGTCGGCCAGTTGCTCTCGTCCACCGGCCCGAGCGGCTCGCGCAGATAGGCGCGGCAGGCCAGCTCCATCTGCACGGCATGAATGCCCGCCTCCGGCTGCCCGTAATGGCGGGTGATGTAGCCGCCCTTGAAGCGGCCATTGCTGACGCGCTGGAATGGCGTGGCGTCGCAGATCGCCTCGATCTGCGCCTGCAGCTCCGGCGCGCAGGCGGCGCCGGAATTCGTCCCGATGTTGAAGTCCGGCAGCGTGCCCTCGAACAGGCGCGGGATGATCGAGCGGATCGAATGGCAGTCATAGAGCACCACCGCGCCATGGACCGCGCGGGCATGCTCGATCTCGGCCGCGAGCGCGGCATGGTAGGGATCGAAGTAGGCGGCGCGGCGCGCGGCGACGTCCGGCCCCCGGCCCTCCTTGTAGAGCGGCTCGCCGTCGAAGGTCGTGGTCGGGCAGAGTTCCGTGGTGGCCTGCCCCGGATAGAGCGAGACGCCGGAGGGGTCGCGGTTCACGTCGATCGCGGTACGCGACACCGAGGTGCGCACCACGCTCGCCCCCATGCCGGCGGCGAAGTCGTAGAGCTGCTCGATCCACCAGTCGCAGTCCTTGCGGGCGCGCCAGGGGGAAACAAGGTCGCCGGCGATCTCCGCCGGAAGGTCCGTGCCGGTATGCGGCAGCGAGACCACGAGCGGTGCCGTGCCGCGAATGACGGTGAGAAAGTCGGGATGACCCATCCCGCTTACTCCCCGCTGATGGCCGGCAGCACGTCGCCCGCCAGCGCGGCGATGGCACCCGAGCGCACCAGCGCGTTCGCCGCCTCCATGTCGGGAGCGAAGAAGCGATCCTCGTCGAGATGGGGCACCTGCGCCCGCAGCGTGGCGCGCACCTTCTCCAGAACCGGGCTCGACGCCAGCGGCTGGTGGAAGTCACAGCCCTGCGCGGCCGCCAGCAGCTCGATGCCGAGCACGCCCACGGCGTTTTCCACCATCGGCACCAGCCGGCGCGCGCCATGGGCGGCCATGGACACATGGTCCTCCTGGTTCGCCGAGGTCGGGATGGAATCGACGCTGGCGGGATAGGCGCGCTGCTTGTTCTCGGAAACCAGCGCCGCCGCCGTCACCTGCGGGATCATGAAGCCGGAGTTCAGCCCCGGCTTGGGCGTGAGGAAGGCCGGCATGCCCGACAGCGCGGGATCGACCAGCATGGCGATGCGGCGTTCGGACAATGAGCCGATCTCGCACACGGCCAGCGCGATCATGTCGGCGGCGAAGGCCACCGGCTCGGCGTGGAAATTGCCGCCAGACAACGCGATGCCGTCCTCCGCGAAGATCAGCGGATTGTCGGAGACGCCGTTCGCTTCCGTGCCCAGCGTCACCGCCGCCTGCCGCAGCACGTCGAGCGCCGCGCCCATCACCTGCGGCTGGCAGCGCAGGCAGTACGGATCCTGCACCCGCTCGTCGCCGACCAGATGCGACGCGCGGATGGCGGAACCGGTCATCAGGGTGCGCAGCGCCTGCGCGGTCTCGATCTGCCCACGGTGCCGCCGCACGGCATGGATGCGCGGATCGAACGGCGCATCGGAACCACGCGCGGCATCGGTCGACAGCGCGCCCGTCACCAGCGCCGAGCGGAACAGGTTCTCCGCCTCGAACAGGCCGGCCAGCGCATTGGCGGTGGAGAACTGCGTGCCATTGAGCAGGGCCAGGCCCTCCTTCGGGCCGAGTGTCACCGGGGCGAGCCCGGCATCGCGCAGAGCCGTCTCGGCGGCCACGCGGGCGCCATCGACGAAGATCTCGCCGACGCCGATCATCGTCGCCGTCAGGTGCGACAGCGGCGCCAGATCGCCCGACGCGCCGACCGAGCCCTGCGAGGGGATGACCGGGGTGAGCCCCTTCACCAGCATGGCTTCCAGCAGGTCCATGGTGGCGAGGCTGATGCCCGACACGCCCTGCGCCAGGCTGGCGAGTTTCAGCGCCATCATCAGCCGCGCGACCGGCACGGGCATGGGCTCGCCCACGCCCGCCGCATGGCTGAGCACGATGTTGCGCTGGAGCTTTGCGAGGTCCTCGTCGGCGATGCGCACCGTGGCGAGCTTACCGAAGCCGGTATTGATGCCATAGACAGGCTGCCCCTTGGCGAGGATGGCCGCCACCGCCGCCGCGCTGCGTTCGATCACCGGACGCGCCGCCGGGTCGAGCGAAACGTCGGCACCACGATAGACCGCGCGCCACTCGGCAAGGCTGACGTCGCCGGGCTTCAGGACGATATGTTTCATTGACCCCTCCAGACGCGGGCGTGCAGCGGATTGAATCCCATGCGGTAGACGAGTTCCGCCGGCCGCTCGATGTTCCAGATCGCGAGGTCGCAGCTCTTGCCGGCCTCCAGCGTACCGATGTCCCCCAGCCGACCAAGCGCCCGCGCGGCCTCGCGCGTGACGCCGGCGATGCACTCGTCCACGGTGAGGCGGAACAGCGTGGCGCCCATGTTCATGGTCAGCAGCAGCGAGGTGAGCGGCGAGGTGCCGGGGTTGCAGTCGGTCGCCAACGCGATCCTGGTGCCATGCTTGCGGAACAGCTCCACCGGCGGCAGCTTGGTCTCGCGAATGAAATAGAACGCACCCGGCAGCAGCACGGCAACCGTGCCGGCCTTGGCCATGGCGGCCGCGCCTTCCTCATCCGTATGTTCGAGATGGTCGGCGGAGAGCGCGCCGAATTCCGCGGCCAGCTTGGCGCCGTGCAGGTTCGACAGCTGGTCGGCATGCAGCTTCACCGGCAGGCCGAGCGACCGGGCGGCGGTGAAGACCCGCGCCACCTGTTCCGGCGAGAAGGCCAGCCCCTCGCAGAACGCGTCGACCGCATCGGCGAGGCCCGCCTGCGCGATCTCCGGCAGCAGGGCGATGACCTCAGCGATATAGGCGTCCTTGTCGCCGCCGGCTTCCGGCGGCAGGGCGTGGGCGCCGAGACAGGTGGTCGTCACCGACACGGGCCGCGCCTCGCCCAGCGCGCGGGCGGCGCGAAGGCTCTTCAACTCGGCCTCGCGCGACAGGCCGTAGCCCGACTTGACCTCGACCGTCGTCACCCCTTCCGACAGCAACGCGTCGAGGCGCGGCAGCGCGCTGGCGACAAGCTCCGCTTCGCTGGCGGCGCGCGTCGCCTTCATGGTGGAGACGATGCCCCCGCCTGCCCGCGCGATCTCCTCATAGGAGGCGCCGGCGAGACGCAGCTCGAATTCATGCGCGCGATCGCCGCCGAAGATCAGATGGGTGTGGCAGTCGATCAGGCCAGGGGTGATCCAGCGCCCCTCGCAATCGATGATCTCGTCGGCCTCGATCGCGCCCGCCCCGCTCGCCGGACCGGCATAGGCAATGCGGCCACCGCTTGACGCGACAAGCCCGTCTTCCACCAGGCCGAGCCCCTGCGAGCCTTCGGCCAGTGTGGCCAGCCGGGCACTCCGCCATACTCGATCGCAGCGCATGGAGCTTCCTCAGCGGTGATGACAGGGGAGCAATTAATGTCTATACATAATAGCACCTCGGCCAACTTGTCCATAGCCTTCGGGAGCGACGACGCGATGACCCGCCTCTGGTTTGAAAACGCTTATCTCGCAGATGGTTGGGCCCGTAACGTGACTCTCGATGTCACCGAGGGACGGATCGTCGCGCTGACCCCGGACACGGATTCGAGCGGCATCGCAGAACGCCATGCCATCGCCCTGCCCGGACTCCCGAATCTGCACAGCCACGCCTTCCAGCGCGCCTTTGCCGGCCACACCGAGGTGCGCGGCCCCACCGGCGACAGCTTCTGGACGTGGCGCGAGGCGATGTACCGCGCGGTCGACCGCATCGACCCCGAAGATGTCGAAGCCATCGCCGCGCAGGTCTATGTCGAGATGCTGGAGGCCGGCTTCACCCGTGTGGGCGAGTTCCACTATCTCCACCACGACCGCGACGGGCGCCCCTATGCCGATATTGGCGAGCTGAGCCACCGTATCGCGGCGGCGGCGGGAGAGACCGGCATCGCCCTGACCCTGCTGCCCGTGTTTTACGCCCATGGCGGTTTCGGCGCGCAGGCGCCCACCCACGGACAGCGGCGTTTCATAAACGATATCAACAGCTTCAGCCGGCTGATTGAATCAGCCCGGGAAGGACTTGAATCACTTTCTGATGCGGTTCTCGGCCTCGCGCCGCACAGCCTGCGGGCCGCGACGGCGGAGGAAATCGCCGCCATCCTGCCGCTGACCGACGGACCGATCCATATCCACGTCGCCGAGCAGACCAAGGAAGTGGATGACTGCCTGTCCTGGTCCGGACGCCGGCCGGTCGAGTATCTGCTCGACCACGCTCCGGTCGACCATCGCTGGTGCCTCATCCACGCCACCCACATGACGCCGGCCGAGACCCTTGCCATGGCCCGCAGCGGCGCGGTGGCCGGCCTCTGCCCGATCACCGAGGCCAATCTCGGCGACGGCATCTTCCCCGCCCCGGACTTCGTCGCGGCGGGCGGGCGCTACGGCGTCGGCTCGGATTCGAACGTGCGGATCGACGCCGCCGAGGAACTGCGCCTGCTGGAATATTCGCAGCGCCTTGCCCTGCGCGCGCGCAATGTGCTCGCCATGCAGGAGGGGCGCTCAACCGGTGAAACGCTGTTCGCCTCGGCGCTGCAGGGCGGGGCGCAGGCGCTGCAGGGCACGACCGGACTTGCGGTAGGCGCGCCGGCCGACATTGTCAGCCTCGACGCCGACCATCCCTCGATCGGCGGCCGCACGGGCGCGGCGATCCTCGACGGTTTCGTCTTCGCCGCGGCACGCCCCGCCATTGACTGTGTCTGGCGCCGCGGCAACAAACTGGTGGAAGGCGGACGGCACCGTGCCCGCGAGAGCGTCGCGGCACGCTTCCGTGCCACGCTCGCCAAAATAGCCGCGTGAACCACCAGTAAGCAGGGAAAGCCTATGGCGCCGAAATTCTCCATGATCCCCGGCGCACCGACGCCGGTCGCCCCCTTCAGCCATGCGGTGGAAGCCGATGGCTGGGTGTTCGTGACCGGGCAGATGCCGACCTGGCCCGACGACGACTCCCGCCCGCTTCCTGAGGGCGTGGAAGCGCAGACCCGCCGCGTGATGGACAATCTGGTCATCGTGCTCGCCGGGCTCGGGCTCGACCTGTCGCATGTGGTGCAGGCCCGCGTTTATCTCACCGAGTTCAAGCGCGACTATCCCGCGATGAACGCGGCCTATGCGTCCTACTTCCCGGCGGACCGGCGGCCGGCGCGCACCTGCGTCGGTGTCACCGGGCTGGCGCGCGACGCGCTGGTGGAGATCGACTTCGTCGCGCACCGCCCGGCCTGAAGCCGAAACGAAAGAAGGCGGCGCCCTGCGGCACCGCCTTCCCTTCCCGCTCTGACGAAAAAGGTCAGACGACCTTGACGTTCAGCGTGCCGACGCCGTCGACGCCGCCTTCCATCACATCGCCGCGCACGATGGCGCCGACGCCGGCCGGCGTGCCGGACATGATGATGTCACCGGCCTTCAGCTCGAACAGGCCCGAGAGGATGGCAATCATCTCCGGCACCTTCCAGATCATCTGGTTGAGATCGCCGACCTGACGCGGCGTGCCGTTCACGTTCAGCCACACCTTGCCGTCGGTCGGGTGGCCGATCCTGGAGGCCGGCACCAGCGCGGAGCACGGGGCGGACGCCTCGAACGCCTTGCCGACTTCCCACGGACGGCCGAGCTTCTTGGCTTCGCCCTGCAGGTCGCGGCGGGTCATGTCGAGACCGATGCCATAGCCCCACACATGCTCCATCGCCGTCTCGACGGGGATGTTGATGCCGCCCTTGCCGATGGCAACCAGCATTTCGAGCTCGTAATGCACATCGCTCGACTTGTCGGGATAGGGGAAGGTGCCGTTGGTGATGACGTTGTCGGGGTTCTTCTGGAAGAAGAAGGGCGGCTCCTTGTTGGGATCATGCCCCATCTCGATGGCGTGCTCCGCATAGTTGCGGCCAACGCAATAGATGCGATGGATCGGGAACAGCTTGTCCGAACCTTCGACGGGCAGCGTCGGAATGCCAGGAGGCGTGATCACGTAGGCGGTATTCTCGATAGGCGCGTTCATCAGCGTACTCCTGCATAATAGTCGACGCGTTTTTCAATGGATTCGATGGCTGCCGACAGCAGCATTGCCGCGGCGAAGAGAATGATGGTCAGGGCCCAGAAGTTCTCCATGTCGAAATTGCGCGAATAGAGCTCGAACAACTCGCCATAGCCGAGGATCGCCACCAGCAGCTGGCCGATCACCACGCCCTTCACACCGCGGATCACGCCAAGGCGGATGCCCGCGAGGATTTCCGGCAGGGCGGCCAGCAGGATGATCTTGAAGTAGAGGGCGAAAGTGGACGCGCCGTAGCTGCGGCCCATCTCGACCAGCGAATTCGGCACGCTCTGTATGCCGGCCCGCGTGTCGAGCACAATGATCCACACGGCGAACAGGAACACGGTGACGATGACGGTCGTCTCGCCCATGCCGAACAGGATCATCAGCACCGGCACCAGCGCCGAGAGCGGCGCGGAGACGAAGATGTTGACCCAGATGCCCAGCAGATTGTCCGCCGCAGCAAAGCGCCCCATCAGGACGCCGAGGACAACGCCCACCACGATCGAGAAGAACATGCCGATGAGGAAGCTGTTCAGCGTGGTCAGCGCCGCCGCCTGCCAGGTGCCGGTCTGCACCAGCGCCACCGCGGCCACGAGCACGTCGGACAGCGGCGGGATGAGGAACAGCATGCCGGAGCGCCCGACCAGTTCCCAGATGACGCACCAGACGATGAGCGAGGCCATCATCGGTACGCGATAGCCGAAGAGTTTCACGGATCACCCTCCCCTAATCGACGTAGCGCTTGAGGCCCTGCCAGATCTCCTCGACCGTATCGAGATAGCCCTGGTCGCGGCGAATGGCGTCGGGAGAGGCCGAACGGTCGATCTCCGGTTCGATGATCTGGGAGATGCGGCCCGGCCGGCGGGAGAGGATGACGATGCGGTCGGAGCAGTAGACCGCCTCCTCGATGGAGTGCGTGACGAAGACGAAGGTCTTCTTCTCCAGATCGACGAGGCGCAGCAGGTCTTCCTGGAACTTGCGGCGGTTCTGTTCGTCCACCGCCGAGAACGGCTCGTCCAGCAGCAGCACGTCCGCGTTCACCGCGAAGGCACGGGCAAGGCCGACGCGCTGGCGCATGCCGCCGGACAGTTCGTGCGGGTACTTGTTCTCGAAACCGGACAGCCCGACCTCGGCGATGTACTTCGCCGCGATGGACTGGCGCTCGTCCTTGCCCATGCCCTTCAGCTCAAGACCGAAGGCGACGTTGCGCATCACCGTCGCCCAGGGCATCAGCGCGAAATCCTGGAACACGAAGGCGCGCTCGGGACCGGGGCCGGTCACCACATTGCCATTGACGCGGATCTCGCCCGAGGTCGCCGGGATGAGGC
This sequence comes from Ancylobacter novellus, assembly GCA_003241485.1. Lineage (GTDB taxonomy): Bacteria > Pseudomonadota > Alphaproteobacteria > Rhizobiales > Xanthobacteraceae > Ancylobacter > Ancylobacter novellum_A. Next base: position 21,837 of record QFQD01000011.1, read on the forward strand.
CGGCGATGATCTTGAGCAGCGTGGTCTTGCCGCAGCCGGAAGGGCCAAGCAGGGTGGTGAGCTTGCCGCGGGGAAAATCGAGGTCGATCGAGCGCAGCGCCTCGACCTCGCTGTACATCTTGCACACGCCGCGCACTTCGACGGCGACGTCGGAACCCGCTGGCCTGGCAGCTGCGGCTGACGCCTGGGTCGTGATGTTCCGCATGGCTCAGGACCTCCGCTTTTCGGGACGCAGCACGCGAAGCTCGAAAGCCTCAAGAGCGGCCAGCGTCAATGTCGACACAAGGATGATGGAGACGACGGCGGCATACATCTCGGGGTAGTTCGCCACCGAACGGTGATAGGTGATGAGATCGCCGATACCCGTCGGGGTAATGAGCAGCTCTGCAAGGATCACGCCGATGAAGCCGGCGGCCAGACCCAGGCGCAGACCGGCAAAGATGACCGGCGAGGCATCGGGAATGATGATCTTGGTGATGCGCTGCCACCAGTTGCCCTGGAAGGAGTAGCACATCGCAACCAATGACGGATTGGCGTTGCGTACCGCCTTGTAGCCATTGAGCGCGATCACCGGCAGAGCGAGCATGACCACCGCCAGCGTCTTCGACACCAGGCCGATGCCGTAGACGAAGGTGATGAGCGGGATGAGAGCCGCCATGGGCGCGGCCTGCAAAACGATGAACACCGGCGCCACCAGCCATTCGGCAAAGCGCGACAGGCCCATCACGATGCCCAGCCCGACACCGATGATCGCCGAAATGGCGATGCCGATCACCAGCGGCTGCAGCGTCTCGGCATAGGCCGCGAGGAAGGAGCCGTCGGCCAGCATCGTCAGAAAGGCGCGCAAGGTTTCCAGAAAGGTCGGAAAGGCGAAGCTGATCGGAATCCGCCCGGCGATCTCCCAGACGAGGAAGAAGACGCCGATCGACGCGGTCCGCCAGAGCACCGTGCGGTGCTCCGAGAGCTTCCTCCACAGGAAGGAAGCCTCGGGGCCGTGAACGGCTCGCGGAGAGCCGTTCACATGTGTGGGGAGCGACATCCGCCCGGCCTCAGTTCGTGCCGACCTTGCCGAGCGCGCGATTCAGCGGCTCGAGCGCCCAGAAATCCTCGACCTTCAGGCTCGCCGGCGCACCGGTGAGCTGGCCCGAGAGGGTGTAGAAGGCGAAGTCATCCTTCGCTGCCGCCTCGCCGCCGCCATTGAGCGGGAACGCCTTGCCCTGCGCGAGTTCGGTGAAGTACGGTACGATCTCCTTGACCTGATCGGCCGGCAGATCCGGCAGCAGGTTGTACTTGGTGCGCCACTCGGCGACGACCGCCGGGTTCTTGGTCACGTCGCGCCACGTGGTCAGGACCGACTCGACGATGATGTCGACGTCCTTCTGGTTCTTGTCGAGGAAGTCCTGGCGGGCGAACAGCGCCTCGTCCGTGGCGTTGATGCCGTCGAGCGGGAGGATGATGAACTTGCCCGGCGCCTTCTCCTGAAGCAGGCGGCGGCCAGCCGAATCCACGATCGTCGCCTTCACATTGCCCTGCAGCAGCGCGCCGGTGCGCACTTCCGAGCCGGGGATGTAGCTGATCTTGGAGAACTTGATGCCCTGCTTCTCCTCCATCAGCTTCATGATGGCTTCGGTGCCCGAACCGCGCGAATGCACCGCGACTTCCTGGCCGTTCAGGTCCTTCCAGCTCTTGTAGAACTCGGCATTCACCGCGGGGTAGAAGCGCAGGGTCGAAAGCTGCAGGAAGATGCGAACCGGCACCTTCACCTTCTGGATCAGCGCATAGGGACCGCCGACGCCGATATCGGCCTGCCCGCTGACGACCGCCTGCGCGGCAATGTCCTCGGACTTCAGATAGGTCATCTCGATCTCGACACCCTTCTGCTTGGCCAGCTCGAAGGCGGCGAGCAGATGCAGGTTCTCGACAGAAGCGATGTCGCCATAGGCAACGCGCACCTTGGCCTCGGCCTGAGGCGTAAAGGCGAGCGCCATACCGACGCCAAGGAGGGCAGCCGTGCCCGAAAGTCGGCAAATGCCGGCCGTGAGGTTCTTGAGCATTTCCAGTCTCCCATTGTGCCGAGTGGTTAAGCCCACTACTGAGCCAACCCGCGAGGTTGGCGACCAATTGCTATTTGGTTTATATTGGGTTTGACGAAGGGTCAAGCTCACATCGGCTTGACCGAACGAATTCGGCGACGCATATATTGAACCAATTCAAAATTTGGTTGAGCCGATACGCGATGCTGACAGCGCCCAATGACACCCATCCTGAGAAAGGCATCGTCACTCAGCTCAGGGCGTACCTTGCCCAAACCAATCTGCCGGAGGACGGCAGGCTCCCCCCCGAGCGCGAGCTGGCCGTCGCCCTTGGCGTCTCGCGCACGGAGCTTCGCAAGGCGCTCGACGTGCTCGAAGCGGAAGGCCAGCTGTGGCGCCATGTCGGCAAAGGCACCTTCATGGGCAGCCGGCCGCTCGACACCTTTGCCGATATTTCCGCGCTGGCGCGCCGCAGCAACCCGGCCGAGGTGATGCGCGCGCGTATCGTCATCGAGCCGGAAATCGCCCGCGCCGCCGCCTTTACCGCCACGCCGGCCGACATTTCCGAGATGCGCCTGTGCCTTGCGCGCTCACGGCAGGCCGACAGCTGGCGGCAATATGAGGGCTGGGACACGCGGCTCCATCGCACCATTGCGGAGGCGACGCAGAACAGCCTGCTGCTCGGCCTGTTCGACACGCTGAACGCCGTCCGCCGTGCCGTGACCTGGGGCCGGCTGCGCACGGCACCCATGCGCCCTCTGCCCACGCATCACAGCTTCACCGAGCATGACAACATCGTCGATGCCATCGAGCACCGCGACATGGCCGGCGCCGCCAATGCGATGCGGGCGCATCTGATGACGGTCGAGCGCAAGCTGCTGGAGAAGCAGTTGCGCGCCGCCAATGAGGGCTGAAGCCGTCATCTGACGCACCTTGCGCCAGCGCAACGACGCGATTGGCCGGGCGGTGTCCGCTCTCGCGATCTGGCGCGCGCCCGACTACGATGCGGCGCGCCTGCGGTCCCGCGAGAGGAAGCCCCATTGAGCAAGGCCCTGTTTGTCGTCAATGCCGGCAGCTCCAGCATCAAGTTCAAGCTGTACGAGATCGTCGGGGATGACATCGCTCCGCTCATCACCGGCGCGCTGGATGGCATCGGCACCCAGCCACGCCTGAAGGCGAAGGGGGCCGACGGCGCGGTGCTTGTGGACCGCGGCTTTCCGGCGGATGAAATCGCCAAGCCATCCGACGCCCAGCACGCCATAGGTGACTGGCTCGTGCCTCTCCTCGGCGAGCATGACCTGATCGGCGTCGGTCATCGCGTGGTGCATGGCGGCCCGCATTATTCCCACCCCGTCATCGTCGACGACGAGGTGCTGCGCACGCTGGAGAGCTTCATCCCTCTCGCCCCGCTGCACCAATTGACCAATCTCGACCCGATCCGCGTGCTGCGCGCGCGCCGGCCGGATCTGCCGCAGGTCGCCTGCTTCGACACCGCCTTCCATCGCGACCATCCCGAGATCGCCGACCGTTTCGCCCTGCCCCGCGCGCTCTATGACGACGGCGTGCGTCGCTACGGCTTTCACGGCCTGTCCTACGAATATGTTTCAGGCCGGCTTCGCGAGATGGCGCCGGATCTGGCGGCCGGGCGTGTGGTGATCTGCCATCTGGGTTCGGGCGCCTCGGCCTGCGGGCTGCTGGACGGGCGCAGCATGGAATCGACCATGGGCTTCACCGCGCTGGACGGCCTGCCCATGGGCACGCGCTGCGGCGCGCTCGATGCCGGCGTCGTGCTGCATCTGATCGAGCAGAAAGGCCTTACGCCGGCCGAGGTTGGCCACATGCTGTATCACGACAGCGGGCTTCGCGGCCTCTCCGGCATCAGCAACGACATGCGCGACCTCCTTGCCTCCTCCGAGCCGGCGGCGGCAATGGCGGTCGACTATTTCACGCTGCATGTCGCGCAGGCGGTTGCCCGTCTCGCGGTGACGCTCGGCGGCCTCGACGCGCTCATCTTCACCGCCGGCATCGGCGAGCACGCGCCGGAGATACGCAGCCGGGTGGCGGGAAGGCTGAAGTTCCTGGGCGTCCAGATTGACGAGGGCGCCAACTCGGCCGGTGCGAGCGAGTTCCAGTCCGGCAGCAGCGCGGTACGCGTGCTCGTGGTGCCGACGGACGAAGAACGCATGATCGGCCTGCACACGCTGAAGCTGCTCAGCGCCGCCTAGCGCCGGCTAGCCGAGACGTGGCAGGGCGCGCGCCTTTTCATCGATCTCCTTGCGGACATCCGCCGGAACCGAGCCCATAACGCCCGGCCAGACCTTCCGGAATCGCGTCGCCGCGCCCGGCGTCAAGCCGACCATCTGCAACTCGTAGAAGAAGCGCTGCTTCTGCTCGTCGCTCGCGTCGCGCCAGACGCCCGCCAGAAACGACAGGCGCCACAGAATGTCGCGATCTTCGCGCGGCGCCACCACGGACGACATCTGCCACGCGGCCAGCGCCAGATCGAGGCGCGACGCCGCCAGGCTGGCGGTGGCGAAATTCGACCATGCGTCGCCGCTGACCGGATCGATACGGATGACGTCCGCCGCTTCCGACAGCGTCGTGGCCGCCGGTACGCCGGACGCCCGGCCAAGCCGCATATAGAGCGGGCGGGCGAGATTGCGCACGCCGGCAACGTCACGCCATTCCGCAAGCTGTGCCCGTAACGGTGCCAATTTGGGGAAGTTCGCGGCGGACCAGTACTTGTCGGCCAGCACCGCCGACACCTGGCCATACAGGGAGAAAAAGCCCAGCAGCCGCGCTCCCTCGAAGGTCAGCCCGGCGCCCGCACACAGAAGGACCAGCGCGAGCGCCATGCCCCCCAGCGAGCGCCGCGGCGCTGCGACGGCCCCGCTCATCCCACGTAGTACTTCTTGTAGTAAGCGGACGAATAGTAGGAATAGCGCCCGTATTTCGGGGTCCGGCGCAGATCCACCATGTTGAAGGCGAGGCCGCAGATCTTGCGGTCGCCGGGGATGCGCTCCAGCGAGTGGCGCACGAATTCGCGGGCGGTGGTGCTCCAGCGCACGACGAAGATCACCTTGTCGGCGATCGGCGCGAGCACCGAGGCATCGACCACCGGGCCGATAGGTGGCGCATCGAGCACGATGAGATCGAAGCTCTGGCGCAACTGTTCGATCAGATGCTGCATGCGGGCCGAGCCCAGCAGGTCCGGCGGGCTCTGCGTCTTGGCGCCGGAGCCCATGACATAAAGCCCGGACGCCTTGTCGCGGTGGAGAATGCCATCCGCCGCCGCCGTCTGTGCGAGCAGTTCCACGAGGCCGGGACGATCCGTCAGGTTGAACTGCTGGGAAACCGAGGGACGCCGCAGGTCGCAGTCGATGAGCACCACGCGCTTGCCCGACGTCGCCGCCGAAACCGCCAGCGCGATCGACAGTGACGTCTTGCCCTCGCCCGGCGAGGCCGAGGTCAACTCGACCACCTGGGGCGGGTTATCGACGTCCGACATCTGCACGCCGGCGCGCAGGCTGCGGATCGATTCGCTGAACCGGGACAGCGGCTTCTCGATCAGATAGTTGACGACGCTGACGCCTTCGCGGGCCTTGGCGTCGTTGAAATCGACCCATTCGACCGACGACAGCACCGGCAGGCCCGTCGCCTCTTCCAGCTGCCGGGGGCTGTTGAAGCCGGTATTGAGCATGTCGAGCAGGAAGGCGACGGCCACGCCGATCATCAGCCCCAGCGCCGCGCCGATGAACACGAACAGCGACTTCTTGGGGAAGGACGGCACGCCGCTCGGCAGCGCCGGCGTGATGATCCGCGCGTCCTTCATCGTCACCTCGGACTGTTCCGAGGTCAGCTTGGCCTGCTGGAGGAAGGTCTCGTAGAGCGTGCGGTTGGCCTCCGCGTCGCGCTCGAGCTCCCGCAGCTTCACGGTCAGCGCGTTTTCGGTGTTCGCCTGGCCGCTGGCCGCCGCGACATTGGCCGACATCGCGTCAGCGCGGCTCTTGGCGACCTCGTAATCGTTCTTGAGGTTGGCGACGACGCGCTGAATTTCCGCTGTGATGAGGCGTTCATACTGGCTGCGCTCGGCGCGGACATTGACCACCAGCGGGTGGCGCTCGCCGTAGCGCGACACAAGATCCGCCTCGCGGGCCGAGGCCGAGGACAGCTTGCCCCGGAGATCGGCAATGACCCCGGACTGCATCACGTCGGGAATGCTGTCCGCCTTGCCGCCGCTTTCGAGCAGCTTGCGCGCCTGCTCGTATTTGGCGAGCTTGCCCGCGGCCTCCGTCTGGATCTGCAGCAGCTCGGCGCTGACTTCGGAAAGCTGCTGCTCGTTCAGGGTCTTCGCGTTGACGGCCAGCAGATTGTTGTCGGCACGGAACTTCGCGACGGCTTCTTCCGATTCCCGCAACTTTTCCCGCAGGCTCTGCAGGCGGTCGGTCAGCCAGCCCGACGCACGGCGGGCGGCCTCGAAGCGGTTTTCGAGCTGATCGACGATGTACGCGTCGGCGACCGCATTGGCGAGGCGCGCCGAAAGCTCGGGATTGGTCGTCGTCATCGACACCGACATGATCGGCGCCTTGCCCACCTGCTGCACGGACATGGCCGTGAGAAGCTGACCGATCCCCGCCCGCATCTCCGGCGTGAACTCTGCGGCATCGCCCGTCACCGGCGGGGCGGCGGCTTCGCCCTCGTCCTTAGGCGCAGCGCCAAGGCCCAGGAGATCGCTGACCCAGGCGGTCAGCGAGAAGGCAGGAGTGCCACCGGGCTTGGGCGCCAGCTTCTCCTGCTCGACGACGCGCCGCAGGAAGTTCAGCGAATTGAGGATGGCGATCTGGCTGCCGACCATCGCCGCATCCCCCTGCTCCTCGACGCCCGGGAAATTCAGCCCGAGATTCTTGCGCGAGGCGGGGTCCAGAAGAATTTCGACCGTGCTGGTGTATTTCGGCGTCAAAGTGAACGCCACGACAGTCGCCAGAACGACGACAGTCGCCGCCGTTACGGCAATCACAATCCAACGACGGAGGAGGAAATCGACAATATGGTGGAGATCTACCTTCTCCGAATCGTCACTTTTCGCTGGATTCGCGATCTGTCCGTGCATTCCTGCCGCCAAATACCTTCGCTGCTTCGCACCACGGACAGTCCGCCCCGCAAGTTGCAGCCTTTGGGTCACTTGTCATTATAGCGAACTGGCGGACGATTCCTAGAGACGCCTGCCGGACAGGATGATAGAATTGTGAAATAGGTTTTGCGGCCCCGCTGGATGATTTCCGAAAGAGTTGAGAATAAATTTAGCGCCAACAGAACAAGTTCAATCGGACGCTTTAAAGCTACATCAGTTCACTGTCGCGTATCTATCGAGGAAAAAAGATGCCTAGGCCGAGTATGAGCGCTCACACGCAGCAGCGGGGTCTCGTTTCGACGACGCGGCGCACATTGCTGGTATGGGCTGGCGGCCTGTTGCTGGCGGGCTGCGCCGTACCGCCCGGCCCGCCCCCCTCCTCCGCGGAAGGCGAGAATCCTCCCGAATATGTGCTGGGCACCGGCGACCGGATTCGCCTGACGGTTTTCAACGAGCCGACACTCTCGGGCGAGTTTGAAATCGACGCTTCCGGCGTCATCTCGCTGCCGCTCATCGGCAACGTCAAGGCCACGAACCGGACGCCGCGGCAGCTTGAGGAGGCCATCCGCGAGCAGCTCGCTTCGGGCTATATGCGCGACCCCCGCGTGAATGTGGAAGTGCTGAAATATCGCCCCTTCTACATCATCGGCGAAGTCACCAAGCCCGGCGAATATGCCTATCGCAACGGCATGAACCTGCTCAGCGCCGTCGCGGTCGCCGGCGGCTTCACCTATCGCGCGAACGACCAGATGGTCTACATCCGCCGCGCCGGCCAGACGCAGGAACATTCCTATCCTGCCACTACCACCACCATGGTGTACCCCGGCGATATCGTGCGCGTTCCCGAGCGGCTCTTCTGAGCCACCCCGCCGTCAGAGACTGACGTCGAGGCGCCGGCTCCAGCTTTGGGCGAGGCCGGCGCCAAGAATGGCCCAGTAGGTGATGGCGACCGCCTGAATCTGCAGGCTGAAATCGACGAAAGCATGCACGAAGACCACGGCGCTCGCCGCGAGCGCCGACAGGCTCAGCATGGGCGGCATCTCGCGGCCATAGAGGTTGCGGATGAGCTGGATCAGCACGCTGCCGCCAAGCACGATGAACGCCGTGAAGGCGGGAATGCCGAGCTCGAAGAGAAGTTCGACATAGGTGTTGTGCGCCTTGTCCCAATGCAGGATGAAATCGAGGCCGGCGTCGCGGTACACCGCATAGACCCGGTCGAAGCTGCCATAGCCAAAGCCGGTCCAAGGCACATCGAGCGCGGCCTGGAAGGTCGTGCGCACCACGTACCACCGTGTCTCGCTGCCACCTTCATTGTTCAGGCGCTGGACGAACAGTTCACCATAGGCCACGAGGCCGCCGGCGATGGCCAGGATCGCCAGCCCGCTCAGCACCAGCGCGATCAACCGCCGCTTTCCCAGCGTTGCCGCCAGGATCACGAAAACGAACGCACCTGCGAAACTGGCAACGATGCCAGCGCGCGACCCGGTCCAGAGCAGGGCGATGCCGATGGCCAGGATGGCGACGAAGATCGGCATGCCGCGCCGGACCAACGCGTCCACCAGCGCGCCCAGCCGGTAGGTCCATGGAACCTCCGTGCCGAAGCTGCTGCGCTGCGCGAGTTCTGCGAGCAGCCCGAAGCTCATCACGACACCGATGCCGGCATAGGTCGCGTAGCTGTTGCGGTTGACGAAGGTCGACGTGACCGACCCCAGATAGGCGGTCTTCTCGATCCAGAGCAGCGTCGTGGGAAAGGCCAGAAACTGAACGATTCCATAGACCGCGTAGGCCGACGCGATCAGCACAAGCATGAGCGCGAACAGATCGGCCCGCCGACGGTCGCGGCACAGCTGCAGGGCGAGATAGAAGGCGACAGCGCAGGTCAGCAGCCGGATCAGCCCCAGCACCCCGCTGTCAGGATCGGCCGAAATGCGCCCGTCGACGGAGGGCGCATCGGGCATCTGTGTCAGCACATCCCGCGCGAGCGCCCAGAACGAGCTTTCCCACCCGGCCGGCACCCATGTGGCGAGCTGGACAACGATCCACGCCAGAAGGCCGCAGAACAGCACCATAGGCAGCCAGAGCCGCCGCATGGCCACCGGCCGGCGCCCCCCATTGGCCAGGACGCCGAGTTCAAACAGGATGAGCAGCCCGCCGAAGATGACGGCGTTCAGCACCCAGAAGATCGCGAGATTGCTGCCGAACGGCAGCGGCACCCAGGCGATCGCCAGTATCAGGCCGATGAAAACGAGGTCGTTATAGGTCTCATGCCACCCGGCGCGGCGCAGGAAGATCTGTGGCTTCGACCCCGATGATCGGCGGGCGGAGGGCGGCGTCGGCTTGGCCGGGCGGGAACTCATGTATGAAGGACCCGGACCTGATCGGCCTCGATGACCGCGCAGGACAGCCGGTTTGTCAGATAGGCGCCGGTGTCGACATTGATGCGGTTCGGCAGGATCTCCGGCTCCATGACCGGCGTGTGGCCATGAACCACCCGGCCACCATGCGGAACCACTGAATCGATGAACACATCACGGATCCACAGCAGGTCTTCCGGATCCTGCTGGTCCAGCGGCACGCCCGGACGAATGCCGGCGTGACAGAAGAAGTAGTCGCCGATCCGATGGGACAGCGACAGCTCCCGCAGGAAGGCCAGATGGTGGTCCGGTACCGCGGCGAGTGCGGCTTCGCGCAACGCCTCGAACTGCCGGGCGGCCACATATTCGCGCGCAGAAACGCCATAGGAGAACAGCGTTTCAACGCCACCATTGGCGAGCCAGACATCCCACGGCCGATGGCCGCCAAGAACATCGAGCATCATCGCCTCATGGTTGCCTTTCAGGCAGATCCAGCCCCGCTCCGCCTGCCCGGCGGCGAGCGTCTCGATGACCTGGCGGCTGTCGGTGCCGCGGTCGACATAGTCACCGAGAAAGAGAATCTGCCCCTGCCCTCCCTGCCGGGCGCGATCGTCTTCGATGCGCGCGAGGAGCAGCTGCAGCAGATCATGGCGGCCGTGCACGTCGCCGATCGCATAGACCCGCACATTGTCGGGAACTCTGTAGGATTTGGGCTGCGCTGCGGGCTTGCGGAAACGCGCGAAGAACATGACAGATCCGTCTCTGGGCGCCCCGCCTGACCGTCGGCTCGCCCGGCGCGGCAAGCATGCGCCAAAACAAAACTCCCCGCAAATCGCGGGGAGTTCGCTTTAGCCCGGATGGTTCGCGTCAGTACGTCAGGACGATACCTGCCGACACGATGCTCTGATCGTAGTCTTCGACGCCGTTGATGCCGTTGAAGTTCGACGAGTAATCCGTGTAGTTGTAGGTCAGTCGCGCCGTCGCATACCGGTTGATCAGGTAACGCAGCTCAGCGCCGGCGGTATACTGATCGTCGTTACGCGGCATGTTGTAGTAATCCTGGTTGTTGTAGCTGAACCAGGCCGACAGAAGCACGTTGCGACGCCACTCGTAATCGCCGCGAATGCCGAAGGTCGAGCTCAGCACGCTGGAGCCGTCGACGCCGCCAAACGAGTAGTTCGAGGTCAGCACGTCCTGCAGCGCGGTGAAGGTCACCGTCAGCAGCGGCGTGGCGAACCAGTTCAGGTTCGCGCCATAGGTGAAGTGCGGGACCGAATCCAGCGAGCCATCGGAGCTCCAGTCGGTGTAGCCGACGAAGACTTCACCGCGCGTCAGGCGCGAGGGCTCGAACTGCAGGCCGGTCGTAACCCAGTACTGCTCGGCGTCGTAATTCGTGTCCTCCATGAAGGACCACTCATACTTGCCTTCCACGAAGACGCTGGTCAGCGGGCTGATGAAATAGCCCACGCGGCCGCTCACCGTATAGTCCTGACCGTCACGATACTGCTGATTGGTCGGCGCGCCATCCAGCCACGTATCGTAGCTGCGGTCGCGATAATCGAACAGGACCCGCGTCCAGAGGCGGTTGAATTCCTTGCGGAAGCCGACACCGGCCGTGGTCTGGTCATAGGGCAGCGGCGAGGTGAGGCCCGTATTGGTCTCGTCGTCGCCCGGCAGCTCGTTCAGATGGGCGAAGCGGGCATAGCCGAGAATCTCGAAATCCGCAGTTACGTCGATGCGGGCATTGGTGCCGACCGAGTAGTTCTCCCAGTTCGCCGTGCTGTAGTCGGCATAGGTGCCGCTCTCGAAATAGGCGTCGAAGGAGAGGTAATGACGGGTCCAGTTCGACTCCAACTGCGCCGCCGGCCGAACGATGAACAGCGTGTCCGCCTTCTCATTGGTACCGGACGCAGTGATATTGGTGTTGTAGCCAGCCGAGGCGAAGAGCGAAGGCAGGAACACGAAGGAGCCAACCGGAATGCCCGGCGGCCGCGTGCGCTCCAGCACACCCTGCATCGCAGGATCGGCAGGACCGGTTTTGGCAGAAGGCGGATAATCCGCTGCCACAGCCAGACCGCTCGACACACTGCCAAGCAGGACTGATACTGCCGCTACAGTCAGCTTCCTGTTCATTTCTTGCCCCACCGCCCCGTCAAGTCTGATCATTCAAAAGTCAGAATTCAAAAAATACGCCGCCCACATAAGGCGAAGCACACGTTACTGCAGACTCGCGCCAGACGGATTCTCGCCCGTAATGTTAATGGTCACCGTCTCTCCCGGCGTAAACTGCGACCCGATGAGGACAGACGAGAAGTTAACGGTATTCGGGCTCGGCACATTATTGGACGTCGTCTTCTCCGGCGGCAGGACCGTCACCTGCAACACAGCCTCGGGAGAGTTCGGATCGACAAGCGCGGGCGACACCAACCCCGAGCCAGTGCTCACAGACGCCGCGGCAAAGGTTCGCGCGAAAATCCCGCCGGGCGACACCTGTGCCGCCGCGAAAGCGGTATTGACCGCCGTCAACGCAGCCTGAGCGACCGGAGACGCGCCAGGATTCGCATTCACCTGCGCCTGCCAGGTTGCGACGGCATAGGCCAGCCCCTTAGCCAGACCTATGGACATAGACGGGTTCACGAAAACCTCGCCCTCACCGCCAGCACCGTCGGCGCCGGGCGCACTAAAGCTCCGATCGCCCAGATTAACGATAACATCCGTCAACTGCCCGGCGAGAGACGGGTTACTCAGCAGAAGGTTCTGGACCGCTTCGCTGAACTGGGCACCCTCGGTCGGCCGCGAACCGTAATAGAGCGTGAGCGTAACGACAGCCTGCCGAGCCCATATTGCCTTCTGCTCAGCAGACGCATTCGGCGCCGGGCTCGGAGGAATATTCGGCCCCGCCGTGGGGCTAACGAACCGCGGCAGTGTGCGCGTCTGTGCCTGAGCGGGCGAGACCCCAACCACAAGCGGCGCGGCCGCGTAGAGCGACAGCCCAAGCGCCGCGAGCGCGACACTCCTCGTCAGTCGACCTGACATACCAGCCATTGAAAGACCCCGCCCCGAACCGAAACTCACCAGTTACAATCCTCGAAATATGGCGCCCAAACTAGTGCACGAAAGCCACACCGGTCAACAACAAGGGGCATCAGCGTAAGGACCGGCGGGACAAAAGCACCCACGCGACAACAAAAACGATCGCCGCATCGGATTGGGGTACCGCTTCGGTTCTTTTTCTATCGACCGATTCGCGTCCTGCGCCGATGCATCTCCGTCAGATCGACGGCAATATCTCTGTTATCGTACCTTAACACTAGGTTAATACTTACGTTAACCGCCGCACCCGCCGAACGAATATTACAAAGATGCATGATTTCCTATAGGAACCTGGAAGCAAGGCCACGCATCCGTTTGAATTGTTTCGGATTTGAACTCTCGTTCCAACGTCGCGAACGACGCGAATAGCTACACTTGTGGCAGAAAACGGGCTGCTTCGGGGCTCATTGACTGGCGCGGCCGCCGCATGAAGGAGCGCAACCGAGGCCCTTCACCCCGGCTGCGGCCAATCCGCACGCGCCGCGGTGCCTGACGCCGACCGATGCCGGTCCCAGCACCCAAGGCCGGCGAATCGCGCGATCACCCCAGGGCGTGCAGGCTGAAGGCCGCAGCGGCGAAGTCGCGGAATCGCGACGCGCGACGCTCCGCCGCCTCCGCATCGAGGCCCCAGAACTGCTCCTGCGCCTCTTCATCGATATGCGCGATCCGCCACCCCTCCTCCGCCGTCAGATGCCCCCGCCAGACGGCAAGCGCGATGAGGGCGGAACCGGACAGCACGGTCATGAGGTTCAGCGCGGCAAGGCGAATCGGCTCCTCCGGCAGCAGGGCGGCAATGGCCTCCAGCGTGCGTGGCGGCTGCTCGACATAGAGGATGCCTTCGCTGAGGAAGAAGGCGAGACCGAGCTCCTCGCGCGCCCACGCCAGAAGCGGATCCCAGAGATCGCGCTGCAGCACGACCAGTTGCTCGGGATTGTCGGCGCGATAGCACAGGAGATCGCTGCCCGCGTAACGCACGATCTCGCCGGCCACTTCAGCGCGGCGCGGCGCGACGCCATCAATGGCGGAGTTGACCAGCCGCGTCACCGGCATCGTCACCGGATCAATCCTCTCGCCCTGGGCCGCCCATTCCTGGGCCACCCTTTCGGCCAGCGCAGCGCTCGGCATGGTGAGCAGCGCGCGGCCGGGCGTGCGCACCGGACGGCCGTCCAGTTCGACGCGGAACTCTCCCGCGCCCGCCTCGATCGCCTCGGCACGGGTGTAAAAGCGCTTCGGCAGCGTGCTGCCCGATCCCATCGCCCCCTTGCCCGAAGGCGGCGCGGCAGCGTGTTCAGAGTCGCTCAAGCGCGCCTCCCCAGAGTTCGTCCATGGCCGGGAGCAGGTCGCCGGCATCGTCGATCAGCCGTTCGGCGCCGGCGCGGTGCAGCAGTTCGCGGGCGTGATAGCCCCAGGTCACGCCAACCGCGCGCGCGCCGGCGGCACGCGCCATCACCATGTCGAAACTGGTATCGCCGATGAGGATCGTGTCCTCCGGCCGCGCGCCGGTGGCCTCCATGGCCTGCAGCACCATTCCCGGATGCGGCTTCGAGGGCGCGTCGTCCGCGGTCTGGATGGTGACGAAACGCCCCTCCAGTCCGTGATGACGCAGAACGGCCGCGACGCCGCGCTGCGACTTGCCGGTGGCGATTCCAAGCAGCACATCGTCGCGCGCGCTGAGGTGATCGATCGCCGCCCGCACGCCGGGAAACATCGGCTCGACGAATCCCGGCTCGGCGCGCAATTCGCGGAAGGCGTCACGGTAGCGCTCGGCCATCTCCTCGGCGGGAAAGGCCGGATCATCGCCGCCCAGTTCGCGCATTGCCTCGACCAGCGACAGACCGACGATCCCCAGCACAGCCTCACGCGGCGGCAATACCAGGCCGCCACGGGCAAAGGCGCGGGTCATGGCTTCAAAGATCACGTGCTGGCTGTCGACCAGCGTACCGTCGCAATCAAACAGAGCGAGCTTCACGGGCGAACCATCGATATGTGGCCGCCCTCGGGCGGGAGCAGGTGGTGGGCGGTGACGGGCTCGAACCGCCGACCCTCTCGGTGTAAACGAGATGCTCTACCAACTGAGCTAACCGCCCGCAGAAATCAGGCCGCTCAAATCGCCCGGCCTGACCAGACGCGCCCCAGCGCGTTACGCGCCTTAAAGCATCCGCACGCCAAGGGAGCAAGAGCCCGCAAGAGGCCTGTCGCCCGCCGGCGACCGGCTCCACAGAAGACGCCGCGCGCCCCCCTCCGCGGAGCCTCCTTCAAAGCAAAGGCGCGTCGCGCGGGAAGGCGAGTTCGCCGCCGCATGACGCGCCTGTCTGAGACGCCGCTCGCGGCGCCGCGCCTCACCTCGCGCGTCAGAGGCGCAACGAGGGGGCAGCGGCAGCCGCTCGAGCCGGCAAATCAGCCGTTGACGGTTTCCTTCAGGCCCTTGCCGGGCGTGAACTTCGGCGCCTTCGAGGCTTCGATCTTGACCGGGTTGCCGGTGCGCGGGTTGCGGCCTTCGCGCGCGGCGCGGGTCACGACGGAGAAGCTGCCGAAGCCGATGAGCTTCACTTCTTCGCCGGCCTTGAGCGAGGCGGCAATGGCGTCGAAGGTCGCGTCGACCGCGGCCGCAGCGGCAGCCTTCGTCAGCTTGGCCTGCTCGGCCACGGCGGCGACGAGTTCGTTCTTCGTGGTCATGTGACCGGTCCTTCCCTTGATTGCACAAGAATCGTCGGCGATGTGCACCGGCGACGGGCGCGAACCCTTTCTCCAAATTGCGGCGAATGCAAGCGTTTGAGCCGTGAAACCCGCACAAATACACGATTTTGGGGATATAGACGGTTCTTAATTACCTCTCTCAAGATCGACGCACGACGCCTGCAAATTGAGCGCTCGCGACCTTGCCGGCCGCGACCCAGGTCCGGTCCGCATTCCGACACGAAGATGCCTTGAAAAAAGAAACGGCGGCGCCTCGATGAGGCGCCGCCGTTCCTGTCAGAACCGCGAAAAACGTCAGTGCGCCGCGACGATATTGGTGTCGTCGAGGCCGATCACCGGCTCCACCGGCGTGGTGGCCGCAACCGTCTTCTCCTCCCACACGATGGACTCGGGCTGGCGCACCAGCGCGTGGTGCAGCACCTCGTCCATGCGGGAGACCGGCACGATCTCCAGAGCGTTCTTCACATTGTCCGGGATCTCGGCGAGATCCTTCGCATTCTCCTCCGGGATCAGCACCTTCTTGATCCCGGCCCGCAGCGCGGCGAGCAGCTTCTCCTTGAGGCCGCCGATCGGCAGCACCCGGCCGCGCAGCGTGACCTCGCCGGTCATGGCGACTTCACGACGGATCGGGATGCCGGTCAGCACCGAGGTGAGCACGGTCGCCATCGCGACGCCCGCCGACGGCCCGTCCTTCGGGGTCGCGCCCTCGGGAACGTGGACGTGGATGTCGCGGCGGTCGAACAGCGGCGGCTCGATGCCGAAATCGAGCGCACGCGAGCGGACATAGGACGCCGCCGCGGAGATCGATTCCTTCATCACGTCGCGCAGATTGCCCGTGACCGTCATCCGGCCCTTACCGGGCATCATGACGCCTTCGATGGTGAGGATCTCACCGCCGACCTCGGTCCAGGCAAGGCCGGTGACGACACCCACCTGGTCCTCGCTCTCGGCCTCGCCATAACGGTAACGCGGCGCGCCGAGATAGTCCTCGAGCTGCTTCACCGTGATCTTGATCGACTTCTTCTTGCTCAGCATGAGGTCCTTCACCGCCTTGCGGGCGAGGTTGGCAATCTCACGCTCCAGGTTGCGCACGCCGGCTTCCCGCGTATAGCGGCGCACCAGGGTAAGCAGGGCCTCGTCGTCGATCGACCATTCCTTCGGCTGCAGGCCATGCTTGGTCAGCGTCGAAGGGATGAGGTGGCGGCGGGCGATCTCGACCTTCTCGTCTTCCGTGTAGCCGGCGATGCGGATCACCTCCATGCGGTCCAGCAGGGCCGGCGGGATGTTCAGCGTGTTCGCCGTCGTCACGAACATGACGTTGGAAAGATCGTAATCGACCTCAAGGTAGTGGTCGTTGAAGGTGTGGTTCTGCTCGGGATCGAGCACTTCCAGCAGCGCCGAGGACGGGTCGCCGCGGAAATCCGCGCCGAGCTTGTCGATTTCGTCGAGCAGGAAGAGCGGGTTCGCCTTCTTCGCCTTGCGCATGGACTGGATGATCTTGCCGGGCATCGAACCGATATAGGTCCGGCGATGACCGCGGATCTCCGCCTCGTCGCGCACGCCGCCCAGTGCCACGCGGATATATTCACGCCCGGTGGACTTGGCGATCGACTTGGCGAGCGAGGTCTTGCCCACGCCGGGCGGACCGACAAGGCACAGGATCGGGCCGGTGAGCTTGTTCTGCCGGCTCTGCACCGCGAGATATTCGAGGATGCGCTCCTTCACCTTGTCCAGGCCGAAATGCTCGGAATCGAGCACGTTCTGGGCAAAGGGCAGGTCCTTCTTGATCTTCGAGCGATTGCCCCACGGGATCGACAGCAGCCAGTCGAGATAGTTGCGCACCACGGTGGCTTCCGCCGACATGGGGCTCATCTGACGGAGCTTCTTCAGCTCGTGCGTGGCCTTCTCGCGAGCCTCCTTGGAGAGCTTCACGGTCTTGATGCGCTCTTCCAGCTCGGCAAGCTCGTCGCGGCCATCCTCGCCGTCGCCCAGCTCCTTCTGGATCGCCTTCATCTGCTCGTTGAGATAGTACTCGCGCTGGGTCTTCTCCATCTGGCGCTTGACGCGCGTGCGGATGCGCTTCTCGACCTGAAGGACCGAGATTTCGCTCTCCATGAGCGAGAGCACCTTCTCCAGACGGGTGGTGACCTTGAGGATCTCCAGCACCGCCTGCTTCTCGGGGATCTTGACCGCGAGATGCGAGGCGACCGTGTCCGCCAGCTTCGAGTGGTCCTCGATCTGGGTGACGACGCCGACGACTTCCGGCGAGACCTTCTTGTTCAGCTTCACATAGCTGTCGAACTCGGTCAGCACCGAGCGGCCGAGCGCCTCGGCCTCGACCTTCGAGCCGATATCCTCTTCCAGCGCCACCGCCTCGGCCTCGTAGAGGTCGCTGCGATCCGTGTAGCGCTCGACGCGGGCGCGCGAGATGCCCTCGACCAGCACCTTCACGGTGCCGTCGGGCAGCTTCAGCAGCTGCAGCACCGAGGCCAGCGTGCCGATCTTGTAGATGGAACCGGGCGCGGGATCGTCGTCGGAAGCGTTCTCCTGCGTCGCCAGCATGATGAAGGTGTCGTTCCGCATCACCTCTTCCAGGGCGCGGATCGACTTCTCGCGGCCGACGAAGAGCGGCACGATCATGTGGGGGAAAACGACGATGTCGCGCAGCGGCAGCACGGGGAAGGTCTGCGGAACGCCGGGCGTTAGCGCGGTGCGAGGCTTGGAGCTCGTCATGGCCCTATCCTTTCTGTTGACGGCCGACGTCATTCCCTGGCGATGAAGCCGAGGTGACGGGCCGTGCCGCAAGGCGGCCGGAACGCGAACGGGAATCTCTGTGCAGGAGCGCGGGGCACCGCGAAAGGCACGTAGATGCGGACGTGGACCGGATGTTGAAAGTCAGATGGAGACGCTTCCCCGGTCCGTCAAGGGAGACGGCCGCGCTGGCCGGGCGCGCACGCCCGGCCACGGTCCCGACTGCGCGGGGATCAGGCGCTTGCGCCTGCATCACCGGCCGCCCGGTCCGCATAGATGTAGAGCGGACGTGCATTCTGCTCGACCACCTCCTTCGAGATGACGACTTCCTCGACCCCTTCGAGGCCGGGCAGATCGAACATCGTGTCGAGCAGGATGCCTTCCATGATCGAGCGCAGGCCGCGCGCGCCGGTCTTGCGCTCGATGGCCTTGCGGGCGATGGCGCCCAGCGCCTCCTCATGGATGGACAGCTCGACATTCTCCATCTCGAACAGGCGCTGATACTGCTTCACCAGCGCGTTCTTCGGCTCGGAGAGGATCTGCTTCAGAGCCGCCTCGTCGAGGTCGCCCAGCGTCGCGATCACCGGCAGGCGGCCGATGAACTCGGGGATCAGCCCGTACTTCAGCAGGTCCTCCGGCTCCACTTCGCGGAACACTTCACCCGGACGACGCTCTTCCGGTGCCGCCACGACCGCGCTGAAGCCGATCGAGGTGCCCTTGCCGCGCGAGGAGATGATCTTGTCGAGCCCGGCGAAGGCGCCGCCGCAGATGAACAGGATGTTGCTGGTGTCCACCTGCAGGAACTCCTGCTGGGGATGCTTGCGACCACCCTGCGGCGGCACGGAGGCGACCGTGCCTTCCATGATCTTCAGCAGCGCTTGCTGCACGCCCTCGCCCGACACGTCGCGGGTGATGGAGGGGTTGTCGGACTTGCGGCTGATCTTGTCGATCTCGTCGATGTAGACGATGCCGCGCTGCGCCCGCTCGACATTGTAGTCGGCCGACTGCAGCAGCTTGAGGATGATGTTCTCCACATCCTCGCCGACATAGCCCGCCTCGGTCAGCGTCGTCGCATCCGCCATGGTGAAGGGCACGTCGAGGATGCGGGCGAGCGTCTGCGCGAGCAGCGTCTTGCCCGAGCCCGTCGGCCCGATCAGCAGGATGTTCGACTTGGCCAGCTCGACGTCGCCGGCATGCTTCGTCGCGTGGTTCAGGCGCTTGTAATGGTTGTGCACCGCCACCGAGAGAACCCGCTTGGCGTGGAACTGACCGATCACATAGTCATCCAGGACCTTGCAGATTTCCTTCGGGGTGGGAATCCCGTCGCGCGACTTCACCAGCGAGGACTTGTTCTCCTCGCGTATGATGTCCATGCACAGCTCGACGCATTCATCGCAGATGAACACGGTAGGTCCCGCAATAAGCTTGCGGACCTCGTGCTGGCTCTTGCCGCAGAACGAGCAATAAAGAGTGTTCTTGCTGTCGCCGCCGCCAACCTTGCTCATGCGTCTCTCCGTCCGCTCGGCGAGCCAGGCACCGCCTGAACCCGCCCCAGTCTCGCAGGCCGCCGCGGGCCTCCGAAACGGGAGAAACGCGACGGCACTCTGGCCGTCAAAAAAAGGAAGCGACTGAAGGGCCCAATCGTTCGCATCTAGCCAAGCACGCTAAAAGCGCCACGATCAAGAAGGCATTCGCACCATCCCCGACTTCGCGCGGATCCGCGTCTGCCTCGTCGTCACCCTGGTCACACCTCCTGGCGACACTTCATTCAAACGTCATGCAAGCGCGATACCGCGATGCACGCAAGCCCCGCACCTCAATTCCGTGCGGGACCTGCCTTCATATAAGAAGCCAGCGTGGCTTCCGAAACACGCACGATAAAGGCGTTTACGCCTTAGCAGGGGCCTCGTCGGGGCGCTTGTCGATCACATTGTCGATAAGACCGAAGGACTTGGCAGCTTCCGAGGTCATGAAGTTGTCGCGCTCGAGCGCATCCTCGACGCTCTTCAGCGGCTGGCCGGTGTGCTTCACATAGATCTCGTTGAGCCGCTGCTTCAGGCTCATGATCTCCTTGGCGTGCAGCATGATGTCCGTCACCTGGCCCTGGAAACCACCGGAGGGCTGGTGCACCATGATTCGCGCGTTCGGCAGTGCGAAGCGAAGGCCCTTCTCGCCGGCGGTCAGCAGGAGCGAGCCCATGGAGGCCGCCTGACCGATGCACAGCGTCGACACGGCCGGCTTGATGAACTGCATCGTGTCGTAAATGGCGAGGCCCGACGTCACCACTCCACCCGGGGAGTTGATGTACATCGAGATTTCCTTCTTCGGGTTCTCCGCCTCAAGGAACAGCAGCTGCGCGACCATCAGGGTCGACATGTTGTCCTCGACCGGCCCGGTCAGGAAGATGATGCGCTCCTTCAGGAGGCGCGAATAGATGTCGTAGGAGCGCTCGCCGCGGTTGGTCTGCTCGACCACCATGGGGACGAGATAGTTCATGTAGGTATCGATAGGGTCACGCATCATCCGCTCCTAAGCGGTCCGGCGAGAAGTGCCGTCCGCGAATCCGTCTCTCCCAACATAAGCGGAAAGTCCGTTCCCGCTAGGGTGGGCTTATAATCCGCGTTGGACGGATCGCCCAGTCCTGCGAGGCGGATGCCGCGATGCGGCTCTTTCACGCCGGCCGCCCTCATGGAAAAGGGGCCGGCGACTGCCGACCCCTCTCCAGATGCGATAGGCTGGCCCGCGAAAGGCAGGCCGGCGCGTCACGCGGCCTTTTCGGCCTCGTCTTCGGCATAGAGCTCTTCACGGGTGACGGGGACTTCCGTCACCTTGGCCAGCTCCAGCAGGAAGTCGACGACCTTCTCCTCGAAGATCGGCGCGCGCAGGCTGGCGAGCGCCTGCGGGTTCTTGCTGTAGAACTCCCACACCTGCTGCTCCTGGCCGGGGAACTGACGGGCGCGCTCCACGACAGCGCGGGTCACTTCGTCTTCGCTGACCTGGACATTGTTGCGCTCGCCGATCTCGGCCAGCACGAGGCCGAGGCGCACGCGGCGCTGGGCGATCTTCTGGTAGTCGGCGCGGGCCGCTTCCTCGGTGGTGTCCTCATCAGCGAAGGTGCGCTTCTGGGCTTCCATCTCCGAGGTGATCGAGTTCCAGATGCCCTCGAATTCCTGCTCGGCGAGGCTCGGGGGAACCTCGAACTGGTGCAGGCCGTCCAGCGCGTCGAGCAGGCGGCGCTTCACCTTGGCGCGGCTCTGGGTCGCATGCTCCTGCGAGATGCGGCTCTTCACCTGCTCCTTGAGCGCGGCGAGGCTTTCCAGGCCGAGGGTCTTGGCGAATTCGTCGTCGATCGACAGCTCGCCCGGCGCCTCGATGGTCTTGGCGGTCACCTCGAACTCGGCGGCCTTGCCGGCGAGATGCGCGGCCTGATAGGCCTCGGGGAACGTCACCTTCACGGTGCGCGTCTCATCCGCCTTGATGCCGACGAGCTGCTCCTCGAAGCCGGGAATGAAGCTGTTCGAGCCGAGCACGACCGGGATGTCCTCGCCCGAACCGCCTTCAAACTTCTCGCCGTCGATCGAGCCGACGAAGGAAACGGTGACGCGATCGCCGCTCTCGGCGGCGCCTTCCTTGGCGGTGAAGGGACGGTTGGCCTCGGCGATGCGCTTGACCGTCTCCTCGACCTCTTCGTCACCGACGGCCAGCACGGGCTTGTCGAGGGTGATCGACTTGAAGTCGCCCAGCTCGATCTTCGGCAGCACTTCCAGACCCACCGTGTAGGACAGGTCGGCCTTGCCCTCGATGACCTCGTTCACCGCCGCTTCGTCCTGCGGCAGCTCGACCTTCGGCTGCAGCGCGAGCTTGAAGCCGTTGTCGTCGACGATCTTGGAGTTGGCCTCGTTCACCGCCTGGTCGATGACCTCGGCGAGAACCGACTTGCCGTAGAGGCGCTTGAGGTGAGCGACCGGCACCTTGCCGGGGCGGAACCCGTTGATGCGGACCTTGTCCTTCAGCTCGATCAGGCGGGCGGTCGCCTTGGCGTCGAGTTCGGCGGCCGGCAGCACCACGCGGTATTCGCGCTTCAGACCTTCGGCGAGGGTTTCGGTGACCTGCATTTTCTATCGGCCTTCGTCGTTTGCCGCCGCACGCGGCGTTCCTGAAACTCATTGTGCGGGGAAGCGTCGCTTGCGCGCCGTGCCTCCCCAGCGGTGTCCATCGGTCGGTAGGCTCGGGGCCACGGATCTGGTGCGGGCGGAGGGACTCGAACCCCCACGACTTTCGCCACTGGAACCTAAATCCAGCGCGTCTACCAGTTCCGCCACGCCCGCGGACACGTCGATCGCCTTGAGCATCGCGGGGCGATGCCGCCAAGGCGCGCGGACGCGTGCACCCGAAAAGTGCCGCCAGCCGGGTGCGGGCTTATAGCACGGCGATGCAGCGGCGCCAGCCCTAAATGCAAGGCTTCGCGCCCCTCGCCACACACGCCTGCGCGAGCCTGAAAGGCGGTGTTCCAGCCCGGCGCAGGCGAGGCCGGAACAGCGCTTACCCGGCGATCCGGGCGAACAGCCGGGCATAGACCGGGCGCAGCGCCTCGATCAGATCGTCCGCCACGAGGCCCGGCCCCGCCTCGCGGGCCGCCTCTCCGTGTAGCCACACGGCGGCGCTCGCCGCCTCGAAGGGCTCCATGCCCTGCGCCAGCAGGCCGCCGACAATGCCGGAAAGCACGTCGCCCGCCCCGGCGGTTGCCAGCCAGGGTGGCGCGTTGTCGGCAATGCAGGCCCGGCCGTCCGGCGCGGCGACCACCGTGTCGGCCCCTTTGAGCACCAGCACGATGCCCAGCCGCCGGGCACCCGCGCGCACGCGCTCCAGCTTGGAGGGCGCCTCCTGCACGTCGGGGCATCCCTCGAACAGCCGGGCGAACTCGCCATCATGCGGCGTGGCAACCGCAGCCGGAGCACCCGCGAGTTGTGCCGCCAGCTGGTCGGCGGCGCCCTTGAAGCTGGTGATGAGGTCAGCGTCGATCACCAGACGGCGGTCAGCGCAGACGGCGAGCCGGTCGCGCGCGCCCTGCCCCACGCCCACACCCGGCCCGATCACCACGGTCGAGAGCCGGCGGTCCGCCAGAAGGCGCTCAAGTCCGGCGGCATCATCGACCGGCCGCACCATGATGGCGGAGAGATTCGCCGCGTGGATCGGCAGCGCTTCGGTCGGGCTGGCGACCGTCACCAGCCCCGCCCCGGCCCGCAGCGCCGCGCGTGCTGCCAGCCGGGTCGCCCCGCTCGCCTGCGCCGGCCCCGACACGGCGACGAGATGCCCACGTGAATATTTGTGCCCCTCCATGCGCGGCACCGGGAAATGTGCCTGCCACAGGCCCGGCTCGTTCCTGAAGGCGCGTGGCCGGATGAGATCGAGCACGTCCGCGCGGATGCCGATGTCGGCAACGTCCAGATCGCCGGCATGGGCGCGACCCGGCAGCAGCAGGTGGCCGGGCTTGGGACGGAAGAAAGTCACGCTGCAGAGGGCGCGGATGGCAGCACCGCGCACCGCGCCCGTCGCCCCATCGATTCCCGAGGGCAGATCGACCGCGACCACCGGCAGGCCGCTCGCATTGACCCGCTCGACAAGTTGGCGCGCCTCCCCGTCGAGATCGCGCGCCAACCCTGCACCGAACAGCGCGTCGATGACGAGATCGACGTCCGCAAGTGAACAGCCCTGCGCCTCCTCGACCGCCCCGCTCCAGCGAGCCGCCATTGCGGCCGCGTCGCCGCGCAGGGCCTCGCGCCGCCCAAGCAGAGCGAGGCGCACGCGATAGCCCGTCTCGGCAAGAAGGCGCGCGGCAACGAAACCGTCGCCCCCATTGTTGCCCGGCCCGCACAGCACCAGAAGGCGCGAACCGATGCACGCCGCCCTCGCCGCGACACGCGCAACCGCGGCGCCGGCATTCTCCATGAGCACCAGCCCCGGCGTGCCGCGCTCGATGGTGAGCCGATCCGCCTGGCCCATCTCGTCCGGGGTGAGCAGTTCCATCCGACCGTCTTCCGTTTTTCGCAGCGGCTCGCCGCGAAGCCGCAAAAACCGCTGCAAAATGAGCGTTTGCCTAATTTAAGCGCGGCAATATACCGCTCTCCGCCTTGGAGACTGCACACTGAATAATCAACGTGATTATTAGATGTGCATATACGTCAAAACGCGCTTATCGAGTTCCGCTTTTCCGCTCGCAATGCTCTTATATCTCGCTATTTTTCGCGAAGCGGAAGCGCTTGGCATGGGTTCTGCTTCGACGCGGTTCGACTCGACCGGGCGTCGCGGATCGTCGAGTCAGGGAGACGAGATCAGATGAAGAAGATTGAGGCCATCATTAAGCCCTTCAAGCTCGACGAGGTGAAGGAAGCGCTGCAGGAAGTAGGCCTGCAGGGCATCACCGTCACCGAAGCCAAGGGCTTCGGCCGGCAGAAGGGTCATACCGAGCTCTACCGCGGCGCAGAATATGTCGTGGATTTCCTGCCCAAGGTGAAGATCGAGGTCGTGGTAGCCGACGAGACCGTCGAAACCGCCATCGACGCCATCCGTCGCGCGGCCCAGACCGGGCGCATCGGCGACGGCAAGATCTTCGTGTCGAACA
This sequence comes from Ancylobacter novellus, assembly GCA_003241485.1. Classification (GTDB taxonomy): domain Bacteria; phylum Pseudomonadota; class Alphaproteobacteria; order Rhizobiales; family Xanthobacteraceae; genus Ancylobacter; species Ancylobacter novellum_A. Next base: position 46,518 of record QFQD01000011.1, read on the forward strand.
TCGAGGAAGCCATTCGCATTCGTACTGGCGAGTCGGGCGTCGACGCCATCTGACAGCAAGCGTAATATGTTCGGGCTTGAAGCACGCGCCGCATCGTGATCGATGTGGCGCGTATCTGCGTTCGACCAACCGCTTGGGATTTGTCTGCCCGCAAAGTGGCAGCTCAAGAATGAGGCACGACTGTAATGACGACGGCCAAGGACGTACTCAAGTTAATAAAGGATAACGACGTCAAGTACGTCGACCTGCGTTTCACCGATCCCCGCGGCAAGTGGCAGCACGTCACCTTCGACATTTCCATGGTCGATGAGGACTTCTTCGCTGACGGACAGGCTTTCGACGGCTCTTCCATTGCCGGCTGGAAGGCGATCAACGAATCGGACATGCACCTCCAGCCCGATCTGGAGTCGATCAGCATCGATCCGTTCTTCGCGGAGACGACCCTCGTCGTCGTCTGCGACGTGCTCGAGCCCACTACGGGCGAGCCCTATAGCCGCGACCCCCGCGGCATCGCCAAGAAGGCCGAGGCCTATCTCAAGTCCACCGGCATCGGCGACACCGTCTATATCGGCCCCGAGGCCGAGTTCTTCATTTTCGACGACGTGCGCTTCAAGGCCGATCCCTACAACACCGGCTTCAAGCTCGATTCGGTCGAACTGCCGACCAATTTCGACACCGAATATGAAGGCGGCAATCTCGGCCACCGCGTGAAGACCAAGGGCGGCTACTTCCCCGTCCCGCCGATCGACAGCGCGCAGGACATGCGCGGCGAGATGCTCGCGGCCATGGCGCGCATGGGCGCGCAGGTCGAGAAGCACCACCACGAAGTGGCTTCGGCCCAGCACGAACTCGGCCTGAAGTTCAACACGCTGGTGACGATGGCCGACCACCTGCAGGTCTACAAGTACTGCATCCACCAGGTCGCCAACGTCTACGGCAAGACCGCGACCTTCATGCCCAAGCCGGTCTTCGGCGACAACGGCTCGGGCATGCATGTGCACCAGTCGATCTGGAAGGGCGGCAAGCCGCTGTTCGCCGGCAACAAGTACGCCGACCTCAGCCAGGAATGCCTGTGGTACATCGGCGGCATCATCAAGCACGCCAAGGCGCTGAACGCCTTCACCAACCCGCTGACCAACTCCTACAAGCGTCTGGTCCCGGGCTATGAGGCGCCGGTGCTGCTCGCCTATTCCGCGCGCAACCGCTCGGCGTCGTGCCGCATCCCCTACACCACCTCGCCCAAGGCCAAGCGCGTCGAAACCCGCTTCCCGGACCCCGGTGCGAACCCCTATCTCGCCTTCGCCGCGCTGGTGATGGCTGGCCTCGACGGCATCCTGAACAAGATCGATCCAGGTCCGGCCATGGACAAGGACCTCTATGATCTCCCGCCGAAGGAGCTCAAGAAGATCCCGACCGTCTGCGGCTCGCTGCGCGAGGCCCTCTCCTCCCTCGACAAGGACCGTGAGTTCCTGAAGAAGGGCGGCGTGTTCGATGACGACTTCATCAACGCCTATATCGAGCTGAAGATGACCGAGGTGATGCGCTTCGAGATGACGCCGCACCCGGTCGAGTTTGAAATGTACTACTCGGTCTGATCGGACCGTCTGCCGACCACGAAGGGGCGCCCGCAAGGCGCCCCTTTTCGTTTTGTCAGGGCGCGACCGCCGCAGGCTCCGCCGTCGCGACTTCGATGCGGTTACGGCCCCCGGACTTGGCCTCGTACAGAACCGCATCGGCACGGGCGATCAGCCCCATCAGGCGCGCCTCTATCTCCGTCACCTTCGCGCCGCGCGGCATCGACGCCATGGCCAGACCGATGCTGGCCGTGCACCTGAGCGGCGCCCCGCCTTCCCCGAAGCTCAGCTGCGCCGCGCCCTCACTCAGTCCCTTCTGCACCCGCTCCGCGGCCTGGCGGGCGACGTTCGCCGTCGCGCCGGGCAGCACGGCCGCGAACTCCTCACCGCCGATACGCCCGATAATGTCGGTCTGGCGCAGATTGTCCCGCAGCACCTGCGCAAGCATTTTGAGCACGCGGTCGCCGGCGAGATGGCCGAAACGGTCATTGACCCGCTTGAAATGGTCAAGGTCGAGAATCATCACCGCCAGCGGCCCGCCGGAAAGGCACGCCGCGAGCGAAAGCTCCATGAAGCCCCGGCGATTGAACAGCCCGGTGAGTTCGTCGCGCTGGGCGGCGCTGCGATAGAGCATCTCGGAGCGCTCGCGCACCATCAGCACCATCGAGAAACACAGGAAGACGGCCAGGGCGAGCGCCACCAGCCCGAGCCCCGCCACGGTGGGATCGGCAAACAGCTTCACCCGGTTCTGGTCGTCGATCTGCGTCGAGGCCACCAGAACGCGGAACAGATTGAGCGCGAGGACGATGGAGAGGATGACGATCATGGCGGCGCGCGCCCGCGAGGCGAGAGCGTCGCCGCGCCAAAGCTGTTCGAGCGAGAACACCAGCAGGATGCCGATCAGCACCGACATCAGCACCACCCGGCCGACGGCCGCCTCATTCAGCGGCGGCAGCAGGCACAGCACGACGAAGATGGCCGGACCGATGAGCACGTAGCTCACCCGCGTCGAGCGTCGATCGAATCGACGCATCCCGGTCCATATGAGTCCGTAGGCCACCAGAATCGCCGAATTGCCCAACGCGACGACCGCGAAGTCGGGAATCGTCCCGCGCAGGGACGCGCAGAACACGCCGAGGACGAACATCGCCATCGCCCCCGCCCAATGCGCCAGGGCGGGCTCTGTTGGCGTCATCCACCAAGCGAACAGCATGGCCAGCGCAAGAATCGAGGCTGCGGCCATCAGCGCAGCCCAGAGAGTCCACGGGTCAAACATGGCGCATGAACAGCACCGGCAAGATAACCTCCACGTCGATTACGGCCCCGAACGGCAACGGCCCGAGGCCTTGCCTGACCCCGACAGGTCACCCCGCATCCAGATCGACCGCACTGATCTCGATCACCTCTACCCTGTTGCGGCCGGCGCCCTTCGCCCGATAAAGCGCATCATCTGCCCGAGCCAGCAGGTTGCGCAAGCGTATCTCCGCGGCAGGTCCCGCGACTGCGAGATTTGGTCTCACATGGGCAAGGCCGATGCTCGCCGTGCAGTTCAGCTGCGCGCCGTCCGGCCGGAGCTGGATGCCCGACGTCGAGAATGCGCTCTGGATCCGCGCCGCTTCGTGCCGCGCGGCGGCGAGATCGACGCCGGCCAGCAGCACGGCGAATTCCTCTCCGCCCAGCCGGCCCGCGGTCGATCCTGCCGGCGTCGCTTCCATCAGCACCCGCCCAAAGGCGGCGATCACCTGGTCGCCGACGGAGTGGCCGAACCGATCGTTGACCTGTTTGAAGTAGTCCAGGTCGATCAGCATCATGGTCAGCATTCCCGCCTGCCGACAGTGGAGCACAGCCTGCTCGTGGAAGTCGCGGCGGTTCGGCAGGCCGGTCAGATCGTCACGCCGGGCCGCGTCGCGCAATGCGGCCTCGCTGCGCTCGCGCACGGCCAGCACCAGCAGAAAGCTCGCCAAGAACAGGATGACCAGCGCCGCCAGGCCAAAACCGATCCCCATTGGCGACATCAACATGACGGGCCGCGGACCATCGGCAAAACTGTGGGTCAGGGCTATGCGGATCGCCTGCACGACGATCATGACCGCGAGCGCGGTCATCAGCCCCCAGAAGCCGATGTGCCGTACACAGGGCGCGCGCCAGAGTTCGGCCATGCCAAGCGCCAGCATGAGGATGGCGATCATCGGCAGGATGATCAGCCGCTCCTCCGCCATGTCCGGAAAGGAGGGAAGGAGGCAGAGCACACCCCAGATCGCCAGCACGCCAATCATCAGCGGCCTGGGAAAGGGTCGCCCGCCATAGAAGCGCAGCGCGGCCAGGAACATCACATAGCCGGCGAGGACGGCACCATTGCCGACGAAGACGGCGGCCGCATTTGGGATTTGGGCGCTGTCCAGCCCGACGAGAATGCCGAGCGCGAAGAGTGCCAGCCCCCCGGCCCAATAGCCCAGCGAGCGCTCGCCAGGGCTCGCGATCCAGGCAAGCAGCAGCGATCCGGTCACCAGTGAAGCGACGATGACGACGATGGTCCAAAGCGTCCAGGGATCGAATCCCATGCTTCGTCGGGAATCCCCGCCCCCCGCTGATGCTCCGACAGTAGCGACCGTATCGACCAAGAAAAAGGGCAGGCCGCAAGGCCTGCCCTTTTGTAAAGAGACCGGAACGGTCCGATCAGCGCTTCGAGAACTGGAAGCTGCGGCGGGCCTTGGCCTTGCCGTACTTCTTGCGCTCGACCACGCGCGAATCGCGGGTCAGGAAGCCGCCCTTCTTCAGCGGGCCGCGCAGCTCGGGCTCGTAATAGGTGAGCGCACGCGAGATGCCGTGACGCAGCGCGCCGGCCTGGCCGGAGAGGCCGCCGCCGGAGACGGTGCAGACCACGTCGTACTGGCCCGAGCGGGCCGCGGTGGCGAAAGGCTGCTCGATGATGAGGCGCAGCACCGGACGGGCGAAATAGGTCTCGAGCGAACGCTCGTTGACCACGATCTTGCCCGTGCCCGGACGCACCCACACGCGGGCGACAGCGTTCTTGCGCTTGCCGGTGGCATAGGCGCGGCCCTGCTTGTCGAGCTTCTGGACGTGCTTGGGCGCCTCGGCGGCAGCCTGCGACTTCAGGGCCTCGAGCCCGTCGAGCGACTGGATGAGCTCAGCCATGATCAGATACCCACATTCTTGCGGTTGAGCGCAGCGACGTCGAGCACTTCAGGCTTCTGGGCCTCGTGCGGGTGGCTGGCGCCCTTGTAGACACGGAGATTGCCGAGAATCTTGCGGCCGAGCGGGCCACGGGCGAGCATGCGCTCCACGGCCTTCTCCACAACGCGCTCCGGGAAGCGGCCGTCGAGGATGAACTTCGCAGTCCGCTCCTTGATGCCACCGGGGAAGCCGGTGTGGTGGTAGTAGACCTTGGCGGCGCGCTTGTTGCCGGTCAGCACGACCTTCTCGGCGTTGATGACGACGACGTTGTCGCCGCAATCGACGTGAGGGGTGTAGCTCGGCTTGTGCTTGCCCTTCAGGCGGGTAGCGATCAGTGCCGCGAGACGGCCGACGACGAGGCCGGAAGCGTCGATCACGACCCACTTCTTTTCTACGTCGGCAGGTTTCGCCGAATAGGTGCTCATGGGAATATCCATTACAAGGCGTGTGGGGCCTTTGCGGCCGCACTTCTTTCTGGCGCGGCTTCTAGCTCAAGCGGCGCACAACGTCAATTCGACGTCGTCGGAATAAGTCTTTATAAATCAAAAGGTTAGAAGATAGGTATTTTATTACCTCACCCTAACCCCCTCATTTCACGTCACACCGGTATCGAATAGGTGGTGACGGCGTGGGCGCAGAGCTCCTCGGCACCCGTGACCGCGAAGGGCTCCGCCCCGGCATGGGGTGCGCGCAGACCCACTTCACACACGGCAAGGCGCTTTCCAAGCTTCATAAGCCGGGCATCGGCGACCAGCAGCCCCGGCGGCGGCTTGCGCAGGAAATTGATCGAGAAATTGGTCGTCACCGCCAGCGGCACGGGCCCGATGGCCGCGAGAATGGCGGCATAGGCGGCGATGTCCGCCAGCCCCATCATGGAGGGGCCCGAGACCGTGTCGCCGGGGCGCAGATGTTCCTCGCTCGCTTCAAGCGTAAGGCTGACCCCGGCCGCCTCCACGCGCACGACGCGGTGTGGACGGTCAGGCCCGAAAGCCTGCGGAAACTCCGCAACCAGATAGGCCTGCAGGGCCTCGGCGTTCATCTGCATCTCTTGCGCTCTCCCGCACGCGATCTGGGCCGCCATTCAGGCGGACCTCGGCATCGCCTGCACGCCAATAGTTTTGATGCCAACGCGCACCATATCTAATAGGTGAGCCAGCATGCTGCTTGCGGAGACGGTCATGAATCATGACGACTATGATGACGCCACACTGGCGGAATGGTTGACGAAGGTGCGCAGCATCGCGGTGGTCGGGGCAAGCCCCAACCCCTCGCGGCCAAGCCACGGCGTGGCACGGTTTCTCGCACGTCAGGGTTACAGGGTTTTCCTGGTCAATCCGGGGCAGGACGGCCGCGAGCAGGACGGGCTGCGCTTCTACGGCGCCCTCGCCGATGTGCCGGAGCCGATCGACATGGTGGACGTGTTCCGCGCGCCCGAGCATCTCGCCTCGGTCGTCACGGAGGTGCTCGCGCTGTCGCCGCGCCCCAGGCTGATCTGGACCCAGCTCGGCGTACGCGATGACAAGGCCGCCGCTACCGCGGAGGCGGCCGGCGTCGCCGTCATTATGGATCGCTGCCCGGCAATCGAGATCCCGCGGCTTCGCCTGCCCCGCGTGGCGTAGGCAGCCGCGCCCGCGCCTCAGCTGTTGGGATAGCCGAGGCTCGGCTCAAGCCGCTCGAACGTCTCGTCCATCGCGTAGAAGGGAAGGAAGGGCAGGCTGATGTGGCCGAACAGCAGGGAAAGCTGCGTCTCTGCGGTGAACTCGTCGGCCTTCTTGACCACAGCGAGATAGATCGCCGAAGCGAGGCCCGTCCGGTCGACGCCGGAGCGGCAATGCACGAGAATCGGACGCGGCGCATCGGCAAGCGTCGCGAGATAGGTCTTCACCTGCTCGTCGGTCAGCTCGCGTCGGGCCGACCAGGTGAGATCCACCAGCCGCACGCCGTGCTCCTCGGCGATCTTGGCTTCCTCGCGATACCAGTGGGCATCTTCGGAAGGACCGCGAAGATTGATAATGGTGCGGATGCCGCGGGAGGCGATCAGATCCCGCAGCTGCTCCGCCGGCAGCGTCGCAGAACGATAGAGTTCGCCCTCGACCACGGTGTGCAGATTGCCATTGGCATAAGCCCAACCGGCGTAGACGCCCGCAGCGGCAAGGCCGACAAGGGCCAACAGGCCCGTCCGCCGCGCCCAGCGCCTCACAACTCCGCCCCTCACCATAGCCCCGCTCTCCCGAATACGAGCGAACCCTAGACGGCGAAGCTGACAGTACGCTTACAGAAGGCGGGACGAGCAACGACCAGAAACACACGGACATGCCCAACCATTATTCACATGACAATTTCGGTGACTAATTATAATGCCATTCATATTGCGTTTTTAAGAGAAGCGGCGACACTGCCGCCCTATCGCATCGACGTACCGTCAGGAGGACGCCTAGATGACCGACGCCGCCACTTCGCCCGGGTTCGCCACGCTTGCAGTCCACGCGGGCGCGCAGCCTGATCCGACCACCAAGGCCCGCGCCACGCCGATCTACCAGACGACCTCTTTCGTGTTCGACGATGCCGACCACGCCGCCGCGCTGTTCGGGCTGAAGGCGTTCGGCAATATCTATACGCGCATCGGCAACCCCACCAACGCCGTGCTGGAGGAGCGCGTCGCCGCGCTGGAAGGTGGCACCGCCGCCCTTGCTGTCGCGTCCGGCCACGCCGCCCAGTTGCTCACCTTCCAGACGCTGCTGTCACCGGGCGACGAGTTCGTTGCCGCGCGCAAGCTCTATGGCGGCTCGGTGAACCAGTTCAACCACGCCTTCAAGAGCTTTGGCTGGAACGTGGTGTGGGCGGATTCCGACGACATCGCCTCGTTCGAGCGTGCCATTTCGCCGCGCACCAAGGCGATCTTCATCGAATCCATCGCCAATCCGGGCGGCATCGTCACAGACATCGCCGCCATCGCGAAGATCGCCAAGCGGGCCGGCGTGCCGCTGATCGTCGACAACACGCTGGCCACGCCCTACCTCATCCGCCCCTTCGAGCACGGCGCGGACATCGTCATCCACTCCCTGACGAAGTTCCTCGGCGGGCATGGCAATTCCATCGGCGGCATCATCGTCGACGGCGGCTCGTTCAACTGGCTGCGCGAGGGGCGCTACCCCTTCCTGTCGCAGCCGCGCCCGGAATATGAGGGGCTGGTCATCGGCGAGACCTTCGGCAATTTCGCCTTCGCCATCGCCGCGCGCGTGCTGGGGCTGCGCGATCTCGGGCCGGCGCTGTCGCCGTTCAACGCCTTCCTTATCCTGACCGGCATCGAGACCCTGCCGCTGCGCATGCAGCGCCACAGCGACAACGCACTGGCTGTCGCGAAATTCCTCTCGGACCATCCCAAGATCGAATGGGTCAGCTACCCCGGCCTGCCCGGCGACCGCTATTACAACCTCGCCCAGCAGTACACGCCCAAGGGCGCGGGCGCGGTGTTCACCTTCGGGCTGAAGGGCGGCTACGAGGCCGGCGTCGCGCTCGTCTCCGGCGTGAAGCTGTTCTCGCACCTCGCCAATATCGGCGACACACGTTCGCTGGTCATCCACCCGGCCTCGACGACCCACCGGCAGCTAAACGACGAGCAGAAGACGCTGGCCGGCGCCGGACCTGATGTGGTGCGGGTGTCGATCGGCATCGAGGACGCGGCCGACATCATTGCCGACCTCGATCAGGCGCTCGCGGGCGCCTGATACCGCCGAATGATGTGGCGCGATTCTGCTCACTTCATGCCCGGCTTCGGTCAGCCGCGCGGATTGTGAATGAATTGTGCAGTGCGGCATGCGAGCCGCGCAGGGCTGGGATGCGGTATACTTCCTACCGAACAGGCAGAGTGTCGAATATATAGGCAGCAGATTGATTAACGGACGTGCAGCTACCGGGGATGCCCTGCGGCCGCGATCCGTTTCTAAACCTGATGGAGACTGACATGCTGCTTTGGGGCCTCGTTGCCAAGCAGATCCGCCGTTGGCAGGCGTACCGCCGCACTCTCGTTGAGCTCTCGCAGCTCGACGACCGCACTCTCGCCGACATCAACGTGTCGCGTGGCGAGATCACCAACGTGGCGCGTCGCGCCGCGGCTGCGGCCTGATCTGCCTCTTCCCGGACCTCGCGTCCGCGATACTCAAATGTGGGCGGCCCTGGAATTTTCCAGGGCCGTTTCTTTTTTGCCTGCGTTCCGTGCTAGAGGCGCGCGTCGGAAACGTTTGACGATCGGTCTATGAACATCAACGACAAGCGCCCGGTTCACATCATCGGCGGTGGCCTCGCCGGCTCGGAAGCCGCGTGGCAGCTGGCGCGCCGCGGCATTCCCGTCGTGCTGCACGAGATGCGGCCCGAGCGCGGGACCGACGCCCACAAAACCGACAGCCTCGCCGAGCTGGTCTGCTCGAATTCCTTCCGCTCGGACGACGCCACCTCCAACGCCGTCGGCGTGCTGCATGCGGAGATGCGCCTTCTCGGTTCGCTCATCATGGCCTGCGCCGACCGCCACAAGCTCCCGGCCGGTGGCGCGCTCGCGGTCGATCGCGACGGCTTCGCCGCCGCCGTCACCGCCGCCATCGCCTCAAGGCCCGAGATCACCGTCCAGCGCGGCGAAATCGACGGCCTGCCGCCTTCCGCGTGGGATTCGGTGATTGTCGCCACCGGCCCCCTCACCTCTCCGGCGCTGGCCGAGGCGATCCGCAGCCGTACCGACGAGACGGCGCTGGCCTTCTTCGATGCCATCGCGCCCATCGTGCATTTCGATTCCATCGACATGGACACCTGCTGGTTCCAGTCGCGCTACGACAAGGTCGGCCCCGGCGGCACGGGCGCGGACTACATCAACTGCCCGATGGACAAGGCGCAGTACGAGGCGTTCGTCGCCGCGCTGGTCGCCAGCGATACCGTGCCGTTCCGCGACTTCGAGGCCAAGGCCGCCGAGAACACGCCCTATTTCGATGGCTGCCTGCCGATCGAGGTCATGGCGGTGCGCGGCGTCGAAACCCTGCGCCATGGCCCGATGAAGCCCATGGGGCTGACCAACGCGCACAACCCGACCGTGAAGCCCTATGCGGTCGTCCAGCTGCGCCAGGACAATGCGCTCGGCACGCTGTTCAACATGGTCGGCTTCCAGACCAAGACCCGCCATGCCGAGCAGGTCCGCCTTTTCCGCATGATACCGGGTCTGGAGAACGCGGAGTTCGCCCGGCTCGGCGGCCTCCACCGCAACACCTATCTCAACTCGCCAAAACTGCTCGATGCCACGCTGCGGCTGAAGGCGGAGCCGCGCCTGCGCTTCGCCGGCCAGATCACCGGCTGCGAAGGCTATGTCGAGAGTTCGGCCATGGGTCTGCTCGCCGGCCTGTTCGCCGCCGCCGAGCGGCTGGGAACGCCGATGGCGCTGCCTCCAGCCACCACGGCTCATGGCGCGCTGCTCAACCACATCACCGGCGGCCATATCGAGACCGTCGAGGCCGGGCCGCGCTCCTTCCAGCCGATGAACATCAATTTCGGCCTGTTTCCGCCGCTCGACTCCAATCCCACGCGCGATGCCGAGGGCAATCGCCTGCGCGGGACGCAGAAGACCGTCGCCAAGAAGCAGGTCATGGCCGCGCGCGCCCTGCGCGATCTGGAGCAATGGGCCTCCGGCGACGCCAATATAGGGGCCGCCGCGTGAGCAAGCCGCAGGACCAGGCGAGGAACGGCGTGTTCGAGCTCGACACCGTGCTCAAGCGCGACATCTTCTCGACCATCGAGCGCGGCATCTGGCGCGATGCCACGGGCGCGACCTTCCCCGCCGTGCGTCGGCGCTATGCGGACGTGAAATGGTGGGTGAAGCCACTGGCGCGCCATTTCGCCCGCCGCGAGGCGCGCGCGCTGCGCCGGGCCGAGGGCAGCGGACACACGGTGCCGGTCTATGCGCTGGAAGAAGGCTGGCTGGTGCGCGGCTTCGTCGACGGCATCCCGCTGCAGATCGCCCGTCCCTATGGCGACGTCGCCTTCTTCGCCTCCGCGCGCAAGGGACTGCGCGAGGTGCATCGCCGGCGCATTGCCCATAACGACCTCGCCAAGCCACAGAACTGGCTCTACGCCGCCGATGGGCGCGCCGTGCTGATGGATTTCCAGCTGGCGTTCTGCTTCAAGCGCCGCAGCAAGATCTTCCGCATCGCGGCCTATGAGGACATCCGCCACCTGCTCAAGCAGAAGCGCAGCTTCTGCCCGGAGGCGCTGACGCCCAGCGAGAAGCGCATTCTCGGCCGCAAGAGCCTGTTCAACCGCATCTGGATGAGCACCGGCAAGCGGGTCTACAATTTCGTCACGCGCCGCCTGCTCAATTATCACGACACCGAAGGGCGAGGACCCCGCGCCATGGAGCAGGGTCCGCGCATCGCACAGGCGCTGAGCGAGGCGCCCGGCGTGCGCGCGGTGCATATCGCCGACTTCCCCACCGCCGGTCACAGCTTCGGCCTCTACGCCTTCGTCGAGGCCAGCGAGACCAGCGAGGACATCCTGCGCGCGCATCTGGCCGCCACGGTGCCCGATATCCTGCCGCCCGAGCATCTGCAGATCGTCCCCGCCCTGCCGCGCGATGCGAGCGGCGAGGTACGCGACGATCTTCTGCGCCTCGTGGCCCTCAACCAGATCGACCAGATCGACCAGCTGCCGCGCACCGCCGACGAGCAGGCTGCGCTGGATGTCATCATAAGAGACCGCCGCAATCTCAGCGACCGGGTGCGGCGCGGGATCTAGGCGCGGCGTTCGACCTGCACCGACGTGCCGCATTGTTGGGTTGAAGCATACCGGCCAGCCTCAGGGTGGAATATGCGCTACTTCATTACCGGTACGGCCGGCTTCATCGGCTACCATCTGGCGCGCCGGCTGCTGGAGGAAGGCCATACCGTCGTCGGCTATGACGGCATGACCGCCTATTACAACCTGAAGCTCAAGGAAGCCCGGCACGCCGCTCTGGCACAGTTCCCCACCTTCACGCCCGTCATCGGCATGCTTGAGGACCGGGATTTGCTGGGCGAAGCCGCCCGGCGTGCCGCGCCCGAGATCATCGTCCATCTCGCCGCGCAGGCCGGGGTTCGCTACAGCCTGGAAAATCCGAAGGCCTATGTCGATTCCAACCTTGTCGGCTCCTGGAACGTGCTGGAACTGGCACGCGAGATCGGCGTGCGCCATCTCATGCTGGCCTCGACCTCGTCGATCTATGGCGCCAATCCGGACATTCCCTTCCGCGAGACCGACCGCGCCGAGGAACCGCTGACCCTTTACGCCGCGAGCAAGAAGGGCATGGAGACGATGGGCCATGCCTATGCCCATCTCTATCGGGTGCCGACCACCTCGTTCCGCTTCTTCACGGTCTATGGCCCTTGGGGGCGCCCGGACATGGCGCTGTTCAAGTTCGTCGCCGCCATACTGGAAGAGCGCGAGATCGACATCTATGGCGAAGGCCGCATGAGCCGCGACTTCACCTATATCGATGACCTGATCGAAGCCATACTCCGCCTCGCGGCACGTCCCCCCGACGAATCCAACCGCGTCACCGCCCCGGCGGGGATCGACACGCTCTCGCCTCAGGGCCCCTATCGCGTCGTGAACATCGGCGGCGGCAATCCCGTCGGCCTGCTCGATTTCGTGGAGACCATCGAGCAGGTGCTGGGCCGGCCGGCCCTCCGGCGCATGCTGCCCATGCAGCCGGGCGACGTGCCACGCACCTTCGCGAGCCCGGACTTGCTGGTTGCATTGACCGGTTATCGGCCGACAACCTCCCTCACAGAGGGCGTACGTGCCTTTGTCGAGTGGTACCTGGACGCCCGCAACTATCTCTAAGGTCTTGTTAAGCCTGTCACGTAAGCCGGATGCCATTAAATCTATTGGCAATATCCGGATGATAATCATGTTTTCCCGACGGCTCTTCAGTGTGCGGCGAATGCGGGGCGCCGATACTGACGTAGGCAGCATGCGGAAAACCATGGCACGAACAGTCCCATTTCCTTTGATATGCACCGCGACGGCGCCCGCCTCGCGCGGCAGCGATGCTGCCGGGCTGCCTCTATGACACGCTGGACCCACGGACTGATCAATCGGCTGGTCATCCTCTGCGACGTGGCAATGATCGCGCTTGCCTCGATCCTGACCTACGTCATCTGGCACGAACTCAGCTGGAGCCAGATGCTGGTGCTCGGCATCATCGGTGCGGGCACCTATGTCGGCCTGCTCGCTTTGGGGCAGGCGTATCGTGTCGAGCACTATACGCGCTGGCGCCGGCAGATCGCCCATCTGCTCATTGGCGGCGTGCCGGCCGCCGCGGCGGTGTGCCTTGTCCACTATGCGCTGACGCCCGCCGAAAGCGGCGATCTGCACGCGTTGGGCACATGGGCGGTTATGACCCTCCTGGCCTTGCTCATCAGCCGCTTCGTTCTGGTCCGTCTGGGCATGGCGTGGGTCATACGTCACGGCGTGCTGAAGCGCGACGCGGTCGTCATCGGTGACGTCGACCGTGCCTATCAACTGATAAGGCGCTATGAGAGCCAGACCTATGGCTCCCACAACCTGACCTTCGTGGGCGTCTTTCGCGACGAGGGACGCGAGCCGAGCGACGACGAACGGGCCGGTGCCGCTGGCGTGCCGGTGCTGGGCGGCGTCGAGGACCTGCTCGAATATGCCAAGCTGGATTCCGTCGATGTCGTCATCATCACCAAGCAATGGACCGAGATCCGTGAACTGGGTGAACTGATACGGCAGTTGCATCGCGTTGCCACGGACGTCGTGGTGGAACTCCAGCCAGAGGTGTTCGAGCCGAATTATGCGCGGCTGATGACGCTGGCGGACATGCCCGCCCTCCAGGTCCAGCAACGGCCGCTGAAGGGCTCGCTGGGTCTGTTGAAGGCGCTCGAAGACTACACGGTTGCCGGCCTCGCGCTGCTGCTGCTGTCTCCCGCGCTCCTTCTGGCCGCTCTCGCCATCAAGCTGGATTCGCCAGGTCCCGTGCTGTTCCGGCAGGCGCGAGTGGGGCTGAACAACCGGCAGTTCATGGTCTACAAGCTGAGGACCATGCACTACGATCCCGTCGATGACGGCTCGATTGCCGCCGTCCCGCAGGATCCGCGTATCACGCGCGTCGGCGCCATACTCCGCAGTTTTTCCATCGACGAGATCCCCCAGCTCATCAATGTGCTGAAGGGCGAGATGTCCGTGGTCGGCCCCCGGCCCCACGTGCCGAACATGCTCATCAAGCCCGACCTGCGCTATGAAGCCATTAGCGACTATGTTGCGCGCTACCGCATGAAGCCCGGCATCACCGGCTGGGCGCAGATCAATGGCATGCGCGGCGGCATATATACCGTCGAGAAGGCCGAGCGCGGCGTGGATCTCGACCTGTATTACATCGAGCACTGGTCAATATGGTTCGACATCCGGATTCTGCTGCTGACAGCGACGAAGGGCCTCGTCGACAACACGGCGTTCTAAGGCGCCTCGCCGCCCCCCTTCTCGCGCTTGTCCTGGCGGCTTCCAGCGGCTTTGCCGCTACCGGCGAACCCGTCCGCCCCTTCCTCGCCTATCACTCAAGCTGGTACGAACCCGACGCGACGCGCGCGGCGGAGACAACCCTCGCCCGCCTTTCCGGCTACATCAGCCATGTGGCGCTGAGCTTCGCCAAACCGGACCTCAATTATGCCGGCGGGCTCGACCTGGCCGGCACCGGGCTCGAATATCGGCCCTCCGGCACGGTGATCCGGGACGCCATCGCCCTGCTGAAGGCGCGTAATCCGGCCACGCGCGTGCTCGTGGCGCTGGGCGGTTCGACCTATACAGGGTGGGACAAACTTGCCCCTGCGGCCATCGGTCGATTGGTGCGCGATCTCGGGGCGGATGGTGTCGACATCGATTTCGAGCCCCCCAGCCCGGCCTGCTCGCCGCAAGCGGGCACGGTACGCTGCGCCAGCGACGCATTGATTCTGGATGTCGTCCGGCGCCTGCGCGCGGAGCTGCCGCGCCCCTTCGTCATCAGTCTGGCCGGCTGGAGTGTCGGCGCCTATGGCGCGGGAGATTTCGCCTCCGCACCTCCGCCCAGCCCATGGCGAGGACTGCTGCTGGGCCTGTTCGCGTCCCCCGCGGCGCGGGAGCTCGATCTCGTCTCGATCATGAGCTACGACGCCGGCCCGGCCTATGATCCCGCACAGGCGTTCCGGGCCTATCGTGCCGTGTGGAAAGGGCCGCTGGCGCTGGGCATTTCCGTGATGCCCTCCAGCCAAGGCGGCCCGCGTTTTACCGTCGCGCGGACGGCGCAGCTATTGCGCACGGTGGCGAACGATCCTCTTGCGGGCGCCATGCTCTATGCGCTGCTGGAGACGCCACCCGGGCCGCCGGGCCCGGACAATCCCGATTACCGCGCGCTTTCCGTCGCCATCTGTGTCTCGCTCGCTCGGCCCGGCTGCGACGCACCGCTTCCCTGACGGATCAGTGCGGCTGCGCGTTCTCCGCCGGCAGGGCGACGACATTGCCGAATTCGCTCGGGAACTGGGCAAGTCGTGCCAGAGTGCCGTCCTCGCCGATGCGGTAGAAGCGATAATTGAACCCCACGAGGCGGTTCCATGCCGCCTCCGGGTCTCCGCCAGCCTTCAAGAGCGTGGGGCAGTTGATCTCGAAGATCACCGTCGGACGATCACGCGTCAGCGTGCCGACGGCGCCGGCCAGAACCAGATCCTCGGCGCCTTCGACGTCGATCTTGATGCAATCGACACGCGACAGGTTCTGCTCTTCCACCAGCTTGTCCAGCGTGACGAGCTCCACCGCCTCGCTGCCCGAATCCGTGCCGTCGCTGAGGAGCGAGAAGGCCTGCGGGTCGTCGCCGAGCGGGTTGTGGAACAGCACCGCGCGCCCCGGCTGGTCGGACAGCGCCTTGCGCACGACAGAGACGTTCGAGAAGCCGTTCAGCGCCACATTGGCGTCGAGCTGGCGGCCTGCTTCCTCGCCCGGCTCGACCGCGACGACACGGCCGGCCAGCGGCGCCGCCTTCAGCGTGAAGAGGCCGATATTGGCCCCGACATCAATGAAGGCACCGTTCTTGCCCAGGAATTTCTGCAGGTAATGCAGTTCTGGCTCCACCGCGTCGCGCAGCAGGAACGCCGACACCGAGGTGTAGCGCAGGTCAGGCGCCACGCGCAGCCGGGCACCGCCGGGCACCAGCTCGAAAGCCGGATTCCGCCCGAACATGACATGGATGTACCACGCCATCGCGCGCCACGTGACGGTCAGCGGCGCCTCCCTGAAACCGGGCTGGCGCATGAGCTTGGCGAGACGCCGCAGCATTCTCAGTGTCCTTTCGGCTGGCGATTGATCGCGAAACGAACGCGATGCGCCGATGGCGCAACATGTCCCCGGCCCGCTCGGGCCCGTGTGAAATAGACGGCAAGCGCCATGACTACCCCGAGTTCGCCGGGAGTGAAGACCAGCGAATAGACCGTAGAGGTGACGAGCATGTAGATGATGTAGTCCGACATGGCGAGCGCAAGGGGGTCCTTGCTGCCCCGCGTCAAGCTGAGCACGCAGTAGAGACCCCAGCCATAGAGGCCGGCGAGCAGCAGCGCTCCGAGCAGGCCATACTCGAAGATGATGCCGATCCAGCCGAGATCGGCGATGAAGAACTGGCTGTTGCCGAAGATGTCGGCCAGGGTCACGCTGCCGAAGCGCGTGGTCGCGCCAACACCGAACAGCCAGCGCCAGGGGTCGTCGCCAAGGAAATTCGTCGCGAGAGCCAGCGAGGTCTGACGAACCGTCAACGATCCGCCAAGCGATTCCACCAGCCCATCGGCGTTGTGCACGACGAGATAGCCGATGCCGAGCGGCACCACGGCAAGGAACAGGCCGATGACCAGCAGCCGCCGCTGAGGCGCCAGCGACAGCACCGCGGCATTGACGCAGACGAGGAACATGCCGCCGATCGCGGTCCGCTGTTTGTAGATGCTCAGCAGGGCAATGAAGCCGATGAGAATGAACAGCACCGGCAGCCATCGCGGCTGCTGCATGAAGCTGCGGGTGAGATAGAACAGCAGCAGGGAGCCGAAGAACATCGGCATGTAGATGCGATACCCGCGCTCGATGTCCTGCATCAGCAGCTTTCCGAGCGCCGGGTCGTTCACATAGGAACTCGTCGGAAGGACCAGCCAGAGCAGGATCATGACCACGAAGGTCGCGTAGCCGAGCCCGATGATAACCGTCCGAAGCCGTCCGACATGCGGCGACAGCCAGACAAGCAGCGCCGACAATGCGAAGTAATAGGTGAGCGGCCACACCTTCACGGTGGTGATGAAGGCGTCCGACAGCCCGTTGCCCAGCCGGAGGATCGAGTTCAGCGGCGTGAACCCGATGGCGTAGGCAAAGAAGAACAGGAACATGTTCTTCGCCGGAAGCCGCATATTGATGAGCGCGTAGAGCGTCAACGGCACACACAGCACCGGCCATGCCTTGGACAACAGGTAAGGCAGCGGGAATTCGTGCAGGTAATAGAAGGTCTGCGCGAAGAACGGGAAAATGCCGATCAGGAGGATCGTCATCACCGGACCGGAGAAGCGCTCGCCGGACACGACATGCGTGGGCGGCACGAAACCTCGCGGCAGGCTCACTATTGCCGCGCGCCGAGGGAGGCCGCCCTGCCCGCTCATCTGCCGTCCCGTCCCTTGCCGCCCGTCATGCCGAAAGCGGCCGGGTTCATGCGCGCGCGCGCGATGGTCCACAGGACAGGAAGCGAATCGACGAAGACCCGGCGCCAGTGGCGCAACGGATTGCGAGCCAGCCGGTAGGCCCATTCGAGGCCCGCCTGCCTTATGAGGTGTGGCGCGCGCGTAACCATGCCGGTGGCGAAGTGGAGCGAACTGCCGACGCATAGCCCGCACCCGACCGCCGTTCCGCGCTCGGCCACCCGCAGGGCGACATACTCACTCTGAGGCGAACCGGCGCAGATGAAGACGAACCGTGCCGGATTGGCGACGATGAAATCGACGCACAGCTCCATGGCGTCAGGACGATCGGCCAGACCCATTGGCGGGTCTTGCCAGGCGATGCGCCGCAAGCCGAATCGCTGCTTCAGCCGCTCGATCAGTTCGGGATTGCCGCCAATCACCGTGATCGGATCATCGGGGCGGATATGCTCGTTGAGCAGGCGCAGCGTCACGTCGCTGCCGGCCGCCAGCGGAAGCGACAGGCCGAAGAACAACCTTGCCAGCCCGCGCGGCAGCTGCCCGTCGAGCAGACAAAGCCAGGCGCGGGCATAGGCTGCGCGAAACGTACCGTCCTGCCGCTCGTTCAGACGGGTGAAATGCGCGGCGTTCGGTGTGACGACGAAGCAAAACGGCAGCTCGGCCGGTCGCGCCGCTATCATGCGGGCGGCCGCGTCGGCGTCGAGCAGAGCAATCGGAACGCCGAGAAACACGGTCGTCTCTAGCCCCTGCGGCACCTTGGCCGCATCTGGGGAGCTGTCGCGAAGCCCGGTCTGCACGTTTGACGTTCTCCGGCGACAACCGCTTACTGGATGACGTTCGAGCCCATCGTATAGCTGAAGCTGCGCTGGAACGGCACCACCTTCTCGATGAACTGGTCGATCCAGACATTGAGTTCGGAAATGGAGCTGCGCGGAACGTAGACGATGTCGCCGGCGACGAGTTGGACGTCATCCAGCGTGAACCCGTTCTGTATGATGTCCTTGACGTTGACCAGCCGCAGCATAGGCCTGTTGTCGGGTCCGCGGCGGATGATCGCCACCTGCCCGGTACGCGCTTCCTCGGTGAAACCGCCCGCGGTGAGAATGCCCTGCAGCGTGCCGGAACGGATCTCCGAAATCTTGTAAGGTCCGGGCTTCTCGACCATGCCGCCGATATAGACGGTAGCCGACACCGGATCTTCCAGCGCGATCACCACTTTCTGGTCGGTCAGTTCCACCTTGGAGGCGCGCCGCACGATCTCCTGGGCGGAGGCGAGCGTCATGCCCTCGACCTTCAGCTGCCCGATCGCGCGCGGCGCGATGGTGCCATCGGGAGAGACGATGAGTTCCTCATCCATCTCGCGCGTGAGGAAATACTTGATCTTCAGCTTGTCGCCCGGCCCGATGCGATAGGGCGGCGTCTGGCTGCTCCAGGGCTGGAAGCGCTCCGGATTGGACTCGGTAAAGCGCAGTTCCTGTCCGGTCTGGAAGGCATCGCCGGGCGGCTGGGGCTTGCCAACACTGCCCGTCGTGGTGGTGCAACCTGAAAGGGCCAGCGCTCCCGCAAGAACGCACAGCGCGATCGCTCCCTGCCGTCCGCGCAGGCAGCCGGCCTCGGCGTGCGTGCGAGGAGTGGCGGCGTCCACACCGCCGCGCAGGGCAAAAGGCATCATTCGGCTCCCGAACCGCGACAGCGCCACCCGGCCCGCATGCGAAGAGCACCCCCGAAAAAACAGCAGGAGGAGCCTCGAATGAGGCACGGATCAGCGCGGCACGGCCAAAGCTAAACAAACGCAGTTAACGAAGGTTTAAAGGTTAACGCTTTGCCAAATAACAATTATCGCCCCACTGCCGCTTAGCGGCGGCAGATCGTGCCCGCACGCCGGATCGACCTGTAGACCGGGACAAGCTCGATCTTCGCGAGGTGCTGCCACAGCACGCTCTCGCGCGGCGGGCACAGCTTTATCATCGCGGCGCCCGGATTGCCCTGCCAGCCATCGGGGACGTGCACGGCGACCGAATAGCTGTCCAGACGGAATTCGGGTTCGCCCGCCCACCAGCCCGGCGGCAGCGCGCCGCGCAGATAATCGCGGATGGCGCGATGACCGCTGAAGGGGGTGGGATTGAGGAGGGGGTTCAGGCCGTCATCATTAATGGTGCCGGTGATGCCGCCCGTGCCGACTTGCGCGGCGGCGGGGGAGCCGAGCGCGAGGACGACGGCGAGGCACAGCGCTTCGCCCCGCCCGCGGCGGCGCCGCAAGGCTCTTGCGGTGCGAAGTGCTGCGTGTTTCATGCGTCCGGCATTCCTGGTCTGGTGCGACAGGCTCTGGCTATGCCACGCTCTGTCCCGGCTGTCGCGGTGCCGTTCGCGCGCCCCCACCCGAAAGCGTCGAAGGCCCGCATGCAGCGTCTGCGCCTCCAGCGGCTCTCCCTCCGGCAACTGGGCCACCTCGCCCTCGCCTATCTGCCCTATGCCGGCGCGCTGGTGGTGCGCGGGCTGGAGCTGGTCGGCAAGCTGGGCATCTATATGCTGGCGGCCCGGCTGCTGGGCGCCCATGAGGCGGGCTTCTTCTTCATCTGCCTGACCTGGGCCGGCCTTGCCGCGACGCTGGCCCGCGCGGGGTTTGAGAAGGCCGTGGTGCGGCACATGGCCGGCGAGATCGCCCTTGGCCACCGGGCGGCCGCGCGATCGGCCATGCTGACCGGGCTCGGGCTGGTGACGCTCGGCGGGCTGGCGGCGACGCTGGCGACCCTGGCCGTGGCCACGCCCGCGGCACGCTACCTGTTCTCCGACCCCGACCTTGCCTGGCCGCTCACCCTCGCGGCGACGACCATCCTGCCGCAGGCACTGTGCGTGTTCACCGGCCACGCCTTGTTCGGCTTCAATCGGGGCGTCGCCGGCCAGTTCGTGCAGAACGGCCTGTGGCCGGTGCTCATCCTCGGCGCGATGCTCGCGGGCGTCCACGGGCTCGACGGCATGCTCTACACGCTGGCGGCGGCCAATCTGATCGCCGCGCTTGTGGGCATGACACTCATCCTGCGCACCCGCCTGCCTACCCCGGTGGCGGCGGCACCCGGCGACGTTACCGCCCTGCCCGCGCTGTGGCGGACGGCGCTGCCCCTCGGCGTGGTGGAGGTGGTGCAGGTCTCGCTGAACTCGCTGCCGATGCTGATACTGGCCATGTTCGCCACGCCATCCGAGGTTGGCGCGTTTAGCATCGCCAACCGGCTGTCGACCCTCATCTGGGTGGTCATCATCGCCATCGGCTCGATTGCCGCCCCCACCTTCGCGGCGCTGCACAGGCAGGGCAACTGGACGGCGCTGCGGGCGCAGAACCGGCGCGCGCGCTGGCTGATCCTGCTGTGCGGCCTGCCGCCCATCGCCATCATGCTGTTCCTACCC
>QFQD01000012.1 GCA_003241485.1 Ancylobacter novellus
GGCGGCGCCTTTGTCGGAATTTACACGCTTATGCTCGCCGTGGTTGGCAGCCGGTTCCACGGATCGGAGCTCATCGGCATCTATGCCGCCATGGGCCTGTTGTGGGGGCTGGGAGCATTTCTCGGCCCCATCGCGGCGGGACTGGCAATGGAATGGTCGGCGAACGGTCTCGCTTTCTTCGCAGCCGCCGTGTGCGCCACCTTCGCCGCCTTCGTGGCCGTTATGGGCAAGAAGGGCCGGCCTGCGTGACGTATCCGAGACCAATTTAAGGTGTCGACCACCGGGATCTTGCGGCCGTCCGGTCGCGTCGGCAGCGCTCGATCTTCGCGCAGCTTCGCCTTGATCCGGCCTGCCAGGATGTTCGCGGCGCTGCACGGCGAACGGCGCACCATCCTCGAATGGACCGAGCGCCAAGCAATCGGAAAGACCGGCAGAAAAACAAAACCCGCAGCCGAGGCTGCGGGTTTGTCGGTATCAGTGGTTGCGGGGGCAGGATTTGAACCTGCGGCCTTCAGGTTATGAGCCTGACGAGCTACCGGGCTGCTCCACCCCGCGTCAGAGCCGGTGCAAGGCGCCAAGGACGCCGCCGACGCCGGGTATCTAGCAATCCGGATGGTCAAATGAAAGGGGCATGCGTTACTTTTTGTCACCGGATCGTCGCGCGAGATCCTCATCCTGGGTCTAAGTGACTACAGGAAAAGGAGAATTAATTATGCCCGAGACTGTGCATGGCGGCTCTGCGGCTGCGGTCGCGAACGAACCGCCGCTGCGGGCGACCCTCGATCCTCTGGGCGAGGCGCTTATGGAGGCGGCGGGTGAGGCGAAGGCGGCCCTTGCCCTGGCCGACCCGGTTACGGCCGTGCACGAGCTGCGCAAGGCTTTCAAGCGCCTGCGCGCGCTGCTCCGGCTGGTCCGGCGGGAGACCAGCGGCCGCGAGGACGCGGTGACGGCCCGCGCTTTGCGTCGCCAGCTTGGCGAGGGCGCGCGCCGGCTCTCCGGGGCTCGCGATATCGCCGCCCGCCGGGAGGCGATGGACGATCTGGTGGCGAAGGGGCTGCTCACGCCGGCCCTGCGCAGGACGGCCGGGCGCGCTTTGCTTGGAAAGGGACAGGAGGCAGGGGATGCGGGCCTCGCCACGCATCGCGAGGAGCTGGCCGCTTTGATTGCGGCGAGCGAGGACGCGGCTTCTCGGCTGAACGGTTCAAACACCATTCCCAGGCTGCTGCGCGTGATGGCCGAGGAATACACGCTGGCCCGCAAACTCGGGCGCAAAGCCCACCCCGATGAGCCCGAGAGCCTGCACGATCTGCGCAAGGCCGTTGTCGCTCACCGCTATCAGATGGCGCTCGTCACGACGGCGTGGCCGGCGGTCGGGCGAGTGTGGGAAGTCGAGCTTCAGCGGTTGCGGGAGAAACTCGGCAAGTTTCAGGACCTCGCCGTATTGCTGGAGCCGCTCGCGCAGGAGGTGCCGGAGGGCCATGCCGCGCCGGGGTGGAGCGCGCCGCTCGCTGAAGCCGCCCGCGCCCGTCAGCTCAAGCTGGTCGCCTCCGCGCTGCGTCTGCATGCCCGGCTGTTCGCGGAGAAGCCGGGGGCTTTCCGGCGCCGGCTCGCGGCCTATTTTGATCCTGTATCGGTTCGGGAATAAAACGGCGCCTGTGGCGTTCTTGTCGACGCCGATTGGAGCCGCCTGATGTTCGTCCGGCAGATGCACTATCTCGTTGCGCTTTCGCGCGAAAAGCACTTTGGCAGGGCCGCTGCCGCCTGCCATGTCTCGCAGCCGACGCTGTCAGCGGGCATCCGCAAGCTGGAGCAGGAACTCGGCCTGCCTGTTGTCGTGCGAGGCCATCGCTTTCTGGGCTTCACGGCGGAGGGTGAACGCGTTCTGGCCTGGGCCCGTCAGATCGCCGCCGATTATGAAAGCCTGCGGCAGGAACGGGCCGACCCCTCCGGCGGCTTGAGCGGAACGCTGCGGGTGGGTGCGATCCCGGCGGCGACGGCTGCCGCTCCTGCGCTGCTCGCACCTTTCCGCGACCGTCACCCGGAGGTGAAGGTGCAGATGCTGACCTTGAGTTCGGCGGCGATCCAGCGCGGGCTGGACGAACTCGAGCTGGATGCCGGCATCACCTATCTCGAGAATGAGCCGCTGAACCGGGTGCAGCGCGTGCCGCTGTATACGGAGCGCTATGTCTTCGTGACGCGGGCGGACGATCCCCTGGCGCGGCGCCGGTCGATCCGCTGGGCGGAGGCGGCGGGCCAGCCGCTTTGCCTGCTGACACCGGACATGCAGAACCGGCGGATCATCGATCAGGTCATGGCCGAGGCCGGGCTCGTCTCGCAGCCGGCCATCGAGACCAATTCCTTCATGGGTGTGTGGAGCTTCGTTCGGCGCGGGCCGTGGACCGGCATTGTGCCGGAAGCCAGTTTCCGGGGGCTGGGCGATGCGGCAGACCTCGTCGCGGTTCCGCTGGTGGACCCCGTGCATGTGCAGCCGATTGGCCTCGTTCTGTCCGATCGCGACCCGCTGAGCCCGGTTGCCGCCGCGCTGCTGAAGCTGGCGCGCAGCCTCGCGCGGGATGGGGCGGATCGCGAAAAGTCGATTGAGAATATTTTCAGGTAATGCGGACTTCATTGGTGGCGTCTATCAATCGTTCTCCCCTTTCGATTTGAGTTCTACGTTATGAGCGTTAGGTTCAAAGGGGTCGGCAGCGAAGCGGCGGAAAGATCAGCCGCAGTTTAGCCGATGTGGAGGAGGCTCCGTCGCGCCGCGCTTTCGAGCATCTGCGACATCTCGTCGGTGAGAAAGCGCGTCGGAAGCGGACGGGTTCCGAAGTCAGGAGTTCGGAATACCAGCGATCTGCCGTTGCCGCGGCGGAAGCGTCCCCGCTTACCCGATGAGAGGAGATGCCATCATGGCCAAGGTGCTTTGTGTTCTTTACGACGATCCGATCGACGGCTACCCCACGACCTATGCGCGCGACGACCTGCCGAAGATCGACCACTATCCCGGCGGCCAGACCCTGCCGACGCCGAAGGCGATCGATTTCGTGCCCGGCACCATGCTCGGCTCCGTCTCCGGCGAGCTGGGCCTGCGCAAGTACCTGGAGTCCAACGGCCACACGCTGGTGGTGACCTCCGACAAGGATGGCCCGGATTCGGTGTTCGAGAAGGAACTGGTCGACGCCGACATCGTCATCTCCCAGCCCTTCTGGCCGGCTTATCTCACGCCCGAGCGCATCGCCAAGGCGAAGAACCTCAAGCTGGCGCTGACCGCCGGCATCGGGTCCGACCATGTCGATCTGCAGGCTGCCATCGACCGCAACATCACCGTCGCGGAAGTCACCTACTGCAACTCGATCAGTGTCGCCGAGCATGTGGTGATGATGATCCTCGGCCTGGTGCGTAATTATTTGCCGGCTCATGACTGGGCGCGCAAGGGCGGCTGGAACATCGCCGACTGCGTCAAGCACTCCTATGACCTCGAAGCGATGAGCGTCGGGACTGTCGCGGCCGGACGCATTGGCCTCGCGGTGCTGCGCCGGCTCGCGCCTTTCGATGTGAAGCTGCACTACACCGACCGGCACCGCCTGCCGGAGGCGGTGGAGAAGGAACTCAACCTCACCTGGCACGCCTCGCGCGAGGAGATGTATCCGCATTGCGACGTGGTGACGCTGAACTGCCCGCTGCACCCCGAAACCGAGCACATGATCAATGACGAGACGCTGAAGCTGTTCAAGCGCGGCGCCTATATCGTCAACACCGCGCGCGGCAAGCTGTGCGACCGGGACGCGGTGGCCCGCGCGCTGGAGAACGGCCAGCTGGCGGGCTATGCCGGCGACGTGTGGTTCCCGCAGCCCGCGCCGGCCGACCATCCCTGGCGCACCATGGCGTGGAACGGCATGACCCCGCACATGTCCGGTACCTCGCTGACCGCCCAGACCCGCTATGCCGCCGGCACGCGTGAAATCCTTGAATGCTTCTTCGAGGGCCGGCCGATCCGCGACGAGTATCTGATCGTGCAGGGCGGCAATCTCGCCGGCGTCGGCGCGCATTCCTACTCCAAGGGCAATGCGACCGGCGGCTCGGAAGAAGCTGCCAAGTTCAAGAAGGCGAGCTGAGCCTCCTATTCCCGGGTGCGCGTCCTTCGCGGCGCGTGCCGCTCCTTCCCAACGCCGTCGGTCGCCTTCCCGCCGATGATCGTCTGACAAACTGCGCGCCGGTCCCGCGAAGACCGGCGCGTTTTCTTTTTCGGGAATGGCTGTCCGTTATCAGCTACACCGCCCGCAAGTAGCGGATCGGCCTTCCCGGCGCGATCGACTGGGCGGCGCGGGCAATGCCCTGCGCGTCGATGCCGTAATGGCGATAGAGATCGGCAAGCGTGCCGGTCTGGCCGAAACGCTCGACGCCGAGCGCACGGGTGCGGTGGCCGCACACCGCGCCGAGCCAGCCCAGCGTCGCCGGGTGGCCATCGACGACGGTGACCAGCGCGCAGCCCAGCGGCACCTGCTCCAGAAGCTCTTCGACCGCGCTGCGGGCCTCGATCTGCCCCTCGTCGCGCGCCTTCTGCGCCGCCGTCCATCCCGCGTGCAGCCGGTCGGCCGAGGTCACCGCGAGCAGCCCGACATCGCGCCGGTCCTCGGCGATCAGGCCCACGGCCTCGATGGCCTCCGGCGCCAGCGCGCCGGAATAGGCGACGACGACCTGCGCGTTCGGTCCCGGACGGCGCATCCAGTAGCCGCCGCTCACAATGTCTCCGGCGAGAGCCGCGTCGAGGTTTCGCTTGGGCTGCTCGATGGTGCGGGTGGACAGGCGCAGATAGGTCGAGCCGCCATCCTCGCGCTGCATATGCTCGAAGGCGAAGCGCAGGATGATGGCAAGCTCATCCACGAAGGCCGGCTCGAAGCTGGCGAGGCCATCCTGCGCCATGCCGATCAGCGGCGTGGCGATGGACTGGTGCGCGCCGCCCTCTGGCGCCAGCGTCACGCCCGAGGGTGTGGCGGCGAGGATGAAGCGGGCATCCTGGTAGCAGGCATAGTTCAGCGCATCGAGCCCGCGCTCGATGAAGGGGTCGTACAGCGTGCCGACCGGCAGCAGCCGCTCGCCGAAGAGGGAGTGCGACAGGCCGAGCGCCGAGAGCATGATGAACAGGTTCATCTCGGCGATGCCGAGCTCCATATGCTGGCCCTTGGGCGAGAACTCCCAGTTGAAGGTGGAGGGAATGCGCTCCTTCTTGAAGGTGTCGGCCAGTTCCTCGCGGGCGAACAGGCCGCGGCGGTTGACGAAGGCGCCGAGATTGGTCGAGACCGTCACATCCGGCGAGGTGGTGACCACGCGGCTGGCGAACGCGCTGTCCTGCTTGCCGATGTCGTTCAGCAGCAGGCCGAAGCCCTGCTGGGTCGACATGGCGGGCTGGAGCTGCACCGACAGCGTGGCGGGCACCTCGATCGCTGGCGCCTGATAGCGCCGGGCGCCGCGCGCGTTGAACGGCGCGGCCTCGATGACCGCCTTCAGCTCGCCGGCCGGCGTGCTCAGGCCCTCGAAGGCGTCCCATTCATGCCCTTCGCGGATGGCGTGCCGGGCGCGCAGATCTTCCATCTGCGCCGGCGTCATCAGCCCCGCATGGTTGTCCTTGTGGCCGGCGAGCGGCAGGCCGAAGCCCTTGATGGTGTAGGCGATGAAGCACACCGGCCGGTCATGCGTGCGTGCTTCCTCGAAGGCGTTGAGCAGCGAGGGCAGGTCATGGCCGCCGAGATTGGTCATCAGCTGGCCCAGCTCTTCGTCCGAGCGCGCCTCGATCAGCGCCGTGACCGGCCCCTGGTCGCCGATGTCGTCGAGCAGGCGCTTGCGCCACGCCTTGCCGCCCTGGAAGGTCAGCGCCGAGTAGAGCTGGTTGGGGCAGGTGTCGATCCAGCGGCGCAGCGCCTCGCCGCCGGGCTCGGCAAAGGCAGCCTGCTGCAGCCGGCCATATTTGAGGATGACGACGTCCCAGCCGAAATTGTGGAAGATGGATTCGAAGCGCTCCCACAATCCCTCACGCACCACGGCATCGAGGCTCTGGCGGTTGTAGTCGACGATCCACCAGGTGTTGCGCAGGCCGTGTTTCCAGCCCTCCAGCAGCGCCTCGAAGATGTTGCCCTCGTCCATCTCGGCGTCGCCGACAAGCGCTACCATCTTGCCCTCGGGCAGGGCGGTACCGAGGTCTTTGGCGCGCAGATAATCCTGCACCAGCGAGGCGAACAGCGTCTGCGCCACGCCGAGGCCGACCGAGCCGGTGGAGAAATCGACGTCGTCCACGTCCTTGGTGCGGGAGGGGTAGGACTGCGCGCCCTTGTAGCCGCGGAAGTTCTCCAGCTTGGCGCGCGTCTGGTTGCCGAACAGGTACTGGATGGCGTGGAAGATCGGGCTCGCATGCGGCTTCACCGCCACCCGGTCTTCCGGCCGCAGCGCGCTGAAATAAAGCGCCGTCATCACGGTCGCGAGCGAGGCGGACGAGGCCTGATGGCCGCCGACCTTCAGCCCGTCCGTGCTGGGGCGCAGATGGTTGGCATTGTGGATGGTCCACATGGCCAGCCACAGCACCTTGCGCTCCAGCTCCTCAAGCACGTCCACCCGTTCCGCCGCCATGTTCTCATCTCCGGCTTGCAGAAAAGTAGATTACATCAGTGGCGCGAGCTGATGTGGGCATTGTAGGCTGAAGGAACGCTCCATATTGGTGAAATCAGCTAAATTGGCTGCCCGGATGAGTTGAAAATGGCAGAGGTGAAGCTCGACGCGATCGACCGCAAAATCCTCGTGGCGTTGCAGGAAAACGCCCATGCGACGATGGAGGAGATCAGCGCCATGGTCGGCCTTTCGCCCTCGCCCTGCGCGCGGCGGGTGCGCCAGCTGGAGGCGGCAGGCGTCATCCGGGGCTATGTCGCGGTGGTGGACCAGCAGAAGGTCGGCCTGCCGATCAGCGTGTTCGCCTCGATCCGGCTGGAGCGCCAGCGCGAGGACGAACTGGACCGCTTCGCCAGGGCGATCTCGCATTGGCCGGAAATCGTCGAGTGCTATCTGATGACCGGCCAGCGCGATTATCTCCTGCGCATCGTGGTGAAGGACCTGCCGGCCTATGAGGCCTTCCTCAAGCGCACGCTGACGCGGCTGGAAGGCGTCGCCTCGATCGAATCCAGCTTCGCCCTGAGCCAGGTGAAACACGCGCAGGCGCTGCCGATCGACGCGTGAGATCGGGTTGCCGGGCGTTCGGGGCGCTCCTATCCTGCGCGCCCTTCACACAGGCGAGCGAGGCCATCATGGCGAAGCACGGGCATATCCGCATCGGCGTCGGCGGCTGGACCTATGAGCCGTGGCGCGGGGCGTTCTATCCCGACGGCCTCGCCCAGAAGCGCGAGCTGGAATATGCCGGCTCCAAGCTCACCGCCATCGAGATCAACGGCACCTATTACGGCTCGCAAAAGCCGGAGAGCTTCGCCAAATGGTTCGCGGAGACGCCGGAGGATTTCGTCTTCACGCTCAAAGGCCCGCGCTTCACCACCAATCGCCGCGTGCTGAGCGAGGCGGGTGAATCGGTTGAGCGCTTCTTCCGCAGCGGCGTCACCGAGCTGAAGCACAAGCTCGGGCCGATCAACTGGCAGTTCATGGGGACGAAGAAGTTCGACCCCGCCGATTTCGAGGGATTCCTCAAGCTGCTGCCGAAAAGCGTCGATGGGCTGGCGATCCGCCACGCCGTGGAAGTGCGGCACGACAGCTTCAAGAGCGCGGAATTCGTCGCGCTGGCACGCGAATATGGCGTTGCCATCATCTTTGCCGGGGATTCGGAGTTCCCCGCCATCGCCGATGTGACGGCGCCCTTCGTCTATGCCCGCATCATGGGGACGCAGGAGGACGAGGAACTCGGCTATTCCGGCGCGGCGCTCGACAGCTGGTCACAGGCGGCGAAGGCGTGGGCGCAGGGGCAGACGCCCGCTCCGCTGAAAGACCAGCTTCTCACGCCGCCGGCGAAGGTGGAGCCGCGCGACGTGTTCCTGTTCGTCATCAGCGGCTTCAAGCTGCGCAACCCGGCAGCCGCCATGGCGCTTATCGCGCGGGTGTGAGGTCCTGTTGCGGCGGGAACACCAGCCGGGCGCGCGTGCCGCGCGGCAGGTTTGGCTCGATCTCGAGCCGCCCGCCATGCAGCGCGGCGATGCGGCGCACGATCTCCAGCCCGATGCCCAGACCACCCGCGCGCTTGTAGTGCCCCGGCGCCTCGCTGGGGCTGGCGGGGGCGAAGCCGATGCCGTCATCGCTGACGTTGAGGCTTGAACCGCCGCCTGGATCGTTATCGGTGGTGACGAGGATCGCGACGCCGGGACCGGCATGGCGGACGGCGTTCTCGATCAGGTTGCGCACCGCGTCCTTCAAGAGGGCGGCATGGCCGGACATATGGGGCTCCGCGCGTGCGTCAAAGGCGATGGAAGCGCCCTGCGCATAGACGAAGGGGGCCAGCGTGCCGACGCTGTCGCGGCCGAGATCGGCAAGATCGAGCTTGGCGAAGCCGCTGCGGTCGGAGGCTTCCAGCCGCGCCAGCGTGACCAGCTGTTCGACGAAATGCGCCAGCTCGTCCAGCTCGGCGGTCGCCCGCCGTGCCGCCGGATGGTCGATGCGCTCCAGTTCGAGCCGGATGACCGCGAGCGGGGTGCGGATTTCATGGGCGATGGCGGAGGTGAAGAGCTTCTGCGCGGCCATCAATTCGCGGGTGCGGGCATAGGAGCGGTTCACCGCGCCGGTCAGCTGGGCGATTTCCAGCGGCATGCCCGCTTCGTCGAGCCGCGCGTCGGGGCTCAGCGGATCGAGCCGCTCAGCCTTCTCCGCCTCGATCGTGACGGGCGCCAGCGCGGTGCGCAGCGACAGCAGCGTGGCGCCAAGCACGAAGATGAGCGTGAGGCTCATCGGCAGCACCATGTGGTCGACCGCCTCCTCGGCCAGAACGCTCCAGACCGCGCCCTGCGGATCGCGGGTGACGGCAATCTCGATGAACACGCTGCGATCGCCGATATCCACCGTCCGCCCGCCGGCGAAGGAAAGCGGATAGCCCGGGGCAAGGATGCGCAGCCAGAAGGAGGGCGGGTTGAGGTCGGCGGGCAGGAAATGCGCGGCGCACTCCGAATCGCAATGGGAGAACAGCACCACGCCGTTCGCCGTGCGCACGCGCGCGACATAGCCCGAGCCCTCGACATCGTAGCGCGAGGCAAGTGCGGGGGGCAGCTGGAACGCCAGCCGCGTGCCATTGCGCGAAAGGCCGCCGGCAAGTTCCCCGGTTTCCTGCTCCAGCGTCAGCCGGGCAAGGTTGTCCGGGTCGCGCGCATATTGCAGCAGCACGGCGGCCAGCTGGGCCAGCATGGCCAGCGCGGCGAAGCCGATGATGCGCCAGGCGACGATGCGACCGAGTGGCCTCGCGCGCCGGGCGCTCATGCCTCGATCTCGCGCAGCATGTAGCCGACGCCGCGCACTGTTTCGATGGCGGTGCCGGTTGGATGCGGCGCGAGCTTGCGGCGCAGGCGCGAGAGGACGACTTCGATGGCGTTCGGGCTGACTTCCTCGTCGAATTCCGACAGGCCGTCCTCCAGCCCGCGCTTCGGCGTCACCCGCCCGGCATTGCGCATCAATATCTCAAGCGTGGCGCGCTCGCGCGGCGCGAGAGCGATGGTTTCGCCGGCGCAGCTGGTCTCGCGCGTGGCGGGATCGAAGCGCAGGGCGCCTGCCTCCAGCACCGGATCGGCCGAAAGCGGCGCGCGACGCAGCAGGGCGCGCGCGCGGGCCAGCAATTCGCCATTGTTGAACGGCTTGGCGAGGTAGTCGTCGGCACCGGCGTCGAGGCCGGCGATGCGCTCGTCGACCGCGCCGCGCGCCGTCAGCACGAGCACCGGCGTCGGGTCCTTGCGGCGGCGCAGGGCGCGCAGCAATTCGAGGCCGTCGCCATCGGGCAGACCGAGATCGAGCAGCACGAGGTCGTAGCGTGTACCGGCGAGCGCATCTCCGGCCTTGCCCAGATCCTCCACCGCGTCGAGCCGCCAGCCGGCGTCACGTATCGTGTCGCCGACCAGTTCGCGCAGACGGGCGCTGTCTTCCACCAGCAGCAGTCTCACAGCCCCTCACATGTCCGCTCAGGCGCGCTTGCGGCCCGTTACCATGGACCAGACCAGATTCTCACGATGGCGCCAGCTTTCAAACAGCGCTGCCACCGCATGAACCAGAGCCAGCACGATTATGCCATTGGCGAGCGCCTCATGCAGGTGTTCGAGCCACTCCTCGCCCCAGAATGCGTCGAGCCCCATCATCCATCCGGTAATGGAGACGCCGGCCAGCAAGGCCATGAGCGCGAACATCATGACTGCGCCGGCGGGGTTGTGGCCCAGCATGCGCGGCTCACGGCCGGCGATCAGCGCCGGGATATAGCGGCGAAGCCGGGAAGGTGTCGGCGCGAAGTCCGAGAAACGCGCATATTTCGTGCCGACGAACCCCCAGACGAGACGTATGACGAGGGCAGCGGCCACGATGTAGCCGACGATCTCATGCGGACGTTCGCCGTCTTCCAGAATGAACAGGTTGAGGACGCAGCCGAGGACGACCGTCCAGTGGAACAGGCGCACGACCGGATCCCACACCCGGACGCTGGCGCCCGCGGCCGAGGGCATCGAGCCCCCGGCCTGAGCCGCGCGAGGCGCCATCAGTCGATCTCGGACTTCACGACAGCGCCGGTGACCGGGTTGAAATAGACCTCGGCCTTCTTGTTGTCCTTGGTGTAGCCGTAGATCTCGTAGCAGCTGCCGGAGACCTTGAAGGTCTTGATCTTCTGGTAGCCCATCTCGGCGACCTTGGCCTTCATGGCGTCCTCGGTCATCCACTTGTCCTTGGCCTCGGTGGTGCAGGCCGGGCCGGCGACGGCGGCGAACGGGGCGAGGGCGGCAAGGGCGACGACGCCCGCAATGATCTTGCGCATGGTGTTTCCTTGTGACGACGATCGAATGACTGCATCGACCGTCGTCACGCTAGCGGGGGGAAGCTGTCCGCCGCCTGTCAGCGAGGAAACCCGGCGCGCTCAATCATGGCGCGCGATCACGCCTCGGTCGGCCAGCGCCAGTCGCGCACCTCCGGCAAATCCAGACCATGCGCGCGGATGTAGCGCGCGTGCTCGGTCAGCTTGTCGCGGATCGCCTGGCGGACATGGATGTCGCCCTGCAGCTTCGGCACGCGGTCGATCACGTCGGCGACGAGGTGGAAGCGGTCCAGCCGGTTGCGCACCACCATGTCGAACGGCGTGGTGGTCGATCCTTCCTCGACATAGCCGCGCACATGCATGTTGTCGTGGTTGGTGCGGCGGTAGGCGAGGCGGTGGATGAGCCAGGGGTAGCCGTGATAGGCGAAGATCACCGGCTTGTCGCGGGTGAACAGCGCGTCGAAATCCTTGTCCGACAGGCCGTGCGGGTGCTCGGATTTCGGCTGCAGCGTCATCAGGTCGACGACGTTGACCACCCGCACCTTCAGCTCTGGAAAATAGTCGCGCAGCAGGCTGGCGGCGGCCAGTGTCTCCAGCGTCGGCACGTCGCCGGCGCAGGCGAGCACGACGTCCGGCTCGCCGCCCTGATCGGTGCTGGCCCATTCCCACAGGCCGATGCCCTGCGCGCAGTGCTTGATGGCGGCGTCCATGTCGAGCCATTGCGGCGCGGGCTGCTTGCCGGCGACGATGACGTTGACCCGGTTCCATGAGCGCAGGCAGTGGTCGGTGACGTAGAGCAGCGTGTTGGCGTCCGGCGGCAGGTAGACCCGCACGACGTCGGCCTTCTTGTTCACGACATGGTCGATGAAGCCGGGGTCCTGATGGCTGAAGCCGTTGTGGTCCTGCCGCCAGACATGCGAGGTGAGGAGATAGTTGAGCGAGGCGATGGGCCGGCGCCATTCCACCTCGCCAGCGCTCTTCAGCCATTTCGCATGCTGGTTGAACATCGAATCGACGATGTGGATGAACGCCTCGTAGCAGGAGAACAGCCCGTGCCGGCCGGTGAGCAGATAGCCCTCCAGCCAGCCCTGGCACATGTGCTCGGACAGCATCTCCGTCACCCGCCCGTTCAGCGCGAGATGGTCGTCATAGGAGAGCGTCTCGGCGTTCCAGGCGCGGTCCGTCACCTCGAACAGCGCCTGCAGCCGGTTCGAGGCGGTCTCGTCCGGCCCGAACACGCGGAAGTTCTTCGAGGCGAGGTTTTCCTTCATCACGTCGCGCAGGAAGGTGCCCATCACGAAGGTCGATTCCAGTTCGACCGCGCCGGGAGAGGGCAGCTTGACCGCATAATCGGTGAAGTCCGGCAGGCGCAGCGGACGGCGCAGCGCGCCGCCATTGGCGTGCGGGTTCGCGCTCATGCGCTTCTCACCCGCCGGCGCCGTCGCGGCGATCTCGGATTTCAACCGGCCATCGGCGTCGAACAGTTCCTCGGGCCTGTAGCTCTTCATCCAGTCTTCAAGCAGCGTGACGTGCTCGGGCTTCGACATGTCGGAGAACGGCACCTGATGCGAGCGCCAGAAGCCTTCCGCCTTCTTGCCGTCGACCGTCTTCGGGCCGGTCCAGCCCTTGGGGGAGCGCAGCACGATCATCGGCCAGCGCGGGCGCTCGGTTTCGCCCCGCTCGCGCGCGGCCTTCTGGATCGCGGCGATTTTGCCGAAGGCCTCGTCGAAGCCGGCCGCCATGGCGTGGTGCATGGGTTCCGGATCCTCACCCTCGACGAAGATCGGGTCGTAGCCATAGCCCCGCAGCAGGCTCGCCAGCTCGTCATGCGGGATGCGGGCAAGAACGGTCGGGTTGGCGATCTTGTAGCCGTTGAGATGCAGGATCGGCAGCACCGCGCCATCGGCGGCGGGGTTGAGGAACTTGTTGCCGTGCCAGGAGGTGGCGAGCGGTCCGGTCTCGGCCTCGCCGTCACCGACGACGCAGGCGACGATCAGCTCCGGATTGTCCAGCACCGCGCCATAGGCGTGGGAGAGCGAATAGCCGAGCTCGCCGCCCTCATGGATCGAGCCGGGGGTCTCCGGCGCCGCGTGGCTGGGGATGCCGCCGGGAAAGGAGAACTGGCGGAACAGCCGGCGCAGGCCCTCTTCATCCCGCGAGATGTCGGGATAGAGTTCGCTATAGGTGCCCTCCAGATAGGTCGAGGCCACCACGCCCGGCGCGCCATGGCCGGGTCCGGCGATGAACAGCACATTCGCGCCGGTGTCGACGATGACGCGGTTGAGATGGACATAAAGGAAATTCAGCCCCGGCGTGGTGCCCCAATGGCCCAGCAGGCGTGGCTTGATGTGGTCGAGGGTCAGCTTTTCGCGCAGCAGCGGGTTGTCGAGGAGGTAGATCTGGCCGACCGAAAGGTAGTTCGCCGCCCGCCACCACGCATCCATATGCTTGAGGCGTTCCGGGCTCAGCGTTGCCGTCGGGATCTCGGTGGCCATCGTCGAACTATCCTTCTGATCGGTCGGGTTCGGTCTGAACTGAGGGTGTTATGACGTTACGTCATGGCACGAGCACGGCGGCGCCCTGGAAACGGCCGGCCCGCAGGTCCGCCAGCGCCTCGTTGGCGCGCTCCAGCTTGTAGGTCGTCGTCGTCGCCCGCACGCCGGCCTGAGGTGCGAGGGCGAGGAATTCGCGTGCGTCCTCGCGGGTGAGATTGGCGACGGAGAGAATCTGCCGCTCCTCCCACAGAATGGAATAGGGAAATTGCGGGATGTCGCTCATGTGGATGCCGCCGCACACCACGCGGCCGCCCTTGGCGACCGCGCGCAAGGCGGCGGGAACGAGCGCGCCGACCGGCGCGAAAATCAACGCGGCGTCGAGCGGCACGGGTGGAGTGTCGTCGGAACCGCCGGCCCAGCGGGCGCCAAGCGAGAGCGCCAGTTCCTGCGCGCCGGCGTCGCCCGCCCGTGTGAAGGCGTAGACTTCACGCCCCTGCCAGCGGCAGACCTGGGCGATGAGATGGGCCGCCGCACCGAAGCCGTAAATGCCGATGCGCCGGGCGTCGCCGGCCAGTTTCAGCGTGCGCCAGCCGATCAGCCCGGCGCACATCAGCGGCGCGGCGGCAACCGGATCATCGAAGCCTTCCAGCGGGAAGCAGAAGGCGGCGTCCGCCACGACGTGGCTGGCAAAGCCGCCATCGCGCGTGTAGCCGGTAAACAGCGGATCGTCGCACAGGTTCTCGCGATGGCCCGCGCAATAAGGACAGACGCCGCAGGTGTGGCCGAGCCAGGGAATGCCGACCCGCATGCCGAGCGCGGGCGTGTCGACGCCTTCGCCGTGCGCCTCGACGATGCCGACGATCTCATGCCCGGGAATGAGTGGTAATTTAGCCGGCGGAAGTTCCCCGTCGACGACATGGAGATCGGTGCGGCAAACGGCACACGCCTCGACGCGCACGCGGATTTCGCCAGGTCCGGGCACGGGGGTGGGCCGCTCCTCCAGCCGAAGCGCCGTGCCATAGGCATGAAGGGCCATGGCTCTCATCGCAATTCCTCGCTCGGGTGCCGAAGATGCATGATAGCCTCGTTTCACAGGTCCCGGTTGATCGCGGTCAAGGTCGTCGGCGAAAGGGAAGCTATGCTTACCCGCAACGTGGCGAACGACGCCCGGCGCGCTATGCTGCGCGGGCCGTTCCGCAGATGAGCTTATGGAGTTGAGATGGCACGCCAGCGACGGTTGCCGGCTTATTGGCTTTTGGCGGGGGTGTTTTTCGCCGGGTTTGCGGGGCCGGCGATGGCCCAGCAGGACGCGCCGGCCAATCCCGGGCTCGGTGCGAAGCTGCAGGCGCTGATCGCCCGGCTGAGCGGAAATCGCTTGCCTGCGGGGTTTTTCCAGACCAACGGCCGGATCGAGGCCGAGCAGGTGCTGATCGCCTCCAAGCTCGCCGGCCGGGTGGCTCAGGTGCTGGTCGAGGAGGGCCAGACCGTCGATGTCGGCCAGACGGTGGCGCTGATGGACACCAGCGAACTGGAAGCCCAGCTCGCCGGCACGATGGCGCAGGTGCGCCGCGCCGAGAAGTCGGTCGCCGAGGCGGAGGCGCAGATCGCCCAGCGCGACAGCGAGCACACGCTCGCCCAGCAGGAATTCGAGCGCGCCTCCAAGCTGAAGGAGGGGGGCTACGGCACCATCCAGGCGCTGGATCTGCGCCAGAGCCAGCTCACTGTGGCGGTCGCCGCCCAGCGCGCCGCGCAGGCTTCGCTTGAGGAGGCGCTCGCCGCCGCCGATGCCGCCCGCGCGGATGTCGCGCGCATCCAGTCACTGATCGACGATTCGACGCTGAAGGCGCCGCGGCGTGGCCGGGTCGAATACAAGCTGGTGCGCTCGGGCGAGGTCGTCGCGGCGGGCGCGCCCATCGTGACGCTGCTGGACCTGTCGGATGTCTACATGACCGTGTTCGTTCCCGCCCGCATCGCCGGCCGGCTGGCCATGGCGGACGAGGCGCGCATCGTGCTCGATCCCGCGCCGGACTATGTCATTCCGGCGAGCGTGAGTTTCGTGGCGGCGGGCGCGCAGTTCACGCCCAAATCCGTCGAGACGGCGGATGAGCGCGAGAAGCTGATGTTCCGCATCAAGCTGCGCATCGCGGCGGATCTGCTCAAGCAGTATGAGGACCGGGTGAAGACCGGCGTGCGCGGCGTCGCCTATGTGCGCACCGATCCGGCGGCGGCGTGGCCCGAGGCGCTGGCGGTGAAGCTGCCGCAATGAGCGCGGTGGCCCCCGTTCCGGATGCGGTGATCTCGCTGGCCGGCGTGGTCCATCGCTACGGCAAGACGCTTGCGCTGGACGGTGTTGACCTCGCCATACCGGCGGGCCGCATGACCGGGCTGATCGGGCCGGACGGGGTGGGCAAGTCCACGCTGCTGTCGCTCGCCGCCGGGGTGACGCGAATCCAGGACGGCGCCGTGCGCGTGCTCGGCGGCGACATGGCGGATGCCGGCTGGCGGCGCACGGCGGGCGGTCGCGTCGCCTACATGCCGCAGGGGCTGGGGCGCAATCTCTACCCGACGCTCAGCGTCTCGGAGAATCTCGACTTCTTTGGCCGGCTGTTCGGGCAGGGAGGGGTGGAGCGGCACGAGCGCATCGCCGAACTCCTCGCCGCAACCGGCCTTGCGCCCTTCGCCGATCGCCCCGCCGGCAAGCTCTCGGGCGGCATGAAGCAGAAGCTCGGCATCTGCGCGGCGCTGATCCACGATCCGGACCTCGTCATCCTCGACGAGCCGACAACCGGCGTCGATCCGCTGTCGCGCCGGCAGTTCTGGGAGCTGATCGAGCGGCTGCGCGCACGCCGGCCCAGCATGAGCGTGGTGGTCGCCACCGCCTATATGGAAGAGGCCGAGCGCTTCGACTGGCTGGCGGCGATGAATGCCGGCAAGATCCTCGCCACCGGCAGCCCGGCCGAAATTCGCGCCCGGGCGGGGGAGGCGACGCTGGAGCGCGCCTTCGTCGCGCTGCTGCCGGAAGCCGAGCGCGGGTCGGCCGCGCCGCTACCGGATCTGCCGCGCGTGGTGCATGAGGGGGCGCCGGCGATCGAGGCGAACGGGCTGACCTGCCGTTTCGGCGACTTCGTCGCGGTGGACCACGTCAATTTCCGCATCGAGAAGGGGGAGATCTTTGGCTTCCTCGGCTCCAACGGCTCGGGCAAGTCGACGACGATGAAGATGCTCACCGGCCTTTTGCCGGCGAGCGAGGGCGAGGCGAAGCTGTTCGGCGCGCCGCTGGCCGGCGGCGACATGGCGACGCGCAAGCGTGTCGGCTACATGTCGCAGGCCTTTTCGCTCTATGCCGAGCTGACCGTTCGCCAGAACCTCGTGCTGCACGCGCGGCTGTTCGAGCTGGCTGATGTGGAAGGGCGCGTCGCCGAAATGCTGGCGCGCTTCGACCTCGGCAATGTCGCCGATGTGCGCCCGGAAAGCCTCCCGCTCGGCATCCGCCAGCGGCTTCAACTGGCGGTCGCGGTGATCCACCGGCCGGAAATCCTCATCCTCGACGAGCCGACTTCCGGCGTCGATCCGGTGGCGCGCGACAGCTTCTGGCGCACGCTGATCGAATTGTCGCGCAAGGACGGCGTGACGATCTTCCTCTCCACCCACTTCATGAACGAAGCCGAGCGCTGCGACCGCATCTCGCTCATGCATGCCGGCAAGGTGCTGGCAGTGGGCACGCCCGAAGAGCTGAAGCACGAACGGGGGATGGAGACGCTCGAAGAGGTGTTCATCGCCGTGCTGGAGGCGGCGGGGATGGGGCGCGATCAGGGCGGAGACCTCAAGCAACGCGCGGCCGCGACGGCTCGCATCCGCCGCTTCGATATCGGCCGGCTCTGGGCCTATGCGAGCCGCGAGGCGCTGGAGATCGTGCGCGACAGGGCGCGGCTCGCCTTCGCCTTTCTCGGGCCCATCCTGCTGCTGCTCACCTTCGGCTACGGCATCTCCTTCGATGTCGAGAACCTGCCCTATGCCACCTTCGACCAGGACCAGAGCCAGCAGAGCCGCCAGCTGCTGGAGAGCTTCGAGGGTTCGCGCTATTTCGACACCCATGCCGCGATCACCTCGCCCGATGAGCTCGACCGGCGCCTGAAGAACGGCGAACTGAAGCTCGCCATCGAGGTGCCGCCGGACTTCGGTCGAAACCTCATGCGCCAGCGTCCGCCGGAAGTTGGCGTCTATGTCGACGGCGCCATGCCGTTCCGGGCGGAGACCACGCGCGGCTATGTCCAGGGCATCGCCCAGAGCTACCTCGCCGATGCGCAGATGCGGGCCACCGGCCAGGACACGCCGCCCTATCCGCTCTCCATCGAGCCGCGCTACCGCTACAATCAGGCGTTCAAGAGCGTCAACGCCATGGTGCCGAGCGTCATCATGCTGATGCTGGTCTTGATCCCGGCGATCATGACCGCGCTCGGCGTGGTGAAGGAGAAGGAGACCGGCTCCATCACCAATTTCCAGTCGACGCCGGTGACGCGCCTCGAATTCCTGCTCGGCAAGCAGCTGCCTTATGCGCTTATCGCCTTCGTCAGCTTCGTCACGCTGGTGATAACGGCGCGGCTGGTGTTCGGCGTGCCGGTGAAGGGCTCGCTACCCACGCTCGTTCTCGGCTCGCTGGCCTATGTGCTGGCAACGACCGGATTCGGGCTGCTGATCTCCAGCTTCGTCAAAAGCCAGGTCGCCGCGATCTTCGCGACGGCGATCATTTCCATCATTCCGGCGGTGAACTTTTCGGGCCTGCTGGTGCCGGTGTCGTCGCTGTCGGGCGGGGCGCGCCTCATGGGGCTCGCCTTTCCGTCGGCCTGGTACGAGCAGGTGAGCGTGGGCACTTTCACCAAGGGGCTCGGCTTCGCCGATCTCTGGCTCGACATCGCCGTGACCTTCCTGTTCGCCCTCGGCTTCATCGCGGCGGCGATGGTCGCGCTGCGCAAGCAGGGGGCGTGAGCATGTTCGCCCGGCTCTCCCGCGTGTTTCGCCTCGGCATCAAGGAACTCTACAGCCTGAAGGCCGACCCGGTGCTCGCCGCGCTGATCGTCTACACCTTCACCATCGCCATCTATACCGTGGCCTCGGGCGCTAAGTTCGAGGTGGAGAACGCGGCCGTCGCCGTGGTCGACGAAGACCAGACGGCACTGTCACGCCGGATGCGCGACGCGCTGCTTGAACCCTTCTTCAAGGAGCCGGTGCTGATCGGCGCCGACGAGGTGGACCGCGCGATGGATTCCGGCCGCTTCGTCTTCGTGGTGTCGATCCCGCCGAAATTCGAGCACGACCTGATCGCCGGGCGCCACCCGACCATCCAGCTCGACATCGACGCCACCGCCATGTCGCAGGCCGGCAACGGCGCCTCCTACATCCAGAACATACTGATCCAGGAAGCGCTCGCCGCCGTTCCCGGCGCGGCGACAGTGGCGCCGGTCAATGTCGTGGTGCACGCCCTGTTCAACCCCAACCTGCAATCGGCCTGGTTCACGGCGGTGATGCAGGTCATCAACAACGTCACCATGCTGGCGGTGATCCTGTGCGGGGCGGCGCTGATCCGCGAGCGGGAGCATGGGACGATCGAGCATCTCTTGGTCATGCCGGTGACGCCGATGGAGATCATGCTGGCGAAGATCTGGGCCAACGGCCTCGTCATCGTCGTCGCGGCGACGCTGTCGCTGCTCGTCGTGGTGGAGTGGCTGCTCGGCGTGCCGGTGCAGGGCTCGATCCCGATCTTCGTCGCGGCGATGGTGGTCTACATGTTCTCGGTGACGGCGCTCGGCATCCTCATCGCCACGGTGTCGACCTCGATGGCGCAGTTCGGCCTCATCGTCATGCCCGCGCTCATCGTCATGAACCTGCTGTCGGGTTCGACCACGCCGATGGAGAGCATGCCGGTCTGGCTGCAGAATGTCATGCAGCTCTCGCCTTCCACCCATTTCGTCGCCCTGTCGCAGGGCATTCTCTACCGCGGGGCGGGGCTGGCGGTGATCTGGCCACAGATGCTGGCGCTGGTGGCCATCGGCGCGGCGTTCTTCTTCCTCGCGGCACTGCGCTTCCGCAAGGCGCTGCAGGGCGCGCAATAGTCCCCCCTGCAGGCGGTTCAGATGCCGAAGCAGGCCCGCAGCTGGGCGCGGGCGTTCTCCAATATCTCTGTCGAGAGCGCCAGATCGCCCTCGGCGACGCCCCGCGCCATGGTCAGTGCGCCGGTCATGGTGGCGAAGATGGCGATGGCCTTGCGACGGCGGGCCTGTGCGTCCGGCTCCTCAAGATGGGCCTCGATCGTACCGATGAAGCGCCTTATGCCCTCGGCGTAATCCTGCTGCATCTGCGGGCCCTCCCGCGCGATGTCGGCGGCGAGAGCGGAGATGGCGCAGCCTTTCGCCGGCGTGTCGCGGTGGGTTGTGGAGAGGTAGCGGTCGATGATCGTGCCGATGTCGCCGGTCTTCTTCCAGCTGGCGAGGCCCTCCGCGCAGGCCTCGCGGCAGGCTTCCCCGGCAAGGTCGGCCTTGGAGCGGAAATGGCCGTAGAAGGCGCCATGGGTCAGGCCGCTGGCCTGCATGATCTCGGCGACGCCGACATCGTTGAATCCCCGCTCGCGAAACAGCCGCGAGGCGGATTCCAGTATGGCGCTGCGATGTTCCGCGACCTTCGCCTTCGAGACCCGCACATCTTCCTCCACTGCCGCCCGCCCAAGCGCCTCCCTTAATCACCCGAATAGAATGCTGATGCCAATCAGAAATAATCCGGACCGGCCGCACGGGATGTCGCACGGCCGGCCCGCCGATCCTCAGGCGGCGTCCCAGACGGGAGCGAGCGCGGGCGGGCTGACGAGGCGCCCGTCGGGCTGCGCCAGCGCATGGATTGCGGCCATTTCCTCGGCCGTCAGCTCGAAGTCGAACACCGCGAAATTCTCGGCCGCGCGGGTCTCGCTGGCCGTCTTTGACAGGGCGACAAGCCCATCCTGCTGGAGCACCCAGCGCAGCACCACTTGCGCCACGCTGCGGCCCTTGGCGGCGGCGATCTGCTTCAGCACGGGATCGCCGAACACCTTGCCGTCCGCCATGGCGTAATAGGCGGTGACCGACAGGCCCGCCGCACGGGCGGCGCGGATGACCGGGCCTTGGTCGAGATAGGGGTGGTACTCGACCTGGTTGGTGACCAGCGGGACGGCGCTGAGCCCGATCGCTTCCTGCATCTGCGTGACGTTGAAGTTCGACACGCCGATGTGGCGCACCTTGCCGGCCTTCACCACCTCATTGAGCGCGCCGACAGGCTCGGGCAGCGCATGGCCGGCCGGCCAGTGGAGCAAGAGCAGGTCGACATAATCGGTCCGGAGCTTCTTCAGGCTCTCGTCGACCGAGGCGATGAGCGCGTCATGGCCGAAGCGGTCGACCCACACCTTGGTGGTGAGGAAGATGTCGGCGCGGTTCACGCCGGAGGCGGCTATCCCCGCGCCGACCTCGGCCTCGTTGCCGTAGATCTGCGCGGTGTCGATATGGCGGAAGCCGAGCTTCAGCGCCGCCGGCACCATGCGCAGCGTGTCGGGGCCGGGCAGGCGGAAGGTGCCGAAGCCGAGGGCGGGAATGCGGGCGCCATTGGCGCTGACATAAGGCTGCATCAGAGGGGCTCCTTGAGGTCACGCGGTGCGGGCGACGAGCGTTTCGCGGCGGTCGAGCGCTCCGCTCCAGATGGTGAGGCCGAGCGCGCCGGCAACCAGTATGGCGCCGACCCAGGGCGTGGCGCCGAGGCCGAGCGGGGAGGCGACGACGAGGCCGCCGACCCAGGCGCCGATGGCGATGCCGAGATTGAACGCGGCGATGTTCAGCGCCGAGGCGACGTCCACCGCGCCGGGACGATGCTTCTTGGCGAGTTCCACCACATAGATCTGCAGGCCCGGCACATTGGCGAAGGACAGGAAGCCGAGCAGCGCCAGCGTCGGCAAAGTGAGCCAGGGCGAGAGCGCGGTGAAGCTGAACAGCGCCAGCACACCGGCCTGCGCCAGGAACAGGAAGGTGAGCGCGCGCACCGGATCGCGGTCGGCGATGCGCCCGCCGGCAAGGTTTCCGACCGCGATGGCGAGGCCGTAGAGCACAAGGATCAGGCTGACGCTCGAGGCGGCAAAGCCGGTGACGTGCTCAAGGATGGAGGCGAGATAGGTGAAGGCGACGAAGGTGCCGCCATAGCCGAGCGCGGTCATGCCATAGACGATGAGCAGCCGGCCGGAGCCCAGCACGCGCACCTGGTCCATGAGGCGTGCGGGCGCGGGGCGGGCGAGGTTGGACGGCAGCAGGGCGGCGATGGCGATGAAGGCGATCACGCCCAGCCCGGCCACGGCCCAGAAAGTGGCGCGCCAGCCCAGGCTCTGGCCGATGAAGGTGCCGAGCGGCACGCCGGTCACGATGGCCACGGTGAGGCCCATGAACATCATGGCGATGGCCGAGGCGCGCCGGTCCGCCGGCACGAGATCGGCGGCGATGGTCGCACCGACCGAGAAGAACACGCCATGGGCGAAGGCGGAGAGCACGCGGGCGACCAGCAGCGTCTCATAGCTCGGGCTGAGCGCGGCGGCGGTGTTGCCGACCACGAACAGCGCCATCAGTGACATGAGCAGCGGCTTGCGCGCCATGCGGCCGGTGAGGGCGGTGAGGATCGGCGCGCCGAAGGTAACGCCGAGCGCATAGACGCTGACGATGAGGCCGGCGAGCGGCAGGGTGATGTGAAGATCGGCCGCCACCGTCGGCAGCAAACCGACAATGACGAATTCGGTGGTGCCGATGGCATAGGCGGCGATGGTGAGCGCGAACAGCGCCAGGGGCATGCGGGTCAATGACATGGCGGATCCAGACAAATGCGAGGCCGGGCGCCCGCGGCTCGGGG
Source organism: Ancylobacter novellus (assembly GCA_003241485.1). Lineage (GTDB taxonomy): Bacteria > Pseudomonadota > Alphaproteobacteria > Rhizobiales > Xanthobacteraceae > Ancylobacter > Ancylobacter novellum_A. The sequence goes on from QFQD01000012.1 coordinate 22,372, forward strand.
GAGCGCGGCGCAAACGGCGATGAGCGGTGTTGCGCCGAATATGCGCGCCGGCGACTTGCGCGATTAGCCGCCATGATGGACGAATGGCTGTGAATTTGTTTCACAAGTGAACGGCCACCTGCGGTTTGGCACGGCAGCGCGGAGAGCCTGATGGACAATCGCGCCGGCGAAATGCAGGTGCTGGTCGAGGCGGTGGACAGGGGCAGCTTCTCCGCCGCCGGGCGCCGGCTTGGCCTTTCGCCCTCGGCGGTAAGCAAGCTCATCTCCCGGCTGGAGGAACGGCTCGGCGCCCGCCTGCTGGTGCGCTCCACCCGCGCCATCGTGCTGACCAGTGAAGGCGAAGCCTATGTGGCGCGGGCGCGGCGCATCCTCGGCGAGATCGACGAGGCGGAGCGCTTCATTTCCGCCGGGGCGGCGGCCACGCCGCGCGGCAAGCTGCGTGTCAGTTCCACGGTCGGCTTCGGCGAGCGCTGCCTGGTGCCGCTGGTTCCCGAATTTCTCGGCCGCTATCCCGAGGTGGAACTGGACCTGTCGCTGACCGACGACGTGATCGACCTGGTGGCCGAGCGCGCCGACATCGCGCTGCGGGCCGGGCCGATGCGCGATTCCACGCTGAAGGCGCGCAAGATACTGGAGAGCCGGCGGGTCATCGTCGCGTCGCCGGCCTATCTCGAACGCCATGGTGTGCCGCGCACGCCGCAGGACCTCGCCCGGCACAATTGCCTGCGCTTCAATTTCCGCCGCGCCATGGACGACTGGCCGTTTCGCGACCCGGCGACGCACGCGACCTATGCGCTGGCGGTGACCGGCAATCTGGAGGGCAATAGCGGCTCCATGGTGCGGCGCCTGGCGCTCGACGGGCTGGGCCTTGCCCGCATCGCCCGCTATGTCGCGGAGGAGGACATCGCGGCCGGCGCGCTGGTGCCGGTGCTGGAGGAGTTCAACGGCGGCGACATCGAACTGCTGCACGCCGTCTTCGTCGGGCACGACTATCTCGCCGCGCGCATCCGCGCCTTCGTCGCCTTTCTGGCGGAGCGCATCAGATACTGAACGCTGGCGACCGCCCGCCCGGAGGGAACAGACGTCCCTGGCGGGCGGGCGGCTGCCCTCGTTCAGGCGAAGCGGGCGAGATAGGCCTTGGCGGAGGTCGAGGGGCGGCCCGCCAGCGTCTCGACATCGCGCGAGGTGGCGGCATATTCGCCGGCGCCGAGCGCCGCATAGAAGCTGCCGACGCCCGTCGCCACGAATTCCGGCAGGCCCATGGCGCGGAACTGATCCTCGAAGGCCGAGACCGGCACGTCGAGCGCGCTGATCTGCTTGCCCGTCACTTCGGAGAGGATCGCGGCGAGATCGATGGCGGACCAGGCCTCGCTGCCGGAAAGCTCATAGACCTTGTTCTCGTGGCCGGTGCCGGTAACGGCGCCGACGATGGCGTCCGCCACGTCCTCGTGGCTGACATAGGCCACCTTGGCCGCGATGCCGGTGAAGGGCAGCACGCCGCTTTCCTTGGCATTGGCGAACAGCGGGTCGTTGTTCGAGAAATACGAATTGTCGCGCAGGATCGTGTAGGCGATGCCGGAGGCCTTCAGCTCCGCCTCGGTCGCCACATGCGCCTTCGCCCAGTCGAACCGGCTGGTGGCGGCGGGGTTGGTGGCGCTGGTGTAGACGATGCGCTTCACGCCGGCGGCCTTGGCGGCTTCGATGGCATTGTGATGCTGGGCGATGCGTGCCTCGTTCGGGCCGACGCCGGAGATGATGACGGCGACATCTTCGCCGGCAAAGGCGGCCTTCAGGCTCGCGAGGTCGTCATAATCGGCGGCGACGACGGCAAAACCCTGCGCCTGCTGCGCGGCGAGCTTCTCGGGCGAGCGCGCGGCAAGCTTGACGGTGCTGGCGAGGCCCTTGGCGGCGAAGGCGCTCGCGAGGGTCTGGCCCAGCTTGCCGCTGGCGGCGGTGATGACGGTCATGTCGGGTGCTTCCTGTTGGGCGGCCCTGCGGCTCGCCTCGGTTACTGAATGAGAGTAACATGCAGTTTGAGAGCAGGGCGACAAGAAGGGTTTTCAAAGTGCGTCGGTATCCCGGCAGTAACCGGGCCGGCGGCCGATGAGGCGGGAAGGATCGGATAAATGCTTGTCGAGATTGATAAATACGCTCTTCAGGAGCTGTGCCCGACGCGCGATGTGCTGGACCGCATCGGCGATCGCTGGAGCGTGCTCGTGCTGAGCGAGCTGGAAGACGGCGCGCGCCGTTTCACCGTGCTGAAGCGGGCGATACCGGACATCTCGCAACGCATGCTGGCGCAGACGCTGCGCCATCTGGAAGCGGACGGGCTGGTGACACGCACGGTGTTCCCCACCATCCCGCCGCGGGTGGACTATGCGCTGACCGATCTCGGCCGCTCGTTGATGACCCCCTTGCGCGCGCTGGTGGGCTGGGCGGAAGCCAACCACGAGGCGGTGCGGGAGGCGCGCAAGCGCTATGCGCGCACCGTCACGGAAGGCGCGCCCTCGACCACGCGGCCGATGATCGCGGCCCTCGGGTAGCCCGCCGCCTGGATCTGCCCCAGCACCCGCGCCGCCGCGTCCGCTGCGACGGCGACAAGCAGCCCGCCCGAGGTCTGCGGGTCGGTGAGCAGGTGGCGACGATGCTCCGGCAGGTCTTCGGGCAGGTGCACCGCCTCGCCATAGCTCGCCCAGTTGCGGTGCGAGGCGCCGGTGATGAAGCCCTTCTGCGCCAGCGCCTCGGCCTCGGCGAGCAGCGGCAGCGCGCCCGCCTCGATCTCCAGCGCCAGGCCGGCACCGCGCGCGACTTCGAGGCCGTGGCCGAGAATGCCGAAGCCGGTGACATCGGTCACGGCGTGAACCTGCGCGTCCTTGCCTAGCTCCGTGCCGACCTTGTTGAGCGTCGTCATCGAGCCGATCATCTCGGCATAGGCGGCGGGGGAGAGCGCTTCTTTCTTGAAGGCGGCGGAATAGATGCCCACCCCGAGCAGCTTGGTCAGGATCAGCATGTCGCCCGCGCGCGCCGTGCTGTTCTTGCGGATGGTTTCGGGCCGGGCGGTGCCGATGACGGCAAGTCCATAGATAGGCTCGGGGGAATCGATGGAATGCCCGCCGGCGATCGGGATGCCCGCTTCCGCCGCGATCGAGGCGCCGCCCTTCAGGATCTCGCGCACCATGGCCGGTTCCAGCTTGCCAAGCGGCATGCCGAGAATCGCCAGCGCCAGCAGGGGCTTGCCCCCCATGGCATAGACATCGGAAATCGCATTGGTGGCGGCGATGCGGCCGAACTGGAAGGGGTCGTCGACCATCGGCATGAAGAAGTCGGTGGTGGCGATGAGGCAGGTGTCCTCGTCCAGCTGCCAGACCGCCGCGTCGTCGCCGGTCTCCGTGCCGACCAGCAGCCGCTCGAACGGCCCGGCGAGCGGCTGTTCCGATAGCAATTCGCGCAGCACCGAGGGCGCGAGCTTGCAGCCGCAGCCACCGCCATGGGCGAGGCTGGTGAGGCGGAACGGGGCGGGCTCAGCGGGCTTGTCGAGCATGGTGGATGTCCTTGGGATCGGCGTCATCCCGGACGGCGAGAGGCCGATCCGGGATCGCGCAGGCGTTGGAGAGCGATCCCGGCTCTGCGCTTCGCTTCCGCCGGGATGAGGGCGCCAGAGCGCTTGCGGCGAATTGCCGGAAGCGCTCTGGCTCTTTGATTCTCCGCAATTCCTTCCGCAAAACCGCGTCGCACTTTTGCGGGAATTGCTCTGGAACTACGCCGAGATCTCGCTCGCCTTGATGGTGTATTTGAAGGCATCGGGGTCGAGGCAGTCGTGGCGCAGGCTCGCCACCTCCGCCTGCGGGTACATGAGAAAGCCGAGCTTCGGGCCGGACGAGCCGGGCAGGGCGATGTCGTGGCCGTCATTATAGGCGAGCCAGTTGCCCTCCCACGAACCGAACAGCGCCTTGCGGGCGGCCAGCACCTTGGCGTCGTCCATGGCGTTCTTGCCCGGCGGCTCCTCCAGCACGACCTTGCGCACGTCTGCGGGATCGGTGGCGACCCAGCCGAAGCCGTCGAGCCACACTTCGGCGCGGCAGTGCTGCGCCTTGGAGATGGTCGGCGAGTTGGCGCCGAGGCTCTTGTAGCCGAAGGCGGACGGGGCGACGCGGATGCCGTAGAGGTCGCGGGCGGGAATGCCGGCGGCGCGCACGAGGCCGACATAGAGCGCATTCAGATCGGCGCATTTGCCGCCGAGATTGCCGCTCTGCAGCAGCGAGGCGACATCGCCCGTGCCGCAGCCGCGCGTGGCGGCGTTGCGATAGGTGTTCTCGACCACCCATTCATAGATGGCGCGGGCCTTCTCGACATCGCTGGTCTTGCCGGCAGTGATCTTGTCCGAGGTCGCCTTCACGATGCCGTCGAGGGGCACCAGATCGGTCGGCGCGAGGAACAGCGCGCGCTCCTCCGCTGCCAGCGGGGCGACGCTGCCGGGCTTGGAGAGGTCGGCGGCGCGGTCGCGCGTGGCGAAGGTCGAGGTGATCTCGACGGTCGGCGCCTTCTCGCCCTCGGCCCAGGTGAGGTGCAGCATCTGCGCGCCGTAATGCGGGTCCTTCTCCACCTTGGCGGTGGCGGCGTTGGTCTTCCACGTGCTCTCGCCGGGCTTGAACCAGTCGGCGGCGGTGTAGGAGGGCAGCGGCACCCAGGCCTGCGCCGGGCCGGGCTTGCCCTCCACCGGGGCGACGTCGAGCGTCGTCACCACCTCGAAATTGCGCCATTTGCCGGGCTGCGGCGCAAACACCGCGCCGGCGGGCCCCGCGACCTGGGCGAATGCGTGATGCGGCACGGCGGCGACGGCGGCGAGCGCGGCACCGGCTTTGAGGAATTGGCGGCGGCTGTTCATGTTCGGGCTCCCGATTAGTCGTTGAGGGGCGGCAGCGTGCCTTCCGAAGGCACGGCGGCGGGATCGTTGAGGCGTTCGAGCAAGGGCAGGACGGAGGGGGCGTCCCAGTCGACCGGGCCGCTGGCGTAAAGGCGCAGGCGATGCGTGCCGTCGAGCACGAAGCTCGTCGGCAGGACGGCGACGTTCCACGCCTTCATGGCGGCGCGGTCCTCGTCGAGAAGAATGGGGAAGGGCACGGGCTGCTTGTCGAAGAATCGCCTGACTCTCAGTTCCGGTTCGCCGACATCCACCGCCAGCAGCGCGACGGGCCGGTCGCCGCTGCGCGCGACGAGGCGCGAGAGGCCCGCCATCTCCTCGCGGCAGGGCTCGCACCATGTCGCGAAGAAGTGAACGATGACGACTTTGCCCTGCAGCGCATCAAGGCTCCGGGCCTCGTCCCGCAGCGCCGGCAGGGCAAGCGCGGGCGCCGCGCTGCCGAGCGGCAGCGGCGGTTCGGAGGCGGCAAGCGCCAGCGTTCCCGGCGCAAATGACGCAAGGGAAACAATGGCGGCAAAGGAAAGCTTGCGAAGAACGCCCCGGCACGCGGGAGCCTGATGCACCAACATCGTGCGCGATGCTGCGACCAGGACACGCGCACGTCAATCCACCCAATGGTCAGGACCCCGTGCATTGCGGCGCAGCATTTCCAAACCGCACGGCAACATGGCGAACGGCTTGGAATTACACGGTTTTTTGTAGCCTTTACGCCTTTCGTCTGTTTGACATTGGAGGGGTTAAAAAATATCTTTCACGATTGAGTTTGCCTATCGACCGATGGGCATTGCGACAGAAATCGGGAGGGTCTCGATGAACATGGAGCTCTCGCGCCGGACGTTTCTTAAAACGTCGGGGGCGGGTATCGCGGGCACGTCGCTGGGAGCCTTCGGGTTCGGCGAGGCGGAGGCGGCGGTCGCCTCCTTCATCAAGCCGTTCCATCTGGTGAACACGACGGAAACGCGGAACACCTGCACCTATTGCTCGGTCGCCTGCGGCATCATCATCTATTCCAAGGGCGACCTTCGGAAGGGTGAGAAGGCCGACATCGTCCATATCGAGGGCGACGCCGACCACCCGACCAATCGCGGCACGCTCTGCCCGAAGGGCGCGGCGCTGCGCGACATCGTGAAGTCGCAGACCCGCCTGACCCAGCCGATGGTGCGCAAGCCCGGCTCCGACAAGTTCGAGGCGATCTCCTGGGACGCCGCGCTCGACAAGATCGCCCGTGCGCTGAAGGATGATCGCGACGCGAACTTCATCGCCACCAACAAGGATGGCGTGACGGTCAACCGCTGGCTGACGACGGGCTTCCTCGCCGCCTCCGCGACGACCAACGAGACGGCGTTCTGCACCTACAAGGTGGTGCGCAGCACAGGCATATTGGCGTTCGATAACCAAGCGCGCGTCTGACACGGCCCGACGGTGGCGAGTCTCGCCCCAACATTCGGCCGTGGCGCAATGACGAACTCGTGGACGGACATCAAGAATACCGACCTCGTCGTCATCATGGGCGGCAATGCCGCCGAAGCTCATCCCTGCGGATTCAAATGGGTCACGGAGGCGAAAGCCAACCGGGGCGCCAAGCTCATTGTCGTCGACCCGCGCTACACGCGCTCGGCGTCGGTGGCGGACTATTACGCGCCGATCCGCCAAGGCTCGGACATCGCGTTCCTGATGGGCTTGATCAATTACTGCATCACCAACGACAAGGTGCAGTGGGCCTATACCAAGGCCTTCACCAATGCCGCCTATCTCGTGAAGGAGGGCTTCACCTACCAGGACGGCCTGTTCACCGGCTATGACGAGGCCAAGCGCGACTATAATCGCGACACCTGGGAATATGAGATCGGGCCGGACGGCTATGCCGTGGTCGACGAGACGCTGCAGCATCCGCGCTGCGTGTGGAACCTGCTGAAGCAGCACGTCGCGCTGTACACGCCGGAAATGGTCGAGCGCATCTGCGGCACCCCGAAGGACAAGTTCCTGAAGGTGGCCGAGATGATCGCCGAGTGCTCCTCGCCGACCAAGACCATGACGTCGATGTACGCGCTCGGCTGGACCCAGCATTCCAAGGGCGCGCAGAACATTCGCGGCATGGCGATGTTGCAGCTCATCCTCGGCAATATCGGGGTGCGCGGCGGCGGCATGAATGCCTTGCGCGGCCATTCCAACATCCAGGGGCTGACGGATCTCGGGCTGATGAGCAATCTCATCCCCGGCTATCTGAACATTCCCACGGACAAGGAGGTGGACTTCGCCACCTACATGTCGACGCGCGGCTTCAAGCCGCTGCGGCCGAACCAGATGAGCTACTGGCAGAACTACAAGAAGTTCTTCGTCAGCTTCATGAAGTCCATGTACGGCTCGGCCGCCACGGCGGAGAACGACTGGGCCTACGCCTACCTGCCCAAGCTTGATGTGCCCGGATACGACGTCCTGCGCGCGTTCGAGCTGATGAAGCAGGGCAAGATGAACAACTACATCTGCCAGGGTTTCAATCCGCTGCAGGCCTTCCCCAACAAGGCCAAGCTGGCCGAGGCGCTCGCCAAGCTCAAGCTGCTCGTCATCATGGACCCGCTCCAGACCGAGACGGCCCGCTTCTGGGAGGACCACGGCACCTACAACAAGGCCGATCCCGCCGCGATCCAGACGGAGGTGATCCAGCTGCCCACGACCTGCTTCGCGGAGGACGAGGGCTCGCTGGTCAATTCCGGCCGCTGGCTGCAATGGCACTGGCCGGGCGGCTCGCCTCCCGGCGAGGCCAAGCACGACACCTGGATCATGTCGCAGATCCACCTGCGGCTGAAGGATCTCTACAAGAAGGAAGGCGGCGCCTTCCCCGATCCGATCCTCAACCTCAACTGGTCCTACAAGGATCCGGGCGAGCCGTCGCCGGAAGAACTGGCCAAGGAGATGAACGGCTCGGCGCTGGTCGACGTGTTCGATCCGGCCGACCCGACCAAGAAGCTGCTGGAAGCGGGCAAGCAGCTGTCCGGCTTCGGCCAGTACCGTGACGACGGCACCACGGCCGGCGGCTGCTGGATCTTTTCCGGCTGCTACACCGAGGCCGGCAACATGATGGCGCGTCGGGACAATTCCGATCCGGACAATACCGGCGCCTATCTCAAATGGTCGTTCTCCTGGCCGGCGAACCGGCGCATCCTCTACAACCGCGCCTCCTGCGACCTCGAGGGCAAGCCGTGGGATCCCTCACGCAAGCTGATCGAGTGGGACGGCTCCAAGTGGAGCGGCTACGACGTGCCGGACATCGCGCCGACGGCCAAGCCGGGCGATGTCGGCCCGTTCATCATGAACCCGGAGGGCGTGTCCCGCCTGTTCGTGCGCAAGATGATGCGCGACGGGCCGTTCCCCGTGCATTACGAGCCGTTCGAGAGCCCGGTCGCCAATGTGATTGCCCCGAAGATCGTCGGCAACCCGGTGGCGCGCGTCTTCCCGGACGACTGGAAGCAGTTCGCCAAGGTCGGCTCGGCCGAGTTCCCCTATGCGGCGACCTCGTACCGGCTGACCGAGCACTTCCACTACTGGACCAAGAACAACCACGTGAACGCGGTGCTTCAGCCCGAGCAGTTCGTCGAGATTTCCGAGGAACTGGCGAAGGAGAAGGGCATCACGCTCGGCGGCTGGGTGCGGGTGTGGTCGATGCGCGGCTCGCTGTTCGCCAAAGCGGTGGTCACCAAGCGGATCAAGCCGATGACCATCGACGGCAAGACGGTCCATGTGGTCGGCATCCCCATCCACTGGGGCTTCGTCGGCGCGGCGCGCAAGGGCTTCCCGGCCAATGTGCTCACCCCCTTCGTGGGCGACGCCAACATCGAGACGCCGGAATTCAAGGCGTTCCAGGTCAACATCGAAGCGTCGGCCGGGCCGGCGGTGTCATAGGGAGGCGGTACGATGTTTCCACCCATTCCGAACCCGTCCGTCTCCCCCGATGCCGCTGCCCTGCGCTTCGGTGAGAAGGACATCATGCGCCGCTCCGCTTCCGAGGTGACGCCGCCGGCCGAGCGGCTCACCGAGGTGGCGAAGCTGATCGACGTCACCAAGTGCATCGGCTGCAAGGCCTGCCAGGCGGCGTGCCTCGAATGGAACAACCTCACCGAGGAGATCGGCTTCAACCACGGGGTCTACACCAACCCCATGGACCTGACGCCGGACACCTTCACGCTGATGCGTTTCACCGAGTGGGTGAACCCCGAGACCGAGAACCTCGAATGGCTCATCCGCAAGGATGGCTGCATGCACTGCGAGGATCCCGGCTGCCTGAAGGCGTGCCCCGCGCCGGGCGCGATCGTGCAGTACTCGAACGGCATCGTCGACTTCCAGCACGAGAACTGCATCGGCTGCGGCTACTGCATCAAGGGCTGCCCCTTCAACATTCCGCGCATCTCCAAGGTCGACCACACCGCCTATAAGTGCACGCTGTGCTCCGACCGCGTGGCGGTGGGGCAGGGCCCGGCCTGCCAGAAGGCATGCCCGACGCAGGCCATCGTCTTCGGCACCAAGCAGGAGATGAAGGACTGGGCGGATTTCCGCATCAAGGACCTGAAGTCGCGCGGCTTCGACAAGGCGGGCCTCTATGATCCGCAGGGCGTGGGCGGCACGCATGTGATGTATGTGCTGCATCACGCCGACACCCCGTCCATCTATGCCGGCCTGCCGGATAATCCGCGCATCTCGCCCATCGTCGAGACCTGGAAGGGCGTGACCAAATATGTCGGTCTCGCCGTGATGGGCTTCGCCGCCGCCGCCGGCTTCCTGCATTACGTGGTGGCTGGGCCCAACAAGGTGACGGAAGAGGACGAGGAGAACGCCGAGAAGCTGGCCGAGGGCAAGGCGCCGCCTCCGCCCCCGGCCTCCGCCCCGGCGCATGAGCAGGGGAGGACGTGATGGCCGCGATCCCTGAAGACCACGTTCCCAACGATGTCGAACGGGGCGACGCCGTCCGGCCCGGACGCCCCGTGCATGTGAAGCGCTACACGCTCGGCTCGCGCATCAACCACTGGATCACCGCCATCAGCCTGGTGCTGCTGGCGTTGTCCGGCATGGCGCTGTTCACCCCGCGCCTGTTCTTCCTGACCGGCCTTTTCGGCGGCGGGCAGTGGACGCGCACCGTGCATCCCTGGATCGGCGTGGTGCTGTTCTTCTCCTTCGCCATCCTGTTCATCCGCTTCTGGCGGGCCAACCTGCCCGCGCGGGAGGATGTCGACTGGGTGGCGCATTCCGGCGATCTGCTGGCCGGGCGCGAGGAGAAGATGCCCGAGGTCGGCAAATACAATGCCGGCCAGAAGGGCGTGTTCTGGGCGATGTCCGGGCTGATTATCGTGCTGATCGGCTCCGGCATCGTGATGTGGGACCAGTATTTCTACGATCTCACCACCATCCCGCAGAAGCGCATCGCCATTCTGGTGCACGCCATCGCGGCGGTCGTCATCATCTGCGTCTGGATCATCCACGTCTACGCGGCGATCTGGGTCAAGGGCACCTTCGACGCGATGACCAAGGGCGAGGTGACCGGCGGCTGGGCCTGGCGTCACCATCGGAAATGGCTGCGCGAACTGGTGGGCCGCAAGCCGCGCGCGCCGGCGGAGTAAGCCGCCGGGTTCGCCGAACGCACGGCGCGCCCTATATTGTCGGCGTTCCCGGATGTGGCTCGCGTCCATCCGGGAGGACGCCTTGAAGTGCGTGTCCACCGTTCGCGCGTGTCGTCAGTGCGTATCCACGTGGCCCGTGCGGTTCGTGAGGGAATGAATGTCCGCAGACCTGCAACCTGACCCGACCGCGATCGGCGACGTCTCGACCCCGCCCTTCGCCGTGCTCCCCGATCCCGCCACGCTGTTCGGTGTTCGCGCGCAGAGGCTGAAGACCTATGCGGCGGTGAGCCCGCTCAAGCCCTATCTCGACTTCGTTGCCGGCCTCGTGGAAGCGCAGGGCGCCATCGTGCCCGCGCTGCCGCCGGTCGAACTGCCCGAGCGGGAGACCATGGAGCGCGCGGCGTCCTTTGCCATGCCCCCGCTCGACCGCACCGGATTCAAGCTCGACGACACGCTGGAGACGACGCTGGAGGCGATGTTCGACGCCAGCGCGCGTGTCGCCATGCCGAAGGAAGCCGCGGATGCGCTGACCCGCGTGCGCCGCGCCGATGGCGCCGAGCGCGCGCAGATGGTGCGCGACGTGCTGGCCCATGACATGCCGATCGAGACGCTGGCCGAGCATGTCTATGTCGCGGCGGCGTTGCAGGTGCACTTCGCCCGCCTTGCCGCCGGCCTCGATGCCGAAAAGCTGGTGCCGGTGGGCGATGGCGTCTGCCCCGCCTGCGGTGGCCCGCCGGTCGCCTCGCTCATCGTCGAGTGGAAGAACGCGCATGGCAACCGCTTCTGCGTCTGCTCGCTGTGCTCGACGCTGTGGAACTATGTCCGCATCCGCTGCTGCTCCTGCGGTTCGACCAAGGGCATCGGCTATCAGGAAATCGAGTCGAGCCCCGGCACGGTGAAGGCCGAGACCTGTGACGAGTGCCGCACCTATGTGAAGGTGATGTACCAGAACAAGGACATCACGATCGAAGCCGTCGCCGACGATATCGGCACGCTCGCGCTCGACATGATGATGCGCGAGGGCCCCTACCGGCGGGCGGCGTTCAATCCCTTCCTGCTCGGCTATTGAGGGCGCGGCGATGGATGCGGAAGCCCGCCCCTCCCTTCGCGACCTGCCCTCGGTCGATCTCGTGCTGAAGACGCCGGCCGGGCAGATGGCGGTCGAGCGCTTCGGCCGGCCAGCCGCGACCGCCGCCATCCGTGTCGCGCTGGACGAGGTGCGCGGCTGCGTGCTGGCGGGTCACCTCGCCAGCCTGCCGATGCCGGACCATGTCGCGCTGGCAGCGGCCGAGACGCTGGAGCGGGCGGCCCGTTCCAGCCTGCGGCCGGTCTTCAACCTCACCGGCACGGTGCTGCACACCAATCTCGGCCGCGCCCTGCTGGCCGAGGAAGCGGTCGAGGCGGCAACCGCCGCCATGCGCTCCGCCGTGGCGCTGGAATTCGATCTCGCCAGCGGCACGCGCGGCGAGCGCGACGACCATGTGCGCGAGCTGCTGATCGAGCTGACCGGGGCGGAGGACGCCACGGTCGTCAACAACAACGCCGCCGCCGTGCTGCTGGTGCTGAACACGCTGGGGCAGAACCGCGACGGCAGCCCGCGCGAGGCCGTTGTCTCGCGCGGTGAGCTGATCGAGATCGGCGGCGCCTTCCGCATGCCCGACATCATGGCCCGCGCCGGCGTGACGCTGGTCGAGGTCGGCACCACCAACCGCACCCACCCCAAGGACTATGCCGGCGCCATCGGCGAGGCGACGGGGCTGGTGCTGAAGGTGCACACGTCGAATTACCGCATCGAGGGGTTCACCCGCGAGGTGCCCGCGCGCGAGCTGGCGGTGATCGCCCATGCGCGCGGCGTGCCGCTGGTGAACGACCTCGGCTCCGGCACGCTGGTCGACCTCGCGCGGCTTGGCCTGGCGCATGAGCCGACCGTCCGCGAGGCGGTCGCGGACGGGGCGGACATCATCACCTTCTCCGGCGACAAGCTGCTCGGCGGGCCGCAGACCGGCTTCATCGTCGGCCGCGCCGACCTCATCGCGGCGATCAACCGGAACCCGATGAAGCGCGCCTTGCGCGTCGACAAGGTGCGCCTGGCCGCGCTGGAGGCGACGCTGAAGCTCTACCGCGATCCCGAGCGGCTGGTCGCGCGCCTCCCGACGCTGCGGCTGCTGGCGCGCACGCGGGCCGAACTCGCCGCCCGCGCCCACGCGCTGGCCGAACCGCTGGCCACCGCTCTCGGCGACGGCTTCGACATCGAGGTGGTGGAGTGCGCCAGCCAGATCGGCTCCGGCGCGCTGCCGCTGGAGACGCTGCCGAGCGCGGCGCTGGCCATCCGTCCGGCGGGCGAGGCGTCCGGCGGGCGGCTCAACGCGCTGGCCGCCGCCTTGCGCGCGCTGCCCATTCCGGTGGTCGGGCGCATCACCGAGGGGGCGTTGCTGTTCGATCTGCGCTGCCTTGAGGACGAGGCCGGCTTTCTCGACAGCCTCGCGGAGCTGAGGCCGCCCTCATGATTATCGGCACGGCCGGCCATATCGACCACGGCAAGACCGCGCTGGTGGGCGCGCTCACCGGGGTCGATACCGACCGGCTGAAGGAAGAGAAGGCGCGGGGCATCTCCATCGACCTCGGCTTCGCCTATCTGCCGACGGAGGCGGGCACGCTCGGCTTCATCGACGTGCCAGGCCATGAGAAGTTCATCCACACCATGCTGGCGGGGGCGAGCGGCATCGACTTCGCCCTGCTGATCGTCGCCGCCGATGACGGGGTGATGCCGCAGACGCGTGAGCACCTCGCGCTGCTCGACCTGCTCGGCATTGCAAATGGCATTGTCGCGCTGACCAAGGCCGACCTCGCCGACGGGGCACGCCGGCAGGCGGTGGAGGAGGAGATCGCCGCGCTGCTGGAGGGTACCGCGCTGGAGGGCGCCCCGGTCGTCCCCGTTTCGTCGCTGACCGGCGAGGGGGTCGACGAGCTGCGCGAACGGCTGGTGGACGCGGCGCGGGCGTTTCGCGCGCGGGCGGCGGAAGGCCGCTTCCGCCTCGCCATCGACCGCAGCTTCACGCTATCCGGCGCCGGCACGGTTGTGACCGGCACGGTGCTCTCCGGCCGGGTGAAGGTCGGCGACCAGCTCATCGTCTCGCCCGCGGGCATCGCCGCGCGCGTGCGCTCCATCCATGCGCAGAACCGCAAGGCGGAGGAGGGCCGCGCCGGGGATCGCTGCGCGCTGAACCTTGCCGGCGAGGGCGTGACGCATGAGGCGATCGCCCGCGGCGACATGGTGCTCGATCCGGTGCTGCACGCACCGACCGAGCGGATCGACGCGCGGCTGCGGGTGCTGCCGGGGGAGCCCAAGGCACTCGGGCAGTGGTTCCCGGTGCGGCTGCACCATGCCTCGGTGGAGGTCGGCGCGCGGCTGGTGCCGCTGTCGCGCGACGCCGTGCCGCCAGGGGGCGAGGCCTATGTCCAGCTGGTGCTGGAGCGGCCCATCGCGGCGGCGAGCGGCGATCGCTTCGTGATCCGCGATACCTCGGCGCAGCGCACCATTGGCGGCGGCGAGTTTCTCGACCTGCGCGCCCCGGCCCGCAAGCGCCGTACACCGGAGCGCCTCGCCCAGCTCGAAGCGTGGACGCAGGCCGATCCCGCTGTCGCGGTGGCGCGCCTGCTCGACGGCGAGCCGTGGAATCTCGATCTCGATGCTTTTGCGCGGGACCGGGCGCTGGCCGAAGCGACGACCGCCGGAATCATCGCGCAGCTTGGGCTCGTGGTCCTGACCGCGAGCGGTGCGCGCACCGCGCTCTCCGCGGCGCGATGGGACCTCTACCGCGCCGCGCTGCTGGCGGAGCTGACGCGCTTTCACGACGCCAATCCGGACCTGCCGGGCATGGGGGCGGAAAAGCTGCGCCTCGCTCTGGTGCCGCGTCTTGCCAAACCCGTCTTCGCCGAGGCGCTGCGGCGGCTGGCCGGCGAGGGGCGCGTGGGGCTCGACGGCGCCTGGGTGCGCCTCGCCGGGCACGAGGTGCGCCTCACCCGACCCGACGAGGTGCTGTGGGAGATGATCGAGCCGCGCCTTGGCGGGGCCGAGCGGTTCCGCCCGCCGCGCGTGCGCGATCTCGCCAGCCTCACCGGAGCGCCGGAGCCCGATATTCGCCGGCTGATGAAGCTGCTCGGGCGGATGGGGCGGGCCGACGAGGTGGCGCACGACCATTTCTTCCTGCGCGCGACGGTGGCCGAGATGGTCATGATGGTGCGCGACCTCTCGCAGAACACCCCTGGCCGCCAGTTCCCGGCCGCCGCGTTCCGCGACCGCGTGGAGGCGGGTGAGCACGCGGTCGGCCGCAAGGTCGCCATCCAGATTCTGGAGTTCTTCGACCGGCACGGCGTGACGCTCCGCCGTGGAGATATGCGGCGCATCAACCCGCACAGGCTGGACCTGTTCGGCGCGATAGCCGAAGATGCGGGCGACACAGCTTCTGGAAGGGAAGCATCACTGGTGTGATGTCCGGGCTTCAAACCCGGGAGGGGCCGCGAGACGGTCTCTGGTGGGTTCGACTCCCACTCTCTTCCGCCACCTTTCCGGGCAATGCGGGATGTGAAAAAGGGCCGGCACTACGCGAGTGCCGGCCCTTTTCGTTTTCAGGCGATGGCGCGGGGCCTTACCAGGTGTCGCGGCGCTGGCGGGTAGCGATAAGCACCGTTTCCACGCCGTTCATGGCTTCCGGATTGCCCTGTGCGGCGAGCGCCTTGAAGATGCGGTTGGCCGACTGATAGTCGCCGATCTTGTAGTAGCACCAGGCCCGCATCATCATCAGGTCCTGCTGCTCGGGGGCGATGCGGGCGACCTCGTCGAGGGCGATGAGCGCCTCGACATAGCGGCCGTCCTTGTAGAACTCGAAGGCGCGCTGGGTCAGCAGATCCTTGGTGAGCGCCAGCGAGCGTCGCGGGCTCTGCGGGGCCTCAAGCGCGGCCGCGCTGGCGGCGTTGGTCATGCCCTTGCGAAGATAGGCCAGCGACTTGCCATAGGCGGCGTCTTCCGCCGTGCGGCCGGCACCGTACTTGATCGCGTAGTCGAAGGCCGGGATCGCTTCCATCGGCCGGTTCAGCTCCATGAGCTGCCAGCCACGGGCGAGCGAGGCCGCCGCGCCGCCACCACCGCCGCCGCTGCCGACATCGGTCACGGTGCTGCCGGTGCGGGCGACCGAGCGGGTGATCGGCCGCCGGCGCGGCGTGGGCGCAGCGTAGCTCGCGGCAACCGGCGCGGCATAAGCCCGCTCGGCAGCAACCTGCGTGGTGACAGCCGGCGTGGCGGCGCCCGGCACAGGCTGGAACTGCGCCGTGGGTTGATAGGTCGACTGGGCGCCCTGGAACTGCGGGATCGGCTGAAACTGGCCGGTCGGCGCATAGGACATGGCGGGCGCAGCCGGCTGCACGGCAGTGGAGCCGGGCACGGGAACGAATTGCGGCGCCGCCGTCCCGGGAACGTAACCGCGGGCGCTACTGACCGTCGGCGCGCCGACCGGCGGCGGCTGCAGCGTGGGGGTGGGGGTCAGACGCGCAGCGGCGGCGACCAGAGGATCGGTGTAGCGGCGGGTCGCGGTCTGCGCGTTGCGGGCCTCGAGGCGGGCACGCACCACCGGATCGACCAGCGCGACGATGCGCTCGGAGCGCGGGCCCCAGCTGCGCACCATCGCCATGAGGCGCGCCTGGTCGCCAAGGCGCCAGAAGGTGAGCGACAGGCCATAGGCGGAGGGTTCGTCGTTCGGGTCCCAGGTGAGGGCCGTCTCGAACCAGGACTGGGCGGTGACGATCTGCCCGGTATTGTAGGCGTACCATCCGAGCGCCTGCGCGCCGGGGACGTACTTGTCGCGCATCACCACCGGGCTGAAGCGCGACAGCACGATCTCGTCGAGCACCGGCGGGGGATCGGCCGTCAGAAGGCTGATGACGACGTCGAGATAGGCCTTGTTGTTCTCGGGCGCGCTGTCGCGCCACTCATAGGCGATCGGCTCGGCTTCCAGCGCGCGGCCGAGGAAATTGAGCGCGAGCACATAGCCTTCCGCCGACTTCGGACCGCCCTTGCGGTCGAGTGCCAGCTTGAACCATTCGAGAGCGCGCTGCGCCTCGTCGTGCCGGAACAGATACCAGCCCAGCAGCAGCGGATCGCCCGGCGTGGTGTTCTGCCGCGCCAGCTCTTCCATGCGCTTGATGTCGTGATCGGGCACGGAGAATTCGGGATTCTCCGCCGCCTTGCCCATACGCCGGCGGATCAGGTCGTCACGCAGGACATCGAATTCCGGCTTGTCGTCGGCGTCCTTGCGCTCCAGCTCCATGAGCTTGGCGATCTGTTCGTCGGTCAGCAGCGGGATCGCCTTCTGCATCGTCGCGAGCCGTTCGCTCGGATCGTTGCAGTTGGTCAGCACATAGGTGTAGGCGTCCAGCGCGCGCGGCAGCTGGTTGGTCTTGCTGAACGCCTCGGCGACGCGCCAGAGAATGTCGACATTCGAGCAGGTGAGGACGCCTGGCGTCTCGGTGGCCAACCGCAGCACCGTCGACCATTGCTGGGCGTCAGAAGCGTTGATGAGACGCTGGCGGGTTTCCGATTCGTTGAGCCGGGCGATCAGGTCGGCCGGCGGATCCCATGAGGGATCTGCCGTCTGCCGCGCGGTAATGGCGCTGCGCACGTCGCTGTACTTGCCCTCGGCATAGAGCTTCCACATCCGCTCCAGCTCGGTATCGGTCTGCGGGCCGAACAGATCGGCGGGCGGAGACCATTCCGGATAGAGCGCACGCAGGCGGGCGATTTCGGCTTCGAGACGGCGGGTATCGCCTTGCGAGGCGAAGTAGCGCAGGGCGGTTTCGTCAACCTTGGGACGGGCCGCGTTCGACGTGTCGCCGGTGCGGTTGGCGGGCGTGTTGCCCGAGCTGCCCGGGAGCTCGATCTGCTGTGCGATCGCCGGGAGGACGGTTCCCCCCAGCACGATCAGCAGAGCGGCTCTCTTCAAAGACATCTCGGATACTTCTCCGCGACTAGCGCCCAGCCCAACAAGTACAAAGTCGACGGATAGTAGAGCGTAGGCTCGAACCGCCGCAGATCATCCGGAATAGGGGTCGCGTTCAGGGCACATGCCAGAACCGCCCCGAGCATGCGATAGCCCGGCTCGGTCAGCCGCGTGATTACGCGTCCGGTGGGAATCTCGACGACCGCGGGGGTGCCCCCATTCTCGATCAGCCAGTTCCGCCGGAATGTCTCCTGTAGCTCTGCGTCCACTATCCCCGCACGCAATAGGTAAAGAGATATCCTTAACGAATTGTAACCAAAGACCGGGGTGAAGCCCTCGGCCACAGTTACGGGCGCGTTGGCCGGCGCCGATATCCAGTCCGGCGGAAGTCGCGCGGGACCGAGCTGCGCGATGCGCAGCAATTCGATTCCACCGGCGGCCACCCCGTCCCAGTCGGTCTCTGGGGCGAGCTGCTTCATCACCGGAAAAGCTTCGAAGATCCAATAGGATAGATTGAGGATCGGGCCATCCGGCCGGTCGCCGGCGGCAAAGCCCGTGGCGCCGGGCAGCAGAACCAGCCGGCTGCCGCTGCGCACGACCAGCTTCTTGCCCACGGCCCGCGCCATCCTCTGGGCGCTGTCTATATAGGACTGGTTGCCCCACGTTCTTCCAGCCCGCGCCAAAGCATAAGCAATTAATAGATCGCCGTCGCTCGCCGCGTTGACGTCGGTAACACGAGGTGTCGAATTCGGGTCCCAGCGCCATGCAGCGAGTCCGTCGTCGCGAATCAGCAACTCGGTACGCGTGAAGCTCCATATGCGCTCGAAATTGCTTCTGTCACCAGCTAAATAAGCCAGAAGCAACCCATAGCCCTGACCTTCGCTATGACTGATCCCGCCATTGGCCGTGTCGACGACCCGGCCCGAGTCATCGACGAAGTGCTCCATATAAGCGTTCCACGCCGCCGTCGGGATCGGAGAGGTCTGCGCTTGCACTGAAACAACCCCGAAGGCGAGCACGAAGATGCTGGCGACGAGGTGTTTCATCATGTGGGACGCCCCAGTCGTCTCAGGAGGAAGGCGGTGGCGATGCCGAGTGCCGTTCCGGCAATCAGCAGCATCAGCGCATATGGCATGATGTTGGTCGAGAGCCAGTTCGCGGCAATCATCCGGAAATTCGCGAAGGAGAGCGGCTGGGTGATGATGAAGCGGAAGGACGTGGTGTCCCGGCGCTCGACCTCGCCTGTCGAGCTCTGGAAGGCGACCGCCTGACCGCCGATCCGGTTCCAGACATTGTCGGAGGTGAAGCGGACCATGGAGGCGGCGAGTGCATCGGAGGTGCGCGCTGTCACCAGCGTCCAGGACTGCTTGCCATTGGTGCTGGAGCCCTGCGCCATCAGGATGGAGGTGCGCGGCGGGGGCTCGTAAAGCGTGCGGCGGCCTTCCTGGATGCGCAGCGAGTCGAAGCCGATGGAGAAGGTGCGCCGCAGCCACTCCTCGAACGCGTCCATGACGGCGTAGACGCCGCCGCGGCCGGCCACGTTCTCGCGCCAGCGCTCATATATTTCCGGCGTGTTGTGCTGGCTCGGCTGCTCGGTCGGCACATTCTGGGTGTCCGCGGAGCGCCGGTTGCGGAAGCGCTCCAGCACGTTGTCATAATTCTCACTGCCGGCGACGCCGCTCGGCCGGTCGTCTTCCGCCGAGACCACCCAGTTGGCGCGGGTGGAGGGCGCAATGCCGACCTGGTCCAGCACGCTGCCGGCAATGTGGTCGATGCCACCGACGAAGATGGTGTTGCGCTCGCCCAGCGTGACCGAGGCCGCGGAGGCATCAATCGGCAGGGGCGCGCCGTTGGAGAGCGCGAGGCGCGCCATCAGCGTGCTGGCGCCGGCCAGCGTCGCCGCATCCTGCCGCGCCAGCACGACGGCGATGGGGTTGCCGTCGATATTGTAGGGGAAGGCCGTCGCGGTGAACGCGCCGAGGTCCGGCGAGCGGCCGATGCGGGCGAAATTGCCGAGGGTGAATTCGGACGAATCAAACAGCACGAAGCGGTTGTCCGCCGGCAGCGTGGCACCGGGCAGGCAGCGGGCGTCGGATTCGGTGTCGAGCACGACCTCAAGCCACAGCCGGTTGATGCCGGGTCGGAAATTGCGCAGCGGCACGAACATCGGCTGGTGCTGGAACAGGCCGCCGCCGCGCGCCGTGATCGGCAGGGTGGAGGCAATCTGCTGGTTCACATAGAGGTCGATATGGCTGCCCGGCCGCACGGCGGCGGTGAAGGCGGCATCGAGCAGCAGGTTCGCATTGCCATAGGCCTCGGCATAGAAATCCGGCGGCAGGGCGATCTGGAATTCCGAGCGGAAGCGCCGCCCCGAGAACTCCTGCGTGGTGACGCCGAGTTCCGCCAGCCGCACGCTGCGCGCGTCGTCGAACAGCGGGGCGTTCGGCGCGAAGCGGGTCTGGGTGTTGATGGCATCGGTCTGCGAGATCGAGATGCCGTTCAGCCGGTCGATGGCGCGGTCCACATCGGCGGGTGTCGGCCCGGAGATGACAAGGGTTGGCGCGCCCAGCCGATCGTCGTCGAGGAAGCTGGTGATCGGCCGCTGGCGCGCATCGCCCGGCACCGCCGCCATCAGGCGCGGCAGCTCGGATGCGGTGCCGACGACCACGGTGAGCGTGCCCGGAGCGGCGCGTCCCTGTGCGCCTTCGGCGATGACGATCGAGGGATTGGGGAACTGGCCGCGCACGGCAAGCCCCTGCACGACGCGCAGAACGCGGGCGCTTCCGCCGCCTTCGATCGGGCCCGGCGTGATGACCCGGATGGTGGTGATACCCTTGTCGTCAAAGCCGACGGAGGGAAGGTCGTCGAGGCCGCCGGTGATGGGCGGGCGGCCGCCGGCGAAGGAAAGGCCGGTGCCCTCGTTGTTGATCTCGGTCCACAGCTCATAGGTGGCGGTAACGGCGCAGTCGGTGCGATGGCGCTGTACCACGTCGACGCGGATGAGATTGGCGCCCGCGCGCAAGGCGCCGCGATGGATCGGCACGGCGAAACGCGACGGCTCCTGCGAGGAGGCGATCGGGGTCTCGATGACGGCCTGCCCGTTGATCGTCACGCGGATGCGCGAGGTTTCGGGCATCACCACCACGGCGTTGATGTAGCTCAGCAGGAAGGTCGCCTGGCGGGCGGCCTCTTCCTCGGTGACGTAAATCACCCAGGCGCGCGAGGCGACCTCACCGGCGAAGATCATCCGCGGCTGCGGAATGATGAAACGGTCCGGCCGCGGGGGCGCGCTCGGCTGGCTGGCGACCGGAACCGGCGCGACGCGCGGCGCCGGCTGGCCGGGGCGCATCTGGAACGGGGCAGCGGTGGGCGCGGGCGCGCCCGGCTCGCCGGGCACGCCGAGGCCGGTCGAGGGGAAGCGCTCGGTCGTCGGCGAGGTCGAGGGCGTCGAGGTCGTAGGCGGCGCGGCCGGGGCGGCGGCCGGCGGGGGCGATTGCGTGAGCGCACGCGGGGCCGGGGCGGGAGCGGGCGAGGGAGTAGCGCCTCCGGCCGGCGGAGTTGCCGGCGTGCCGACCGCCGCCGAGGGGAAGGACGGCATCGAGAAGCTGGAGCCACCCGTCGAGCCGGAAGACGGCGCCGGGCCGGGCGGGGCAAGCTCGCCCGCGGACGGAACGGGGCCGGCCGGGGCGCCGGGAACAGCCGCTTGCGGGGCAGGCGAAGGCGTCGGTGCCGTCATCGGCACCGATGTCGCCGGCTTGCCGGGCGTCGAGCCGCCATCCTGCAGCGGGGGCGTCATCGAGAAGCCGGTGCCTTGGCCGGCCGATTGAGCGGCAGCACTCCAGGCGAAGCCGGCAACAAGGCCGATCACCGCGATCGTGGAAATGGCGCGCATGGGCATCATCCGCGTTTTGCCGGAGCGAGAGGGGGGTGACGGCGGCGCTCGCGCCACAGCTTGTGCAGATGAACGAGATAGGACAGGCCGCGTCCGGTATGGAAGATCGAAAGTCGAACGAAATTGATGGTACCGCGCAGAACCCCCGGATTTTTGCGCCGGGAGGCCTGGAATTTCGTCCACTGTTCCGAGCTTGCGAAGATGAGGTCGGAAATGAGCCGGTAGTGCTGGGGTTCGGTCGGCGCGAACTGCCCGCCGATCAGCAGGCCATCCGCATCGCGCTCGATATTGCGGATGGTGATGGGCAGCGTGTCGAGCCGGATGTTGGCCGAGAGCGGCTTGAAGCGCAGCACCGCCGCCTGGCCGCGTTCAATCTCCGGCAGCGTCACATTGGCGTTCGGGCGCACGCGCGCGCCACCCACCGAGCCGTCGTCGATCATGGCGGGGTAGGCGACGCCGTCGATCAGCAGGTCGCAGCGCCGCAGCAGGTCCACGCGGTGGGCGCGGCGTCGGTTGCGCCGCTCGGACACCACGCCGAGGGCGCAGCCGGCGATGATGATGTTGAGCACGTTCCACGCGCCGACGACAATAATGACGTCGGCATTGAACGGCTCGGTGAGCAGCCGGTAGATGGTGACCAGCACGCCGACAATGAGGATGCCGTAAATGATGAAGAACGGGCGGCCGATCTCCGACACATGCCCTTCATCCATCGTTTCGCCCTTGGCGGTGACGTTGAACGTCGGCTTGTGCGGATTGATGATAACCGAAATGAGCGCGGGCAGCAGATAGATCGATTGTATGTATTCATACAATTCAGAAATCCACGGCCAGCGGTAGCGGCCGTAGAGGTAGTTCTGCATCAAGAGGTTCACGAGCATATAGGTCGTGGTGTAGGCGAGGAACTCGGCGCCCGAGGCGTCGAAGATCTCCAGCGAGAAGAACAGGTAGAACAGCGGCGAGATGAGGAACATCAGTCGCGGATAGGCGAACAGCCAGAACAGCGTGGATGAGCAGTAGCTCAGGCGCTGCGGCAGGGTCAGGCCGCTCTTCAGCGGCGGGACATGGAAGCGCAGGATCTGCATCATGCCCTGCGCCCAGCGCGTGCGCTGGCCGATGAAACTGGTGAAGGTCTCGGGCTGAAGCCCGGCGATCAGCGGGCGGTCGACATAGACCGAGTGCCAGCCGCGCGAATGCAGTTCGAGCGCCGTTTCGGCGTCCTCTGTGATGGTGATGCCCTGGAAGCCGCTCGTCTCCTGCAGCGCGCGCCGGTTGATCAGCGCCGCCGAGCCGCAGAAGAACGCCGCGTCCCACTTGTCGAGGCCGCGCTGGATGATGCCGTAGAACATCTCGTTCTCGGACGGCATGTAGTCGAAGGTGTTGAGGTTGCGCTCCAGCGGGTCGGGATTGATGAAGAAGTGCGGCGTCTGGACGAGGAACAGGTTCTCCATCGTCTGGTAGTAGCCAACCGTCTGCTGCAGGAAGTCGCGCGTCGGCGCGTGATCGGCGTCGAACACGGCGATGAGGTCGCCGGTCGAGTGCGTCAGGCCGTTGTTCATGTTGCCGGCTTTGGCGTGCTCGTTGCGCGCGCGGGTCAGATAGTTGCAGCCGAGCCCGGCGCAGAGCTGCTGCAGTTCCGCGCGCCGCTTCTGCGCCTCCAGCGCCTTGGCGGGGTCGTCCTGCTCGCATTTCTGATCGGTGCCGCCGTCGTCGAGCAGCCAGACGGTGAACTTGTCTTCGGGATAATCGATGCTGAGCGCAGCCGAGACCGTCGAGGCGAGAAGATGCGAATCCTCGTTATAGGTCGGGATGAAGATGTCGACCGTCGGCAGGTCGTCCATGTTCAACGGCGGCGACACCCGCTCGGGCATGGGCGAGGACACCACGAACAGGCTGAGGAACAGCATGAACACGCTGTACATCTCGGCGATGTAGAGCATGAAGCCGGGGATGAAGTCCTCAAGCTGGGTGATCGGCGGAATGGTGCTGGTGGTGCGCCAGTACACATAGCGCAGCACGATCGACGTGCCGAGCGCCAGCGCGATCATGCGGAAGATGCCGACCGGAGGCCCGAAGGTCTTCAGCAGGATCATGGCCAGCACGACGATGCAGCCGGCGATGAGGTGGGCCTGGAGGCTGATGGGCAGCGTGATCAGGAACACGACGATGAGCGAGAACAACGCCCACAAGCCGCCTATCCATGCCTTGCGCATTCTCTCTCCGCCTCGGTTTTGCCAGGGCCGAAGCTGGCCGGCGGCATAAGGTGTGTCTAATCCCCAGAGGTTGAGGAAATCTATCCAATATCGAACTTTCCTGTCACTTGGTTGATTCCTCCCGGCGCCGCTGCAGGCTAAAGTCTTTCCACGCAAGTGATTCGTCGATGTTTCATGACGCTGCTCTGATGATTGGATGCAGGCGGAGTGGATTGTCGGCGCAACCGCGCTGCAGCGCTTGAAGGGCACATGAACGGACGGAAAGCGCGCGTACCTCTTCTTGGGTGTCTTGCCGTTTCCGTCGCCTTCCTGACGGCCGGTTGTGCTCCCTTGTTTTGGAGGGGCAACCCTCAGGTTGCGACGGCGACGGTGCAAGTGCCCGTCTCTGAAGCCCTTATTCTGCCCGAACCCGGCGCGGCGCCCCAGGTGCTCACCGTGCTTGAGACCGATTATATAAACGCGGTCCAGCAGGAGATCATTCTCGCCACCCATTCGCGTTCGCGCGGGCAGAACGCGATTTACGCAGTGTTCTTCGGCCCGGTCAAAGGTCGCACGGGCTGGGAAAACCTGCGCAAGGACGACTTCCTGAACGATGACGTGCTGGACGACGAGATGCTGGAGCGCCTGCCCGGCGTGAACATGCATGTGTCCAACTACTTCGTGCAGAATCGCTACGGGCCGTTCAACTATGCCATCGGCAATGCTGGCGGCGGCGAGCTGTGCATCTATGGATGGCAGCGCATCCAGTCGCAGCAGCGGCTGAACCTGATCCCGCCCGATAGCGGTGTGCTCGCCATCCGCCTGCGGCTCTGCCAGATCGGCGCGAGCGAACAGGACCTGCTCCGGGTCATGTACCGCTATTCCATCAACGGTTATTTCCTGCCGCCCTTCTGGCAGCCTTATGGGCGCCCGGTCGGTGAGCCGGTGGGCATCGGCCAGATCGGCGGGCCGCTCGCCTATCCGTCGGGACTGCAGGGCGACGGCACGGTGCTGGACGGCTGGGCCGGCCCCGAGCCCCGGCAGGGTGCGCCGGTGTCGCGCGCCACGCGCAGCAGCGCCCGCCGTTATGGCACCGCCGTGCCGCAGGCCGAACCCGTCTACCCGGCGGCGCAACCCGGCTACACCGACCCGGCGATGCAGGGCAATCTGGTGGATCCCGTCGAGGGTTACCCGCAGGTTCCCGGTCCGGCCGTTTCCGGCCAGCTGGCGCCGAGCAGCAAGCCGAACGTAACGCCGGGCCAGGTGCAGCCGGGTTCCGTGATCGACCAGGCGCCGGCGCGGCCGGTGCAGTCCGACACCCAGCGCTCGCCCTTCAGCACGCCGCCGGCCATGCCGGGAACGACGAACTACCTTCCTTCGTCTGGCGCTCCCAGCGCGGTCGGCGAGCCGGTGCGGCTGGTGCCGGGCGCCTCCTCCTACCCGGCGCCGAACCAGTAGCGCCCTCAGAGGGTGGCGAGGCGGTCGCGGGCGCGCGTGCGGACCTGTTTCAGCAGGGCCAGCACCGGGCGCTCGACCGCCACCAGGAAGACCGCCCCGAGCAGGAGCGTCGCGGCGCAGGTGGCGGCGAACAGCAGCGCCAGGGCGAGCGGCGATATGGGGCTCAGCGCGACGAAGACCGCCGAGACCGGCGCCACGATCAGCGGCACGTGCACGAGATAGATCGGGAAGGACAGTTCTCCGAGCTTCTGCAGCGGCCGGCTCTCGAACAGGCGCCGGAGCGCGGGCGTCATCAGTATGGCGACCACCAGCAGCATCGCCCCGGCCTGTCGCGGGCCCTCCGTGCCGAGCTGCGCGACGATCTGCGAGAAGAGGTCGGACCCGGCGGCGCGGCCAGCGAAGGTGGCGCCGAGGAGCAGGCCGGCAAGGGCTGTTACCGCGCCGAGCGCCGGGCGTTCGCCGAGGCGATGGCGCAGCTCGTAGATCAGCGCGCCGCCGCAGAAGGCGGCGAGGAAGAAGAGCCCCGTCGCTCCGAAGCCGACGATGCCGGCCGCCATCGCAACGCCGCGTGCGCGACCCTTCAGAAAGGCATAGGAGCCGTAGATCAGCACCGAGCCGATGAATTCCGCCTGCATGGTCCAGAGCGGGTTGTTGAAGCGGGTGGTGCCGTTGATGAACACGCCGATGCCGCCTTCCCAGATCGCCTGCGACAGCGGGGGGATGGGCGGCTGGTAGGTCCAGCGGAACCAGGAACTGCCGCTGATGGCCCGCGCCGCGGTGGCCGCGTCGGGAAAGCCGGTGAGCCAGGCCCAGGCGAGGATGGAGGAGGCCAGCGCCGGCAGGCCGAGCCGGAAATAGCGCAGGCCGATCATCAACGGCGCCTCGCGCAGGCTCTTCGGGCACGACGCCGCCAGCACGAAGCCGGAGAGTACGAAGAACACGGCCACGGCGAAATTACCGTTCCACAGCACCGCCAGCGGCGTGTCGAACAGGCTGAAGCCGGTGCGGGCGCGATCGGCAAAGGGGCCGGGCGTGAACGCATAGAAGAAATGAAACGCCACCACGGCGCAGGCGGCAACGCCGCGCAGGCCATCGAGGCAGGTGACGCGCGCCGCGGCGGGCACGGGCGGAGTGGCGGACATGGTGCGTGCGCCCCCCGGCGCGGACCAATGGAGAGATGGCGGTCATTTAGTACCGGCGGGGCATCGGCAGCAACGGCAGACGTATGACAGGCGTAGCGCCGCGGGTTCCCGTGCGCGTCCCTGCGGTTTCGTGAGTTGACGCGCGGCCCCGGCCGGGCTTCACCGCGTGCATCTTTTGGCGGGAGAATGCGGGTGAAGCGGCTGCGCTGGATTTTGTGGGGGCTTGTCGTCATCGCGGCGGCCGGCTTCGGCTTTCTCATGCTGCGCACGCCGCCCGTGCCGCCGGGAGCGAGCGTGATCGATGTCAGCGAACTGGGCGGTCCCTTCACGCTGACCGACCAGAACGGGCGCGCGGTGACGCAGGCGGATATTTCCGGGCGCCCCTATGCGGTGTTCTTCGGCTTTACCCATTGCCCGGATGTGTGCCCCACCACGCTGTTCGGCCTCACCCAGCTCATGGCAGCGCTGGGCCCTGACGCCGATCGCTTCAAGATTCTGTTCGTCAGCGTCGATCCCGAGCGCGACACGGTCGAGCAACTGCGCCTCTACATGACCTCCTTCGATCCGCGGATCACCGCGCTGACCGGCACGCCGGAGGCGACGGCGCAGATGCTGAAGAACTACCGCGCCTACGCCCGCAAGGTGCCGACCGAGGGCGGCTACACCATGGACCACACTGCGCTGGTGTTCCTCATGGGCTCGGATGGGCGCTTCGTCTCCACGCTGGACCTGCACGAGCCGCAGGAGATTCAGCTCGGCAAGCTGCGGCGGCTGGTGGATCGCTAGCTCACGATTGCGTGAGGTCGCCGCTCATGCCGCAAGGCTGCCTTGCTCCTCACGCGACTGGAGAGGCTCAGGTGCGGGAGCCGGCATGGACACCGACTTTCTTCATAAATGGCAAACCATATTCAGGCTTCATGTCCATTGAGCCATTCAGCTGCCTGATCGATCCGCTGTTGTCATCGGTCGAGGGCGGGAGTGTCGTGTGAGAGTGTCGGGAGCGCGTGTTTCGTGAGTAAGCTGCTGGCCAGGCTTGGTCTTGTCGCTGCCCTCGTGGTGTCCGCCGCGCTGGCGGGCTGCGTGTCCATGGACGGCGAGGACGACCGTGGGTCGATCCCGCTCAACTCCAAGATCGTGTCGGAGATGACGGCCAAGGGCATGACCCCGGCCGACCCGATCATGGTCCGCATCTACAAGCAGGAGAGCGAGCTGGAGGTGTGGAAGCGCACCAGTAACGGCACCTATGCGCTGCTCAAGACCTACCCGATGTGCCGCTGGTCCGGGAAGCTCGGCCCGAAGACGCGCGAGGGCGACCGGCAGGCGCCGGAGGGCTTCTACACCATCACCCGCGCGCAGCTGAACCCGCGCTCGCAGTACTTCCTGTCGTTCAATCTGGGCTATCCCAACGAACTGGAGAGCGCGCTGGGCTACACCGGCGCGGCGCTGATGGTGCATGGCGCCTGCACCTCCGCCGGCTGCTACGCCATGACCAATAATGGCGTGGCCGAGATCTATGCGCTGGCGCGCGAGGCACTGAAGGGCGGGCAGGAGAATTTCCAGGTCCAGGCGCTGCCCTTCCGCATGACGCCGGCCAATTTCGCCGCGCACCGCACCGACCCGAACATGGCGTTCTGGCAGAATCTGCGTGAAGGCGTCGACTATTTCGATCTGACCAAGCAGCCGCCGACGGTGACGGCCTGCGCCGGTCGCTACCGCTTCACCGCGACGCCAATGCCGGCCGATGCCAAGCTCGACCCGCTCGGGCCGTGCCCGGTCGACCCCGCCAGCGCGGCGATCGCCCAGCGCATCCAGCAGCGCGAAGCCGCCGAGGCGGCCGAGATTGCCGCCATCGCCGCGGCCAATCCGCCGCTGGCGGCCTCCTATGTCGATGGCGGCATGCACAAGAGCTTCCGCGAGGTGCTGCGCCGTTCCGGGCCGGAGAAGCTGGGCGCTCTGACCTCCGGTCCGATCCCCGTCAGTCAGCCCGATGCCGCGCTGAAGGACCCCTATCCCGGCGCGGTAACGGCCTCGCTGGCGCAGTGATCGCTCTCATGACCCCGCCCTCCAGCGCACCGATCCGGGTACGTGACGCCCAACCGCAGGACCTGCCCGCGGTGCGGGAGATCTACGCCCATCACGTGCTGCACGGCCTCGCCACCTTCGAGGAAGTGCCGCCCTCGGTCGAGGTGCTCGCCACCCGGCGCGCTGCCGTGCTCGACGCCGGCCTGCCCTACATCGTCGCGGAGATCGGCGGCGAGGTGGTCGGTTACAGCTACGCCACGGCCTATCGTCCACGCCCGGCCTACCGCTTCACGGTCGAGGATTCCATCTATGTCGCGCAGGACCGGGGCGGGCAGGGCATCGGCAGCGCTTTGCTCACCGAACTGATCGCGCGCTGCGAGGCCGGCCCGTGGCGGCAGATGATTGCGGTGATCGGCAATAGCGCCAATGCGGGCTCCATCGCGCTGCACCGCCGGCACGGCTTCGTTCAGGCCGGTGTGCTGCACGATGTCGGCTTCAAGTTCGGCCGCTGGGTAGATTCCGTGCTGATGCAGCGCCCGCTCGGGCCGGGTGCCGCAACCCTGCCGGACGGGCACGCACCGGCAAAATGAAAAGGCCCTCCGTCGGGAGGGCCTTTCCGTCTTCCTCGATGTCTCAGGCGGTGGTCACTCGGCCTTGGCCTTCACCGGCTTGGAGCGGACGGCCGCACCGCCGCGCGCGCGGCTGGCGGCGGCACGCGGGGGCGTCATCGGGTCGTTCTTGTCGGCGCCCACCGGCTTGCGCGACAGCATGGCCTTGTCGATGGTGACGAGGCGCATGACGTTGGTGGTGCCCGGTGTCGCGAAGGGCACGCCCGCCGTGATGGCGATGAGGTCGCCCTTCTTGGCGAAGCCGTGCTCGACCGTGGTGTGCGTCGCCTTGGTCGCCATTTCGCCGAAGGTGTGGATCTCCTCCGGCGCATGCACCGCATGCACGCCATAGGACATCACCAGACGGCGCGCGGTGGAAAGCTGGCTGGCAATGCCGACGATCGGCACGCGCGGGCGCTCGCGCGCCGCATGCAGCGTCGTGGTGCCCGACAGCGTGTAGGTGACGAGGGCGGCGGCATTGACCGAGAGCGCGGCCTGATAGGCGGCCGTGGTCACCGCGTCGGCAATCGAATGGCCAGCCTCGGGGCGCTGCGAATCGATGATGGGGCGATAACCGGGGTCGCGCTCCACCTGCTTGATGATCTGGTCCATCATCGCGACCGCCTCGACCGGATATTGCCCGGCCGCGCTTTCCGCCGACAGCATCACCGCGTCGGCGCCGTCATAGACGGCGGTGGCGACGTCGGAGACTTCGGCGCGGGTGGGCACCGGCGCGCTGATCATGGATTCCAGCATCTGCGTCGCCACGATCACCGGCTTGCCGAGGCGGCGGGACTCGCGGATGACGCGCTTCTGCAGCGCCGGGATTTCCGGCAGCGACAGCTCCACGCCGAGATCGCCGCGCGCCACCATGATGCTGTCCGACAGCTCGGTGAGGCGGGTGAGGTGCTCGACCGCCTGCGGCTTCTCCAGCTTTAGGTTGATCTGGGCGCGGCCCTGGATCAGTTCGCGCGCCTCGATCACGTCCTCGGGGCGCTGCACGAAGGAGAGCGCGATCCATTCCACGCCGAGGTCGAGGGCGAAGAACAGGTCGGAGCGGTCCTTGTCGGTGAGCGCGGAGACCGGGAGCAGCACGTCGGGGACGTTGAAGCCCTTATTGTTCGACAGCCGGTTGCCGGCGACGACCTCGGCCTCGATGAATCCGGAGCCCTTGCGCACCACGCGCACGCGCACCTTGCCGTCGTCCAGCAGCACGGTCGAGCCCTCATGCAGGGCTTCGAGGATTTCCGGGTGCGGGATCGACACGCGGCGCTCGTCGCCCGGCGTCGGGTCGGTGTCGAATCGGATCGTCGTGCCGGCGGTCAGGTTGATGTGGCCGTCGACGAACTTGCCGAGGCGCAGCTTCGGGCCCTGCAGGTCGGCGAGCACGCCGATGGGGCGGCGCACTTCGTTTTCGAGCGCGCGCACCGCGCCCAGTACCTTGCCGTGGTTGTCCTGCGTGCCGTGGCTGAAATTGAGCCTGAACACATCGACACCGGCCTCGTACAGCGCGCGGATCTTCTCCGGGCTCGACGAGGCTGGCCCGAGGGTCGCCACGATCTTTGTTGCGCGTTCGCGCCTGCCTGCCATTATTTCCTCCATGTCGCCGGCGCGTCTCCCGCGACCTCGCACTGATACGAGGTCACGTTGCCGGCGCGTCTTCTATGTACCAATTCGCGACGCCTGTCTCTGCTGCGATATCTTGCACTGCAACGTGTCGATACGGCGACGCAACACGTCCAATTCTTCGCGCATGCGGCAAAGTCGCCGCCTTACCTATCGTGAAGCTGTGACATTAGTTTGATTATCGCGCGCGAGAAGCCGCGCTGCTGAGGGAAACCGATGGCCGCGCCACTGCGAGGCGCGGAATCATCTTGCTGGTATCCGTAATGCTGTATACCAATAGAGTCGAATGGCGGGAAGTGCCGTTGGCGCGCGTGGAAAGAATGTCCGCGCGGGAGCCGATGGCGGGCGCACGCCAGCGCCATGAACCGCACGATCGAATAACAGCCGGCTAACGGCTGGCAAGGGAGGGAAGAATGCGTCTGTCCGTTCTCAAGGAGACGGCCGCGGTCGAGCCACGGGTTTCTGCGTCGGTTGATACGGTGAAGCGTTATGTTTCGCTGGGGGCTGATGTTGTTGTTGCGTCGGGTGCGGGTCTGGCGTCGGGGATC